>CABSAW010000020.1:0-19701 GCA_902475745.1 uncultured Oscillospiraceae bacterium
CCAACCGCGCCAATGTGGCCATCCGCATGGCCGACGGCAGCCACCAGATCGTCCATGTGGACAAGATGTGCAACGAGTGCGGCAACTGCACCCAGTTCTGCCCCTACGCCTCCGAGCCGTGCCACGACAAGTTCACCCTGTTCCAGACCGCCGAGGATATGACGGATTCCCACAACGCCGGTGTGCTGTTCCTGGGCGGCGACAAGGTGCGCGTCCGCACCTTCGGCGAGCCGAAGGACTACGATCTGTCCGGGAAGAACGAGCTGCCCGCCGAGCTGGAGACGCTCATCGTCACCATCCGCGACAAGTACGCCTACCTCTTCGCGTAAACCGACCATAAGTGATACGAGAATAAAAGATAAGCGCCTCTGGCCAGAATGGCCAGAGGCGCTTATCTTTTCAGCCCTACAAAGGGCAATATTTGATTTTCTCGCTTGTGTGCTTACGCTTCTTTCAGCAATTCTGCCGTCTCGCGCGCAATCGCCAGCTCCTCGTTGGTGGGGATCACATACACCAACACCTTGGACTCCGGCGTGGAGATTTCCACCTCGCGGCCCCGCAGTGCGTTGGCGTCCTCGTCGATGCTGATTCCCAAAAAGCCCAGATACTCGCAAACCATGCTGCGCACCCGAGAGTCATTCTCGCCGATACCGGCGGTGAACACGATGGCGTCCACGCCGTTCATGGCCGCCGTATAGGCGCCGATGTTCTTTGCCACGCGATAGCAGAAGGCCTCCAGTGCCACGGTGGCCTGATTGTTGCCATCCTCCATGGCGCTTTCCAGATCCCGGAAGTCGCTGGATACACCGGACATGCCCAGCACGCCGGACTCCTTGTTCAGCACCCGGAGTACCTCATCCAGCGTCATGTGCTCCTTATTGGCAATGTATTCGATAATGCTGGGATCCAGGTCGCCGCAGCGGGTGCCCATGATCAAGCCCTCCAGCGGCGTCAGTCCCATGGAGGTATCCACGGACTTGCCGTTGCGCACGGCGGTCACGCTGGCGCCGTTACCCAGATGGCAAACAATAACCCGGGAATTCTCGATGTCCAGCTCTGCCAGGTCGTGCACCCGCTGAGACACATAGCTGTGAGATGTGCCGTGGAAGCCGTAGCGCCGCACCTTATGCTCCAGATAGTACTGGTGGGGAATGCCGTACAGATAGGCCTTGGGGGGCATCGTCTGGTGGAAAGCCGTGTCAAACACGCCCACCATGGGCACGTTGGGCATAATGGCCTGGCAGGCCCGCACGCCGATCAGGTTAGCAGGGTTGTGCAGCGGTGCCAGATCATTGCAGGCCTCTACCTCACGGATGACTTCCTCATTGATGATGACCGAGGAGGCAAACTTCTCGCCGCCGTGCACCAGCCGGTGTCCCACCGCGTCGATCTCGTCCAGCGAGGCGATGACACCGTGCTGCGCATCGGTCAGCGCCGCCAGCACCGCCTGAATCGCCGCACCGTGGTCGGGCAGGGGATCCGTCTTGACCACTGCCTCGCCGCCGGCGGGTGTGTGCTTCATGCGCCCGTCAATGCCGATGCGCTCGCACAGGCCGGTGGCCAGTGCCTTTTCGGACAGTGTGTCGATCAGCTGATACTTCAGCGAACTACTGCCGCAATTGATCACCAGAACTTTCATGAATATATCTCTCCTTTACGTTAATACCCATCCACGCCAAGGCGCTTCAGGGCAAATAGCAGACGAACCCAGTATACCAGCATTTGCGGATTTCGGCAACCCATTTGGAAGAAAAAAGTGCAAAAAAGTGTATATTTTTGCAAAAAGATTGCCAAAAACATAACAAATGGCCCTGCGCAGAAGCAAAGTCCTCCTGCGCAGGGCCTCCTGATCGAATTGTTCCGTTTTTCACCTGTTCAGAATTCCGAAGGGCGGGCGGGATACCTTCTGCATTCCTCAGAATGTATGCAGGATCACCACGGTCAGCACGGTGCACAACCCCAGACATGTCAGCAGCAGTCCAAAGGACAAGCTGCTGGTCAGGCGGGAGAACATATCCCGGTCAGTAGCCAGCCGGTCTGCTGTCCGGGCGTCGTCGCCGCCGTTTTGCCGCGCAATGGCCCGCACCAGCGGGGGATAGGGGCGCACCGGCTTTTCACGGCTGGAGCGCAGCAGCGTTCGCTGCACCAGCAGCACCAGAATATCGAGGGAGTCGCATACAGCGCGGCACACCACGTTCAGCACGGCGTACAGTGCGCGGAAGAAGGGCTTATAAAGCGATTCCTCCATGCTCAGCCATTTGGGCCAGCGGCTGAGATACCGTCCGTCCCTGCCGATCAGCCTTGTGCGGATCAACAGGAAATAGACCGCCATACCGATCGCCAGCGAGATCACCACGCCCTTGAGGTTCACCCATGCGAAATAGTGGATGGCGTGGTCAAAGGGATGGCCGCCGGTAAATTCCAGCGTCACACCGCTGATTTTCTCGGCGATGGCGTGGGGCGTCAGGCCCAGCAGCGGCAGCGTCACCGCTGCCAGACACAGCGCCGCGACCGACGCCGGTCTGCCCCAAGGCTTGTTCCGCGCCTTACCCTTCTGCCAGAAGATGGCCACATAAATCTTGGTCAGATATGCCGCCGTCAGTCCGCCGGAGAACAGGAACAGCCATTCCACCGCCGTGATAAAGGCCATGCCGCTCATGTGGGCGTATTCCACCAGCGCCTCATGTACCAACGTCTTGCTCAGATACCCCAAAAAGCCGGGAATACCGGCCAGTGAACCGGCGCCGCACAAGAACAGCACATGCAGCAGCGGCTTTCCCCGGCCGAAGCCCTTGATGTCGTTCAGATCCAGCGCGTGCGTGTTGTAGTAGACCACACCGGCAAACAGAAACAGCACCAGCTTTACCAGCGAGTGGTTCATCATATACAGCACCGTGCCGTTGGCGGCCAGCGCGTTGTGGTGGCCCAGCAGGCAGATCATGGACGCGCCCACCGTGATAAAGCCGATCTGAGACAGGGAGGAGCAGGCCAGAATGTGCTTCAGATTGGTGGAGAACACCGCCATTACCGCGCCCAGCACCATGGTGATAGCGCCCAGCACCAGCAACAGCATACCCCAGCCCTGATCGTCTGTCAGTACCTGTGCCGTCAGCAGCAGTACGCCGAAGATACCCGCCTTTGTCAAAACGCCGCTGAGCAGCGCCGAGGCAGGCGCGGGAGCCACCGGATGGGCCTTGGGCAGCCAGATATGCAGCGAAAAAAGACCCGCCTTGGCGGCAAAGCCGAACAAAATGCACAGCCCCGCAGCCCATAGCCGGCTCCGCTCCAGCGCGGCGCAGGCGTCGTGCAGCTCCGCGATCACCAGCGTGCCGGTGGCGTCATACAGCAGGAAAAGTCCCATCAGCGTCACCAGACCGCCCAGCACCGCGATGGTCAGATACGTTTTGCCGGCGTCCATGGCGTCAGGCGTCTCCTCCTGTACGACCCAGACATAGGAGCTCAGGGACATCAGCTCGAAGAACAGGAAGGTGGTGTACAGATCAGCGGACAGGAACACGCCTGCCGTAAAGCCCTGACAGATCAGGAAGAAGAAATAGTACCGCTTCAGATGGTGGTGCCCGTCAAAATACTGGGGGCTCAGCAGCGCCGAGACGAACCACATAAAGCATACCACCAGTCCGTATACCTTCTGAAAACCACCGAACCGGAAGCTCAGCCCCATCACCGGTACGGTGATGGCGGCGTCGTCCGCCGCTGCGGCCAGATACACCATGGCCAGCAGCGTCAGCAGCGTGAAGAAAATGGCCATGCCGCCCAGACGCTTGCCGCCGTCATGGCGGTCAGGCAGCAGCGCCGCGGCGATGGCGGCGGCCACCGGCAGCAAAATAACGGCCGTAAGCGCAATTCCTGTCATGGGTGGATCACCGCCTTTCCAATCAGATCAAGCAATACATGGGGGAACATGCCCATCAGCAGGCACAGTGCCGCCAGAATCAGCATGGGCGCCGTCATAAACCCGCCCGCCTCATGGATATCCTCCGTACCGGCCGGCTGCGCACCCTCCATGGGGAACCATGCCTTGATCACGATCTGGAACATGTAGATGCACGTCAGCAGCGCGGAGAGCAGAATGGCGGCAAACCCCAGATAGGAGGCCGCGCTGCCCTCGCTTACGGCGGCAAGGCCGATGTACCATTTGCTGACAAAGCCGTTAAAGGGCGGGATGCCCGTCAGGGCGCAGGCCGCCACCGTGAAGCAGGCGAAGGTCACGGGCATCCGTCGTCCCAGCCCCTCCAGCTCATCGACATACTCCCGGTGGGCGTAGTGCAGCACGCTTCCGGCGCAGAAGAAGGCCATGATTTTAATGACCGAGTGGGCGATCAGGTGCATAAAGGCGGCCACAGCGCCAAGCGCGTTCATGAAAGCGACCGTCAGCAGGATATAGCTCAGGTTGGATATGGTGGAGTAGGCCAGACGCCGCTTGAAGTGGCGCTGCTTCAGCGCCATGGCGGAGCCGAATATCACGGTGATCATGGCCAGCGCCATCACCGTATACTGTCCCCAGGTGCCGTAGAGGATATCCACGCCAAAGGCGAAGTAGGTCAGCCGGATGCAGGCGAAGGCGCCCGCCTTGACCACTGCCACCGCGTGCAGCAGCGCCGTCACCGGCGTGGGGGCCACGGCGGCGCTGACGAGCCAGCTGTGCATGGGCCAGATGGCGGCCTTGACGCCGCAGCCCACAAAGGCCAGCACGAACACCGCCAGCAGCAGCGTCATGCTGCCGCTGTAGTCTGCCAGATGGCCGCCGGGTATGAACTCCTGCGCATCGTTGACGATCAGGAACACCATGCCGATAAAGGCCAGCGCCGCGCCTGCGATGGAATAGGCGGCGTATTTTACGCCTGCGTGAATGGCCTCCTTGGTCATGGCGTGCATCACCAGCGGAATGGTGGTCAGCGTCAGCAGCTCATAAAACAGGTACATGGTCATCATGTTGGCGGCGAAGGCAATGCCCAGCGTTACGCCGAAAGCTGCCGTAAAGAAGGCCCAGAACATGGGCTTGTGGCCCTCATGCTTCATGTAATCCCATGCGTACACCATGGTAAAGGGCCACAGCGAAGCCGACAGGCCCGCAAACAGCTTGGCTGCCCCATCCATACGAAGGGTAAAGTGCAGCGAGTCGGTGAAGCGCAGGAGCGTAAAGGAGGCGCCGTCGCATTGCACAATGGCCGCCCACGCCAGAAGGGTGGTAGCGCCGATGATGACCGCGTACAGGGTGCAGCGCGCCCGGTCGGTGCGAAAGGGGATGAAGTAGGCCGCCAGACCTGCCGCCACAGGCAGGAATACCGGCAGACACAGTAAAATTCCGTTCATGTCAGCACCTCCCTTACATCAGCCCTTCGGCGATGGAGCGCATTGCCGAGATAACGCCGTTGGGGAACAGGCCCAGCAGCAGGACCGAGGCGGAAAAAACCACCAGCGACAGCATCATGGCCGCCGGCTCGCGGACCCGTGCCGGAGTGGGGAAATCCCTGCCCGGGAAAAAGCTGTGTACAATGGGGGAGAACAGGTAAGCCGCCGTGAACAGCGCCGAAGCCAGCAAAACGGCGGGGATCACATAGCCCATTGCACCCGGCAACGTTTTCAAAGCCCCGATGGCCAGATACCACTTGCTGTGAAAGCCGCCGAAGGGGGGGATACCCACCAGCGACAGCGACAGCATCGTAAAGCAGATCATCGTGACCGGTATCCGTTTTCCCAGCGCGGGAAAGCGGTCGATGGTGGTCACGTCCGTCAGATAGATGATAGCGCCTGCGGACTGGAATACGCCGATTTTGGCAGCGGCATGGAAAAAGATCTGCAATAATGCGCCGGTCAAGCCCAGCGGTGAGAGAATAAAGACGCCCAGCAGCACATAGGAGATCTGGGAAATGCTGGAATATGCCAGCCGCTTTTTCAGGCCGTTTTCCGTGCATCCCATAAAGGAACCCATGAAGATGGTCACCAGTGCCAGACACAGGCAGGCGGTCTGTACCCATGTTCCCCGCAGCAGCTCCGCGCCCACCATGCAGTAGATTGTGCGGATCACGGCAACGGCGCCTACCTTGGCGATCACGCCGCTGAGCAGGGCGTGGGCCGGCGCGGGCGCCACTGGGTGGGCGGAGGGCAGCCAGTTGTGCAGCGGGAAAAGACCTGCCTTTGCGCTGAAGCCCACGATCATGCAGAACACCGCCGCGAGAGTCAGGGGCGTGACCTCGGTCATAAAGCCCCCTGCTGTAAAGGACATGCTGCCGCACTGGAAATACAGCACCATCATGCCGAACAGCGCCGCAAACGCGCCGCCCACGGAGTAGTACAGATACTTGGAAGCGCCCAGCAGCGCCTTGAAGTTCTGTGAATGCAGCACCAACGGGAAGGAGAGCACCGTGGTCAGCTCATAGAAAAGATACAGCGTGACCAGATCGGCGGCCAGCGCAGAGCCAAGCACCATGCTCTCCGTCAGAAAGAGGAAAGCGTAGAAGCGGGGCTCATTTTTCTCATGATGCATATATACGTATGCGTATAGAACGGTCAGCAGCCAGCAAACCGCCGTCAGCAGACAGATGAAAGCGGCCAGCTGATCCATCCGCAGGGAAAACATCAGGCTTTCGGTCAGGTAGATCGGTGTCGTGGCCGGCGTGCCGCCCCGGCATACCGTTGCGAGAATCACGCCCGTGGCAGCCGCCTGCACCAGCAGCATAAAGACGGTCTGTCCCTTGCTGCCGCCGGGGCGAAAGAAGGCGCAGCACAGTCCCAGCAGAAGGGGAAGGAGAATAATGACGTAGAGTATCATGATGCCTTCTCCTTTCCTTAATACCGGCTGAACAGGGCAAAGCCCTGCCGCAGCAGCGCCGTCAGCGGCGCGGAATGAATGCCCATCGCAAGCCCCAGCGCCAGCAGCACAAAGGCCGGGAGCTTTTCATCCCAGTGGGCCTTTATCCGCCGGCAGGTGCAGCCCTCCTCCTGGGGCAGCCAGAGCAGCACCGCCGTATAGAGGAAGTACAGCACGTTCAGCACCGTCGAGGCGACCAGCGCCAGCAGTACCGGCCAGCGCTGCCAGCCCAGAGAAAAGGCCTCCTGCGCGAAATACAGCTTGGGGATAAACCCGGCAAACAAAGGCACGCCCACCATAGACAGCGCACCTGCCGTAAAGAGGATACCTGCGGCCGGGTCCCGATGCCCCGCTCCCCGCAGGTGGGGAAAGTCCATATGCCGCTGCGAGGCGTCAGAGAGCTGCACGGCGGACAAAAACAGCATAGACTTGGTAAGCGCGTGGTTGATGACCTGCAAAATGGCGGCCAGCATACCCGCCTGCGTGCCCATGCCGATGCCCATGAAGATATAGCCGATCTGGGCAGCGGAGGAATAGGCCACCATCACCTTCAGGTGGCGGGCACGGATGGCGGACACACTGCATATGACCATGCCGCCCAGCCCCAGCACCAGCAGGATATTCTGCACGCCGGTGGCGTAATAGACCGCCGGGCCGATGGCGCGGTAGATGATCTTGATCAGCAAAAAGGCATACCCCTTCACGATCACGCCCGAGAGGATGCAGGAGGAAGCGACGGAGGCCTGCGAGTGTGCCTCCGGCAGCCATGTGTGGAAGGGGAAGAGGCCGCTTTTGATGGCAAGCCCTGTGCTGATGAGTCCCACGGCGATGGTCACCGCCGGCCGGTAGGCGCCGTTTTGCCACACCGCCCCCACCGTCTCCAGAAGCTGGGGGAACAAAAGCTGCCCCGTGACGGAATAGAGATACACCACGCCGATAAAGAACAGTCCCGACCCCACCAGCGAAAAGACCATGTAGCGCATGGAGGCCAGAAGGGTGCGTCCGCTTTCCCGGGCGCAGAGGATACCGCAGGAGGCGATGGTGCAGATCTCGATGAACACATAGCCCGTAAAGATATCGTTGGTATAGCAGAGAGCCAGCAGGGAGACCAGCGTCAGATCCACCATCACCCAGTAAAGGGCGCGGCTGCCGTCCCCGATGTCGTGCTCGATGTGCCGCATGCCGCCTAATACCGACAGCAGCATCACCACGGAAAAGACCAGCGCCATCAGCGGCTCCAGCACACCCGCCATGATTTCGTTGCCCCACGGGGCGGGGAAGTGGCCCATCATATAGGCGTAGCTGATGTTGTTGTGGGCGCAGAACCACAGCACGCAGCCCTGCAATACAATGGATACCGACAGCAGGGCAACGGTCAGCCGGCGGCCCCACCTGTCCCCGGCCACAAAGGTGACCACGGCGCACAGCAGGCACAGGATGATGGAAAAGAAGGGGAAGTTCTGAATAAAGCTCATATGCGCTCTCCCTTCCGCCGGTTGGACATGATCAGGTACAGGGCGTCCATATTCAGTGTATGGTACTTATTATAAATACGGATGGTCAGCCCCAGCATCAGGGCCGACACGCTGACGGAGATCACAATGCCTGTCAGCACAAGCCCGGCGGGGAGGGGATTGATGTAATAAGCCATGTCGGTCACGCCGTCGCTGATGATGGGAACGGAGCGCCCGGTGATATAGCCCCGGTCGGCCAGCAGCAGGAAGGTGCCGCTGTCCATAATGTCCAGGCCGATCACCTTTTTCAGCAGGTTCTTGTCAAACAGCAGCATACACATGCCGATGGCAAACAGCACCACCGCCACGCAGGCCTGATAGTTCTCGATCAGGTGGGAAAACATGCCGTTCATGTTACACATCCCCCCTTCTGAAGTACATGTAAAAGCTGTACATGGTGCAGCAGACCACAAAGCCCACCGCCACGTTCAGCGGCAGGATCAGTCCCGCGGACAGAATCCTTCCCGGCGTACCGGTTGAGATGATGGAGGGCAGGTGATTGGCGCCGGTGAAGAAGGAATAGGTTTTAGAGCAGGCGTAGAAGCCCAGCGCGCACAGCACAATGATGCGCACCGTCTTGGCGGGAATGGCTTTGGCCGCCCGCTCACCGCCCCACACCAGCGCGTAAATAATCAGCGCCGATGCCATAATGGCGCCGCCGGAAAAGCCGCCGCCGGGGGAGAGGTGGCCGTTGAGCAGGATGTAGATGCCGAACAGCAGAATGATAGGGATCACCATCTTGCATACCGTGCGGATGATGGGATCCTGATAGTAGTCCACGATATCCTGATCCAGCTTGCGCACCCGGCGTCTGCCCGGGGCGTTCATCAGCATGGTCACGGCGCACATGGCGGTAAACAGCACGAAGGATTCACCCAGCGTGTCAAAGGCGCGGTAGTCCAGGATCAGGCCTGCCACGGTGTTCACCGCGCCGGTCTCCTCCGTACCCTTTTCCACATAGCGCTGTGCCACCTCGTTGACGGTGGGGGCGCTGTCGCTGCCGTAGGGCGGCAGATTGGCCACCGTCAGCAGCAGAAACAGGGCCAGCAGCAGACACGACGCCACCGCCAGCGTTGTATAGGCCCACTGGCCGCGGCGCACGGCCCGCCGTGCGTCGGCGGCGTCCCAGTGCGGCTCATAGGGGGCGGTCGCCTTTGGGGGTTCGGTCTGCTGCTCCTCCAGCATGGCCGACCAGTCTACCTGACCGTTCAGCCAGCGCCGCAGGAGATTTTTTTCATTGGGCATGGTCGGCCTCCTCCTTCTGCTCCGCCGTGGGAGCCTTTTTCTTGAGGATTTCCTCATGTCGGCGGTGGGCCTCATCCTGATCGATCAGGTTCAGCCGCCGCAGCGTCAGAAACAGCAGCAGACTGGTGATGCCCGCGCCTACCGCCGCCTCGGTAATGGCCAGATCCGGCGATTCCAGCATGATCCAGATCACCGACATGATGACGGAGAAGGCCATATAGATGATCACCGCCTGCATCGGCTTTTTTACCAGCGCCGTGGCTGCCGCGCATACGATCAGCCCCACCAGCAGGATCAGGCGGAAAATGGTCATGATCATTGTTCTGCTGCCTCCTCCGTGTGATATTCCGCGTCGCTCATGTCAACGTGGTTTTCCAGATTAAAGTCAGCTCTGTATTCAAACATGCCCAGCATGTGGCTGCTCAGGGGAGAGGTCAGCCATTGCAGCAGCACCACCAGCACCAGCTTCCATGCCACGGCGTGGAACCCCACCGCAATCAGGATGCCCACCGTGAACAGCAGCAGGCTCAGCGTGTCGGACATTGCCGCCGCGTGGATACGGTTCAGGGCAAAGTCAAAGCGGTATAATCCGATGAGTGACACCACCACAATGAACAGCCCTGCCAGCATGAACACGGCGCACAGGCCAAAACGGATCCATTCACCGATCATGCTTTTTCTCCTTTCGCCGCCGGTCGTAAAGACCGATGTAGATCTTGCACAGCACCATCACCGCGATAAAGGACATGACTACATAGATCACGGCGATATCCGCCAGATATTCCTCATCCAGCACATAGCCCAGCGCACAGATGATGATCACCACCAGCGTGCCGATCAGGTTGATGCCGATGATGCGGTCCACGGTCAGCCGGGAGCGCAGGATGTAGACCAGCACGGCGATCACGCACAGCGCCAGCACGGTCAGCACACCCCAGAACAGATAGTGATAGCATTGCTGAACGGTCAGTTCCATTCCTCACCCTCCATCTTCCGCAGCATCGTTGTCAGCTTCCAGCCGGGAATGCTCTCGGCGTTCTTCTTGTCCAGACACAGCACCAGAAAATCGTCGCCGTTCTGCTCGATGGTCACGGTGCCCGGCGTCAGGGTAATGGAGTTACTCAGCATTACCCGGGAAATATTCTTCTTCAGCGGTACCTTGACCCGCACGATGGCGGGGTGATAGCGGTGTGGCGGGATCAGAATGATCCGGATCACCGCCAGATTGGCCTTGATAATCTCCCCAAGCAGCACCAGCGCATAGACGAAGTAGCCTCCGATCCGCTTTAAAAGCCGTTTTTCATGGCTGGGGTGAAAGTCCAGCGCATAGATGCTGAAGGCATATATGGCCCCGGTGATTACCACGCCGAACAGACAGATCTCCAGCGTTACCCTGCCGTTGAGCAGCAGCCACAGGGTAAACAAAAACAGAAACATAATCATGGTCTTTCGCTCCACTCCCGTCTTTTCATGATGATAACCGCCTAATGCATACGGCTGTACAGAGACAGGGGATGTATCCGGCGGTGTGTACGATTCAACAAGAAAAAGAAAAATCTTAACTATTTCTTAATTTTAGCATAGCCGTGGTATCATTTCAATAAAAAATATGAAAAAGCACCGATTTTCCTGTTAAGAAAACCGTAAAATTGGTTAATTTCGGACAATACGGCCTTTCCTGCCGAATCCTGCCGCAAAAACCTGCGGCGATGTGGCATATGCAACAGACGGTGGGCGCTGTGCCGTCGTATACTGATTTCAGAAAAAACAGGGAGGGTTTTCCCATGATCCGCAAAATCATTCACATCGATGCAAGTAAGTGCGACGGCTGCGGCGCGTGTGTCACGGCCTGCCACGAGGGAGCCATCGCGCTGGTCAACGGAAAGGCCCGGCTGATGCACGAGCACTACTGTGATGGACTGGGAGACTGTCTCCCGGCCTGCCATACCGGCGCCATCACCTTTGAAGAGCGGGAAGCGCCCGCCTATGATGCAGCGGCGGTCAGGGCGGCACAGGCAGCCAAAGCTGCCCCGGCGGCGCCCTCCGGCGGCTGTCCCGGTGCGGCTGTGCGTCAGCTGCGGCGGAAAGACGCTGCCGCGCCGCGGCTTGTTGATGAGGAGGAGAGCCGGCTGAGCAACTGGCCCGTTCAGCTCAGGCTGGCTCCGGTGACCGCCCCGTATTTTGATGGCGCGTCCCTGCTGGTGGCGGCGGATTGCTCCGCTTTTGCCTATGCCGCCTTCCACCGGCATCTGCTTGCCGATCGGGTATGCCTCATCGGCTGTCCCAAGCTGGACGCCGCGGATTATGCCGAGAAGCTGGCGGAGATCATCAGCGGCAACGATATCCGCTCCCTGACCGTTGTGCGCATGGAGGTGCCCTGCTGCGGCGCTCTGGCGCTGGCGGCAAAGACCGCCCTGCAAAAAAGCGGAAAGGATATCCCGTATCAGGTGGTAACCGTCCATATCGACGGCACCCTGCAGCCGATGTAAGCACCGATTGGCCATGCATCTGCATACAAAAAATGCACCCGGATCCGGGTGCATTTTTTGTGCGGAAAAGAGGCCTGTATTTGTACCGAAAAGGGGCGGTATCGGCACCGAAATGTACCCCTTATATACCGCAAAAGGCCTCGTATTTTGCCTGAACCCAGGCTTGAAGCTGCTTGACGCCCGCCTCATCCCAGGAGAAGGTCTCCTCGGTCACATCCCGCGCCGCTTCATAGCAATAGGTGCTGTAAACCGCCGCGCACAGCGTTTTTTCCTTTTGATTTGTGGCAAACCGATAACGAAAATCACCGATAGAGCCGGTGTAGACATTGGCCCGCTTGAACCACTGCGGCGTCAGCCCCTCAAACTGCGGATGCATGGATATTTTCCCCCTTTTAGGATAGATTCTTTGCCATTTTACCACACAAAAGAACCGATTTCAACGGTTGTCTTGCCTGAAAAAACGTGCTATACTGTATACTGGAACAATTTTGAGGAAAACATAAAACTCAGAATAACGAGGTATGCCTATGAAGGAAAGCACAGTCAAAGAAAATGCGGTGAAGCGCATCGGCGTATTGACCTCCGGCGGTGACGCGCCGGGAATGAACGCCGCAATCCGTGCGGTGGTACGCAGCGCACTGAGCCGTGATATCGAGGTGGTGGGCATCCGCCGCGGCTGGCAGGGCCTGATCAACGGCGATTTTGTGCAGATGAACAGTTCCAGCGTCAGCCGTATTATCAACAGGGGTGGCACCATTCTGTACACGGCCCGCAGCGATGAATTCCGCACCCGTGAGGGACAGGAAAAGGCAGCCAACACCTGTAAGCTGCTGGGTTTGGACGGTATTGTGGCCATTGGCGGCGACGGAACATTCCGCGGTGCGCAGGAGCTGAGCAAATGGGGCGTCTCCGTGGTGGGAATCCCCGGTACCATTGATAATGACATCGTCTGTACGGACTATACCATTGGTTTTGATACCGCGGCCAACACGGCGGTGGAGTGCATCGACAAGCTGCGGGATACCATGCAGTCCCACGAGCGCTGCTCGGTGGTGGAGGTGATGGGCCGCCGCGCCGGATATCTGGCGCTGTATGTGGGACTGGCTGTGGGCGCAACAGCAGTACTGGTGCCGGAAACGACCTATGATTTCGAGGATCATGTCGCCGAAAAGATCCGTCAGGCCCGACTGATGGGAAAGACCAACTTTATGATTGTGGTGGCGGAGGGCTGCGTCAGCGCCATAAAGGTGAGCGACCAGATCCGCGAGGAGCTGGGACTTGATCCCCGGGTGACCATTCTGGGCCATATCCAGCGTGGCGGCAGCCCCACGGCAAAGGATCGCGTGATCGCCACCCGCATGGGCTATGAAGCCGTGCGTGTGCTGGCTGAGGGCGGCACCAACCGTGTGGTCGTCATTCATAATGATCAGGTCATGGATCTGGATATCAATGAGGGATTGTCCATGCTGAAAACGCTGAATCGGGAAGAATTTCAGGTGATGAAAACCATGACAGGCCAATAACGGCGCGCAGAAAAACAATGGGCGCCGATGGGCCGCACGGGCTTGGGAAAATTGCCCTGCGGCGGGAACCTTTTAGGGATGTGCTGCGTCTAAAGGGCAGTATTCCAGAGAAAGGAAGGTTTTGATACCATGAAAAAAATGCTTGTGGCCGTATTGGCAGTTTGCTGCCTATTGGCACTGGCAGCCTGCGCCGAAAAAAAGGCGGACGGGAAGAATCAGATCCCCAACCCCATCCACGAATGTACAGCGCAGGAGTTGACGGAAAAGGCCGGTGTGACACTGCCTGTGCCCACGACGGCAGTGGACGTGACCTACAGCTATATAGAGGGAGACGCGCCGCTGGGACAGGTGAGCTTTACCTATCAGGGCAAGGAATATACCTGCCGCGGCCAGAAAACCGGGGTGTTTCAGGATATTTCCGGTATGTGCTATGAGTGGACAAGAACCACCAATGATTCAGCGGACGTTCCCTATACCTGCTATCTGACGGATGAGGGACAGGGAATCGCCGTGTGGTACGCCGCCGGGGCCAGCTATACCATTTCCATGGCAGAGGGCGCCACGGAAGAACTGCTGGGGGAGATGTACGGCATCGTGACCGGCAGCGGCGAGTGAGAAAAAAGACGGCGCAAGGCCGCTCGAGACCATCGGAATAGATCGTCATTGCCGCGCCGGGCCACTGACCGGCGCGGCAATCTGCTTCCTCGGGATATGAGATTTTTCTGCCTCTTACGGGAAGCTTTGCGCTGCCCTGGGGTATGGGTTCCCGCGTCACTTTGCGCTGCGGAATAGCAAAATATGGTTTTGACAAAGGGGAAAAAGCATCCGCCCGCCGTGACCGGGTGGATGCTTCTTATCTTCGGCACACCTCAATCTCCAGTTGCGCCAGCTGCGGCAGCAGCACTTGCAGTGTTTCCGGGGCGGCAGAGAGCTGCTGCTTCTGCCGATGGGTCAGGTGCTTTTTGATGGTGTACTCCACCCGGGCTGCCGTGCCCTTATCGCCGCAGCGCCACACCGCCGCGATGGCCTCCGGCGGATAGGAACGGGTAAATTTCGCGCCTTTCCCCGTCAGATGTGCCTGATAGCGGCGGGCCACATCCACCGTCAGGCCGGTATAATAGACACCGCCGCGGCAGCGCAGCATATACACATAATACATCCGCCATTCCCTCTTTCCAATCGGCAATTCACTCTATTTTACCGGAAATTCCTTGCAATTACAACTGCTGTGTGGTAAAATTTCAGGTTGAAATATGTGGGGTAAGGAGCCTTTTATGGGACTTTTTGATTACTATCTGCGGTATATGACAGAGCTGCTGGAGGGCAGCCGTCCCGCTCCGGAGGGGATGACGGTGACGGCGCAGGACGATGAGATGCGTACCCGCCAGATCACGGAACAGCTGGCCGCCATGGGCGCGGCGGATTTTGTCCGGGCCTGCGCTGCGCAGGACGGCGAGACACTGCCGGAAAGCCTCTTTGACGCAGACGGCGGCATGGCCGGGTTTGAGGCGTTTTTAAAGAGCGCGCAGGTGGCCGGGGACGAGGAACCCACGATGCTGGAAGCCGCCGCACCCGATCCTGACGCCGGGAAACACGCCTTTGAGGTGCTGCTGGACTGCATCGCCATGGATGACGCACTGGTGCAGTATCTGATTGACGTGCTGAAACGGCGGGACCGGAAGGAATTCTTTAAGCTGAGCCAGATCACCACCCGCATGGATCTTGACCCGGAGGAATTTCTTTACTGGCTGGGCCACCGGGAGGACTATGCCGGAGATGAGGAGCGCGGCTGCGCTGTCATTATGGACGGCTGTCTGCTGCGTCTGGCACAGGAGGGACGGCTTGATGTGGCGGCGGCTTTGCTCAGCGGGGACCGCAAAACCTTTGAGACCTTCCGCTGTGAAGCGCCCGAGCTGGTGCATCTGCCTGCCGCCACTTATGAATGGTACGAGAAAAACTATCTGGACCGGGATTACCCCATCCGCCTTATTATGCGGCTTAATGGCGTTATCTTCCCGGAAGAGCATAAGGAGAGAGAAAATGACAACCAATGAACTGTACGCCCAGATGGGCGTTTCCCAAAAGGTGCTGGATTTCGGCGCGGCGGTACTGGAGGGGATCGTCCCTCAGTTTGCCCGCATTGACGCGATGGCGGAGCACAATCAGGCCAAGGTGATACAGGCCATGCAGGAAAACCGGGTGGCCGCCATGCACTTTAATCCCTCCACCGGCTATGGCTATGACGACGACGGGCGGGACAATCTGGAGCGGATCTATGCCCGCATCTTCGGCACCGAGGCGGCGCTGGTGCGGCCGCAGATCACCTGCGGTACCCACGCGCTGGCGCTGGCGCTGGCGGCCAATCTGCTGCCCGGCGATGAGCTGCTCTCCCCGGTGGGCGCACCCTATGACACGCTGGCCGGCGTTATCGGCATTCATCCTACCCCCGGCTCGCTGGCGGAGTATGGCGTCAGCTACCGGCAGGTGGAGCTGCTGGCGGACGGCACCTTCGACTATGAGGGTATCCGGGCCGCCATCAATGAAAAGACAAAGCTCATTACCATCCAGCGCTCCAAGGGCTATGCCACCCGCCCCAGCTATTCCGTGGAGCAGCTCGGGCAGCTGATCTCCTTCTGCAAGCAGTGCAAAAAGGATGTGATCTGCATGGTGGACAACTGCTACGGCGAATTTGTGGAGATGGACGAGCCCACCAACGTAGGCGCCGACATGGCGGTGGGCAGCCTGATCAAGAACTTGGGCGGCGGTCTGGCGCCTACCGGCGGCTATATCTGCGGCCGTCAGGAGCTGATCGACCGCTGCGCCTACCGCCTGACCGCCCCCGGCCTTGGTCGTGAGGTGGGTGCCAATCTGGGCGTGATGCCCGCCTTCTATGAGGGGCTGTTCCTTGCCCCAACGGTGGTGGCCTCCGCCGTGAAGGGCGCGGTGTTTACCGCCGCCTGCTATGAAAAGCTGGGCTTCCGTGTGGTGCCCTCTTCTCAGGAAGTGCGCCGGGATATCATTCAGGCGGTGGAGCTGAAGAGCCGGGAGGGTATGGTGGCCTTCTGCAAGGGGATTCAGGCCGCCGCGCCGGTGGACAGCTATGTGACCCCGGAGCCGTGGGCCATGCCCGGCTATGATGACGAGGTCATTATGGCGGCAGGTGCGTTTGTGCAGGGCGCTTCCATCGAACTGAGCGCCGACGGCCCCATCCGCGAGCCATATGCGGTGTATTTTCAGGGCGGCCTGACGTGGTATCATGCCAAGCTGGGCGTTCTTATGAGCTTGCAGAAGATGCTGGACGCGGGATTGATCGAGCTGTAAAGGCGCGAGGCGTTTTTGCTGAAGGGAACATAGCAATCCAATAAAAAGGTTCGCCGCAGATGGTAAAATCTGCGGCGAATCTTTTTATTCAGAAAAAGCTGACCTGACTGGTCTCCGCCATGCCGGCAAAGGCGCCCAGCGCCTTGAGTTGCTCGATATGGGTTTTGCTGAGCTTGTTGCAGGTGGTGGAGAATTCCTCGATGGAGATAAAGCTCTTGCCCTTGCGCTGCTCCACCGTGGCCAGCGCCGCCGCCTCGCCCAGACCGTGTACCGACACAAAGGGCGGAAGCAGGCCGTTTTCCGTAATGAGAAAGTGTGTGGCGTCAGACCGGTAGATATCAATGGTGTCGAAGTGGAAGCCGCGGAGATAGAACTCGTAGCACACCTCCAGCGTTACCATCAGATCCTGCTCTACGTTGGTGGCGTCCTTGTTGTTTTCGATCTCGCGGATCTTCCGCTTTACCGCGTCCAGTCCGGCGCAGCAATACTCCGCGTCAAAGGCCTTGGCTCGGATGGAGAAGAAGGTGGCGTAAAAGGCCAGCGGCTGATGCACCTTGAACCACGCGATGCGGAAGGCCATGGTCACATAGGCTACGGCGTGGGCCTTGGGGAACAGATAGCCGATCTTGGCCAGTGATTCAATGTACCAGTCGGGTACGTTATGCTCCCGCATGGCCTCCTCCCAGCCCTCCTCAAAGCCCTTCTTTTTTACCTTGCCCTTACGGACAGCCTCCATGATCTTGAAGCTCATCTTGGGGTCAAGCCCCATGGAGATAAGGTAGAGCATAATATCGTCACGGCAGCCCACCGTTTCCAGAACGGTAGCGGTGCCGCTGACGATCAGCTCGCGGGCGTTGCCAAGCCACACATCGGTGCCGTGGGAGAAGCCGGAAAGGCGCACCAGTGTATTGAAGTTGGTGGGCTGGGTGTCCACCAGCATCTGGCGGGTAAAGCGGGTGTTGAACTCCGGAATGGCCACGGCGCCGGTGGGACCGAGAATCTCGTCATTCTCGTAGCCCAGCACCTTGGAGGAGATGAAAATGGACATGGTATCCGGGTCATCCAGCGGGATCTGGCGGGCGTTGACGCCGGTCAGATCCTCCATGTATTTGATCATGGTGGGGTCATCGTGGCCCAGCATGTCCAGCTTCAGCAGGTTATCCTCCATACAGTGATATTCAAAGTGGGTGGTGACGGTGTCACTGCCCGCATCGTCGGCTGGGTGCTGCACGGCGGTAAAGTCCTCTACGTCCATGTCATCGGGCACCACCACCAGACCGCCGGGATGCTGCCCCGTAGTGCGGCGCACGCCAACGCAGCCCTGGGTCAGGCGGTTCATCTCCGCATTGGAGGCGGTCTCTCCCTTCTCCTCCAGATACTTTTTCACCATGCCGAAGGCGGTTTTCTCCGCCAGCGTGCCGATGGTGCCGGCACGGAACACCTGCGTGGCACCGAACATCTCAATGGCATGGCGGTGAGCTCTGGCCTGATATTCGCCGGAGAAGTTCAGATCGATATCCGGCACCTTGCCGCCGCCGTAGCCCAAGAAGGTCTCGAAGGGGATATCAAAGCCGTCCTTTTTCAGCTTTGCGCCGCAGTTGGGGCACTGCTTATCAGGCATGTCCGCGCCGCAGCCATACTGGGGATCGCTCTGGAACTCCACATACTGACATTCCGGACAGTAGTAGTGGGGCGGCAGGGAGTTCACCTCGGTGATGCCGGACATATAGGCCACCAGCGAGGAGCCCACGGAACCGCGGGAGCCCACCAGATAGCCGTTTTCCAAGCTGCGCTGCACCAGCTTCTGGGCGGACATGTACACCACATCGTACTTGCCCAGGATGCTGTTCAGCTCCACGTTCAGACGATCCACGATCAGCTGAGGCGGATTTTCACCGTACATGGCGTGGCATTTGCTCCACACCCGGTCATACAGCTCCTGCTCAGAGTTCTCAAGGCGCGGCGGAAACAGCTGCCCCGGCGGCAGCAGCTCGATCTCCTCAATGAGATCGGCAATCCTGCGGGGATTATCGATAACTACCTCGTGGGCCTTTTCCGGCCCCAGATAGGAGAATTCTTCCAGCATCTCATCGGTTGTCTTGAAATAGATGGGCAGCGGCGCGTCGGCGTCGGAGAACTTCTTGCTGGCCAGCAGGATATGCCGATAGACCTCGTCCTCCGGCTCCTGAAAATGCACGTCGCCGGTGGCGCACACAGGCTTGCCCAGCTCCTCGCCCAGCCGGACAATGGTGCGGTTGAATTCCCGCAGCTCCTCCTCCGACTGGACATCGCCGTTGCGCAGCATGAACATGTTGTTGCAGATGGGCTGGATCTCCAGATAATCGTAGAAGCCGGCGATACGCTTCAGCTCGGCCCACTCCCGGTGCTCGGACACTGCGCGGAACAGCTCGCCCGCCTCGCAGGCAGAGCCGATAATCAGGCCCTCCCGATGGGCGGCCAGCTCCGTCTTGGGGATGGTGGGTACCCGGTGGAAGTATTTCAGGTTGGAGGCGCTGATGAGCTGATAGAGATGCTTCAGCCCCAGCTTATTCTTGGCAAGAATGATGATGTGCTTGGGAAAACGGTTGGACTTGCTGCCCTGAGGCCGCAGCTTCAGCATTTCCTGATTGATCTGCTGAATACGGCTGATATGCAGCTCCTTGCGCATTTTTTCAAAGAAGGGGATCAGCATATAGCCCACCATACCGGCATCATCCGAGGCACGGTGGTGGTTGAAGGCGGGCAGATCCAGATGCTCCGCCACGATATCCAGCTTG
>CABSAW010000021.1:0-19619 GCA_902475745.1 uncultured Oscillospiraceae bacterium
TGGCATATAAAACGATCACGCGGTATTGATTCTGCCCTGCGGCGGCGCACCATGCCGTATATAGTGCGTTTGTCCGTCCCCACGCTTCCCACATCTGATCTGCATCAAGCCTCACGGTTATTCCCCCTATATTGGTATTTGTGAGGACTATTATAGGGCCTTTGAAAGAGAAGTCAACCCTCTCTTTCGGAACGAATGAAAAAACACCGCATAATGAAAAGGAGCAGGCCACCGCCTACTCCCTGCATCAAACCGTATCAGAATAGAAAAATCGAGTGGCCATAAGTGAAATCCCTTATGGCCACTCGATATGGTCGGAGTGGCGAGACTTGAACTCGCGGCCTCTTGGTCCCGAACCAAGCGCGCTACCAGCTGCGCTACACCCCGTCAGCCTTTCCATTATAAGAAGTATTTCCGCTTCTGTCAAGAGCTAAATACCGATTTAATTAACAAAATTCTGTCAGGCAGTCAAGCAAGGGGACGGAGAATGATGCGTATCATACTCCGTCCCAATCCATTTGCTTTATCGATTCTGCTGCCATTCTTTCAATGGCTTCAATTCCTCATATAACCGGACATAACTGTTGTGACGGCTTGCGGGAATCTTCCCTGCCCTGACTGCTTCCAGCACAGCGCAGCCTTTTTCCTTGACGTGCTGGCATCCTGCAAAGCGGCAGCTATCCAGATAGGGAATAAACTCCGGAAAAGTTTCCGGCAGGTGCTGCTTCAACTCCCACTCCAAAGACTGGGCATCAAACGAAGAAAATCCCGGCGTATCAATCACATAGGTGGTATCATCCAATGGGAACAGCTCCACATGGCGCGTTGTGTGACGGCCGCGTCCCAGTGCTTTGCTGACCTCCCCTACCGGCAGATTGAATTGCGGTGCAAGGGCATTGAGCAGACTGGACTTTCCAACGCCGGAATTGCCTGTCAGCACGCTGAGCTTGCCGTGCAGCGCCTGATAAAGGGCAGCAATTCCCTCCCCAGTGACAGCGCTGACACGCAGCACAGGAATGGCGGAAGACCGGTAGATTTCATACAGCCCATCGGCTGGGTCCAAATCGTACTTATTCAGCACGACCAGCACCTGACATCCTTTCAGCGCCGCAATAGCGCTGATCCGGTCGATCAGGTAAGGGTCCGTAACCGGAAGTGCGGCGGATGCAATGACGACCAGCTGATCCACATTGGCGGCGGCAGGACGCTGAAACTCACTGCGGCGCGGCTCAATCGTTTGCACGATACCTTCTCCGCCCCCCAGCTCCTGTACCTCGACCCAGTCGCCTACCAGAGGGCTTGTCCCCTCCTTGCGGAACTTACCGCGCGCCCGGCATTGCAGCACACTGCCATCGATATTCACATAGTAAAAGCCGCTGAGGGCCTTTTCGATTCTACCCCTTTTCAAAAGCTGATCACCTGCGAATCAGTCGCTATTCCGTTAATGCGGGCAAACACCGTGGAGGCCGTGCCGGACTTGCCTTCAAAATCATAGGCAACCACCGCGTCTGAGCCGCTGAATATCTTTGTGTCAACCACCTGATCATCCATGACGAACTCCACTCGGATCGTATCCTCTTCACTGAATTCATCCGGAATCAGGAACTCCACTCGTACGCTACGCATTTCGTTGGCCATGGTTCCATAGACGGTGAAAACGATCTCCGTACCGCCCTGCACCGTTGTGCCGTTCAGGATACTCTGCTCAACCACATCGCCCTCGTTGGCGGTGGGATCATAGTAGCGGTATTCCGGCGAACCTACCTTGAGGCCCAGCTTCTCTGCCTCATTTTTAGCGCGCTCATAGCTCATACCCACAAAGGTGGGGACGGTGATCTTTTCTGCACCCTTACTGACGATCAGTGTGACGGTATCTCCCTTTTGCAGCACGGTTCCCAGCTTTGGCTGGGTTTCCATGATTTGTCCCACCGGATACTCATCGGAAAAGGCCTCTTCCCGCATCACGTTCAGGTTCAGATCATACTGCTGAAGCTTGATTTTCGCCGTCTGGTACACGTTCCCCAGCAGATCCGGCATGGTAACCTCCTGCCGCTCTGCACAGACATAAACCTGAATCACCAGATTGCTGCGGCGTTCCGCGTCGGCGGCAGGATCCTGCTGCACAATCTGACCGGGCTGGTAATTGCTGTCACTCATCGTGCCGACAACTTCAATGGTAAAAATATCCTTAACGGTATCCAGTGCGTTGGCCTCTTCCACCGTATAACCCAGGATATTAGGCACCTTGTGGGCCTTGTTCTTGCTGCCGCCACCGCCAAATTCGGTGAAAATTGCTGCGAAAATAACGACGATCAACGCCACCGCCGCCACAAGAAGCCAGGCCAGACGCTTATTGTTGCGGAAAAATGCAACGAACGACGGTTCATACGGCTCCTCTTCCGCCTCTGTCTGACGCTTTTTCACGGCGGCAGACACCTGCTGCACAGGCAGCTGGCTTGTAGGCTGGCTGTCCACTCCGGCAGACAGCTCGGTGCGGATATACTCCATATCCACAGAAGGGTCCTTGCGGAACTTATCCAGATCCGCCAGCATGGCGTCCGCACTCTGGTAACGCTTGTTCAGATCCGGGTTCATGGCCTTCATGCAGATCAGCTCCAGCGCCTCCGGAATCTCAGGATCAATCTCCCGTGGATTCAGCGGAACGCTGCTGAGATGCTGAATGGCAACGGAAACGGCACTATCTCCCTCAAAAGGCAAACGGCCTGTCAGCATCTCGTATAGCACCACGCCGGCGCTATAAATGTCGCTGCGCGCATCCAGGCGTTCACCCTTTGCCTGTTCCGGGGAGATGTAATGAACGCTGCCCAGCGCCTCCTGTGCCAGCGTCTGATGCGCGTCAGCCAGACAGGCGATTCCGAAATCGGCGACCTTTACGCTGCCATCTCGCAGCACCATAATATTCTGCGGCTTGATGTCGCGGTGAATAATGCCGCGGCTGTGGGCATGGCTGAGCCCGCGCATGATCTGCGTAATGAAATGCAGCGCCTCCCGCCAGTCCATATGGCCGCGGCGCTCCATATATTGCTTGAGGGTAATGCCATCAATCAGCTCCATGACGATATAATCAATCCCATGGGAGCTGGAAACATCATAGATTGAGACGATATTGGCGTGACTCAGCTGGGCAACCGCCAGAGATTCGTCCCGGAAGCGGCGGCGGAACTCTGCATTCTCCGCCAGATCGCTTTTCAGGATTTTAATGGCCACAAGCCGATTCAGGCGATGACACTTGGCCTTATACACATTGGCCATGCCGCCTGAACCGATCAATTCCAGCAGTTCATAGCGGTTATCCAGCATTTTTCCAATGTACTGATCCATCTGCGGTCATCTCCTTTCATAAGTTTTGCAGCAGAACGACCGTAACGTTATCCGGCGCTCCCTGCTCTTTTGCTGCGGCCATCAGCCGGTCAAGACAGCCGTCCAGATCACTTTCGTGCATGACCTCAAACAGCATTTCCTGATCGCTGACCGTATTGACCAGCCCATCCGTACACAGCAGCAGAAAATCACCCTGCTGCCAGGAAACCGAAAAGCAGTCCGTTTCCACATCGGCATCCGGACCGAGTGCGCGGGTAATCAGATTGCGGCTGGGATGACGGCGTGCCTGAGCTTGTGTAATATCCCCTCGCTCCACCATATTTTCCACCACAGAGTGATCCCGCGTTACCTGCCGGATCCCCTCGCTGCCAATGAAATAGCAACGGCTGTCTCCCACATTGAATACCATGGCCTCGGCATCACGGCAAACGGCGCAAACCAATGTTGTGCCCATATGAGAAAGCGTTTCATCTGCATCGGCTATGGCGCGGATGGCCTGATTGGCCTGCGCAATGCCGCGCAGCGTTTCTTTCCGGATATGCGGCCAGTTCATGCCGGGACGCAGCGCGGCACGCAGCTGCCGCAAAAGCGTTTCCACGGCCACCGTACTGGCAGTATGGCCGCCATTGGTGCCGCCCATTCCGTCACAGACCACCGCTACCGTGCAATCCGCAATTACGGCGGTAGCATAGGCGTCCTGATTCTCGCGGCGCACAAGGCCTGTGTCGGTAATCCCCCAGATCCTCATGCTCTTCCCTCCTCCATGGCCTTGCGGCGCAGCTGGCCGCAGGATGCGTCAATATCACCGCCGAGACTGCGGCGCACCGTGGCAGTGATCCCGTGAGATTCCAGCCGCTTTTGAAAAGCCGCTGTGCGGCGGCTGGGCTTGAAGGGACTTTCCACCACTTCGTTCAGCGGGATCAGATTCACATGGCCGGGCATCCCCTTGATACGCTGGGCGATCAGATCGGCCTGCCAATCATGATCGTTGACCCCATCGATCATTGCATATTCAAAGCTGATGCGGCGGCCGGTTTTATCAAAATATCGATGGCAGGCCGCAAACAGCTCCTCTACATCATATGCTCGGTTCACCGGCATAATTTTCGAGCGGGTCTCACTGTCCGGCGCGTGAAGGGAAACCGACAGCGTCAACTGTAGGTTCAGCTCTGCCAGCGCGTCAATCTGGGGCACGATACCGCAGGTGGACAGGCTGATATGACGCATACCGATATGTAATCCGTCTGTGCTATTGACCAGCTCAAGAAACTTCAGTACATTTTCTTTGTTATCCAGCGGTTCTCCGATCCCCATCAAAACAATATTGGAAATGGGCAGCCCGCTGTCAAGCTGGGTAAAGAGCACCTGATCCAGTATTTCAGATGGTGTTAAGTCTCTCACCTTGCCAGCTATTGTGCTGGCGCAAAATGCACAGCCCATGCGGCATCCCACCTGCGAGGAAATGCACACGGTGTTGCCATGGTGGTAGCGCATAAGTACCGTCTCAATACAGTTGCCGTCATCCAGTCGCCAAAGATATTTAACCGTACCGTCATGCCGGGAGACCTGCTTACGCTCCACAGTGGGAGAGGTAATCACACACTGCTGCGCCAGCTTCTGGCGCAGAGGCTTACTGAGATTGCTCATCTCCTCAAACGACCTCACGCCGCGGTGAAGCCATGTGAACACCTGCTTTCCGCGGAAAGACGGCTCGCCCATCTCCCGCAGAAGTTGTGTGATCTCCTGAAGATTCAAAGATTTGATATCGGTCATAGCCTTACTCCTGCTTTTGCATTCGGCAAATATAAAAGCCGTCTGTTCCCCAGCGCTGGGGCCACAGCGTCAGATGACCGTCACACCCGCCAATGGGGGTGGGCAGTACAAAAGGTGTCAGCCGGAAATCAGGATGTGCCCGCAGGAACCATGTAATGACCTCCTGATTTTCCTCCGGCAGCACGGTGCAGGTGGAATAAACCAGTGTGCCTCCGGGACGAACATAGCTGGCGGCATTTTCCAGAATTGCCCGCTGCTCCTGTGGCAGCCGCGCCAACTCCTTCGGACTTTTGTAGCGGATATCCGGCTTCTTGCGGATGATTCCCAGCCCCGAGCAGGGTACATCCGCCACCACCAGATCCGCCTGCGCGATCCACGCCTCATGGCGCTCGCGGCCATCGGCCAGCGCGGTTCGGATCGATTGAAGGCCGAGACGTGCCGCACCTTTTTCAATCAGCTTCAGCTTGTGGGGATGGACATCACAGGACAGGATATCCCCGCGGTCATGCATGTCAATGGCCAGCGCGAAAGACTTGCCGCCCGGCGCCGCGCAGACATCCAGCACGCGGTCAGCTTCCTGCGGCGCGGCAACGGTGGCCACCAGACGGGCGGCAGCGTCCTGCACGGTAAAAAGCCCGTTGCGAAAAGCGCGTAATTCCTCCAGATCACCAGTACCGCTGATTTCAAAGCAGCCGGGCATCCAAGGATGGGGCGCAACACTGATACCTGCCGTGTGCAGTTCTTTTTCCAGCGCCTCCGGACTTATCTTCAGGGTATTGGTCTGTATGGTGGTGGGCACGATTTCATTGTTGCAGCGCAGATATTGCTCCGCTTCCTCCGCCCCAAGGATGTCGATCAGACGCGAAACCAACCACTTGGGATGGCTGTATCGCAGCGACAGATAGTCCGCCGTGCTCCCCTTCGGCAGCTCCGGCATATCCAGCCAGTTGTTCACAAATTTGCGAAGCACGGCATTGACCATACCGGCGGCGCGGGGCCGGCCGTGACGCTTTGTCATCTCCACCGCCTCGTTGACTGCGGCTCGGTGCGGAATCTTATCCATAAACAGTATCTGATAGGCGCCGATCCGCAGGATATTCAGGATTAACGGCTCCAGCTTCTCCGCCTTCTGCGTGCACCAGAGGCTGATATAGTAGTCAAGATACATGCGGTTCTGGATCACACCGTAAGCGATCCGGCTGGCCAGCGCCGCATCACGGCTGTCCAAACCGTTTTTGGCGATGGTGCGCTTGAGGCTGCCATCAGACCACGCATTGGCTGCGGAGATCCGCATCAGAACCTCCAGCGCTGTATCGCGTGCATTCCCTTTCTGATTCCCGCTCATAGGCACGCCTTTATCGGATGTCCGGCCAGATAGGCGGCGGCGGTCATCCGCTTGCCGCCCTGAGGCTGTAATTCCAGAATCTCCAGCACGCTGCCATCACCGCAGGCGATGGCAAGCCCTTTTTTATCCGCCTGCACAACAGTTCCGGGCGCGGAGGCCGTACCGCCGCCAACAGCAGTGCGGTATACCTTGACCGTGCTGCCGCCCAGCGTCATCGTGGCGCAAGGCCAGGGGATCAGACCGCGCACCTGATCGTGCAGCTGCTGTGCCGGTTTAGAAAAGTCCATCGGGCTGAGGGACTTATCCAGCATGGGCGCATAGGTGAATCGCGCGTGATCCTGCTGCGTGCGCGTGGCAGCGCCGCTTTGCAGGTCGCTGACCGTTTGCACCAAAGCATCGGCACCCAGCAGCGCCAAGCGCTGCGTCAGTGTCTGGGCATCCTCGTTCGGGTCGATAGGCGTTTCGGCCACGCGGATGATATCTCCTGCGTCCAGCTCGGCAGCCATATACATAATGGTGACGCCCGTTACCTTTTCACCGTTCAGAATAGCCCAGTTGATGGGGGCGGAGCCGCGGTACTTGGGCAAAATGGAGGAATGGACGTTGATCGCGCCGTAGGTCGGTGCGTTCAGAATTTCCTCCGGCAGAATGCGTCCGTAGGCGGCCACCACGATCAACTCGGGCGCCAGCTCCCGCACCAGTGCCAAGGCGGTGCCGTCACGCAGCTTCAGCGGCTGGAATACCGGCAGGTTTTGTGTCAAAGCATATTCCTTTACAGGCGAGAAAGCGAGCTTGTGCCCGCGATTTTTCGGCTTATCCGGCTGGGTAAAAACGCCGCAGATATCGTGGCCTGCTTCGACCAGCGCTTTTAACGAGGCAACCGCGAAATCCGGCGTGCCCATAAATAAGATCCGCATGATTATTCGTCCTCGGTTTCTTCTTCGATCTCGTACTGATCGGCATGCTCATTCAGCCATTTTTGCAGCTCATCGCCCTCCATCAGCCGGTCGGTATGCTCTACAAACAGATGCCCGTCCAGGTGCTCGATTTCGTGGCAGAAGCAGCGGGCTGTGATCCCCTCATCCTCCGTTTCAAACCACTGGCCGTTGCGATCCTGCGCTCTTACACGCACCAGATAGGGACGGGTAACCTCGCCATACTTGCCGGGAACGCTGAGGCATCCCTCCAGCGCAGTTTCCTCTCCCTCCGTATAGATGATTTCGGGATTGATCAGCTCGATGATCTCATCATCCTCGTTTAATACAATGCAGACACGGCGCAGGATCCCCACCTGCGGAGCGGCAAGGCCCACGCCGCCGGCATCCTCCAGTGTTTCCGCCATGTCATCCAGTAATGTGTGCAGGCGATCGTTGAATTCCGTCACGCTGCGGCACACCTTTGTGAGGCATTCCTCACCCTGTACTGCGATTTTCCTAAGTGCCATGTTTTCTTACCTCTCATCCATCAAATTGCAATCTGTATATATCTGCATATTGCGGTTTTCACCGCGCTTTGAAAACTCCTTCATAAAGGACGACAGCAGGCTGCGCAGTGTTTTGTCATTATGCCCGATCACCGTAACACGGTAGCGGTAGCGGTTATTCAGCCTGACGACCGGCGCAGGGGCCGGGCCAAGAACCATCATCCCTTCATAGGCAGGCTCCTTTGCGGCAACCATCAGGCTGGCAGCAATTTCATGAATCGCACGGCGCACAGCCGACTCCTCCGGGCCCGAAACCGTGACCATCAATTGATCGGCAAAGGGCGGATCACGCCGCAGCTGCCGTAAGCGAATTTCACTGCGGTAAAACCGCTCATAATCCTGCGCAGCAGCAGCCTGAATCACATCGTTGTCCGGCGTATAGGTCTGAATAACGGCCCGCCCTTCCTTACTGCCGCGACCTGCACGGCCCACCACCTGCGTCAGCAAGCTGAATGTTCGCTCAGGAGCACGGTAGTGATCCACATATAAAGAAAGATCTGCCGCCAGAACACCGACCAATGTTACATTTTCAAAATCCAAACCCTTTGCCACCATTTGGGTTCCGAGCAAAATCGGGATCTTCTTTTCATCAAACTCCCGCAGAATCGCCTCGTGCCCCGCGCCTACCGTATCAGCATCCATCCGCAGCAGCGGCGTGTCCGGAAACAGGCTATGCAATTCCTCTTCCACCCGCTGTGTGCCGAACCCGATGTGCCTTAGCGGTGTTCCACACTCCGGGCACTGAGATGGCGCGGGCTGTGAATGGCCGCAATAGTGACACATCAGCCGGCCATTGGCGCTGTGATACGTAAGGTATACGCTGCATCGGGGACACTGGGGAACAAAGCTGCAATTCGGGCACAATAGCTGGCGGCTGCTGCCGCGGCGGTTGAGAAAGAGAATGCTCTGCTCTCCCCGCTCTATGTTGGCTTTCAGCTCCTGATAGAGGGGCTGGCTGATAGCCGTCAGGTTCCCCTGCCGCAGCTCGCGGCGCATATCTGCGATAATAACATGGGGCAGCTGCTGGCGGTTATATCGCTGGCGCAGCAGCGCCAGATGATAGTCTCCCTGTTGGGCGTACCATGCCGATTCCACCGTAGGCGTGGCGGACCCCAACACCAGATGGCACCTTTCTGTTGCGCTGCGGTATTTGGCAATATCCCGCGCATGGTAACAGGGGGCACGCTCCGATTCGTAGGAGCTCTCCTGTTCCTCGTCCATAATAATCAAACCCAGATCATTCAGCGGCGCAAATACCGCGCTGCGCGTGCCCAGTACCACGGTGGCCTCGCCCCGTCGAATCCGCTTCCACTGGTCGTAGCGCTCTGTCATACGCAGGCCGCTGTGCAGCAGCGCCACACGATTCCCAAAGTAGGCAGTAAAGCGCGCCATCATCTGGGGCGTCAGGGCAATCTCAGGGACAAGAATCATCACCGATTTTCCCTGCTCAAGCAGCGCCTGCGCCAAACGAATATACACCAGTGTTTTTCCGCTTCCGGTGACGCCATGCAGCAGCGTTACACCGCCTTCACCACGGTCAGCCCGGCTTAAAATCGCTTCATAGGCTTGCTGCTGCTCTTTATTCAGCGTAATGGGTTCTGCCTTTACAGAATATGTCCTGCCTGTAATACGGTACGCTTCCTGCGTTTGCAGAGCGATAATGCCGCGTTTTTCCAGCGCGGTAACGGTCTGGCGGGAAACACCGGTAAAATAGCACAGATCGTGAACGGCGCTGTCCCCCTGCCGCAGCAAAAACTGAACCGCATCGCACATACGCGGCGACGTGAGCTGATGGGACTGTGCCCAGTGCTGCGCCTCATCCGAGGAAAGCAGCAGCTTGGCCAGCTGCACCGTTTTATCCCGCACACTGCGTCGGCTGAGCGTCTGGTGAGAGACCAGCCCCCGCTTTTCCAGACTGCGCAGAAGCGCCGGAGCCTGCTCGCCGCAGGCCTTTTGTATGGTATCCGTTTCCTGCGGACCGTCCAGCAGCAGCTGATAGACCGCCTCTTCACGGGGCGGCAGCGCTGCATTAGGAAGCTTGCCTGTCAACCGCCACTGCTCGCGGTAATGATACCATACGGCGGCAGGCAGCACAGTGCGAATGGCATCGTAAAACGTGCAGAAATACCGCTGACGCATCCACAGTGCCAGCTTGATCTCACGGCGGGTAATCACCGGTTCGCCGTCCAGATTCAAACGCAGGGTTTTCAGCGCTGCGGCAGGGGTTCCCTGCTCCAGTCGAAGAACCACCCCTTCGCTTGTACGGTTCCCTCGGCCGAAGGGCGCCAGCACACGGCATCCCACGCTAAGCTCCATATCGGAGGGCACCAGATAGGAGTAGGGCTTATCGATAGCGTATGTCGCGGCTTCCACGGCGATTTTAGCAATCTGCATCGTCCCCACTCCCCTTGCGCATTATTCCTGAATGGAAGAATCGATGGTGCTGGCGTTAAATTTCCCGTCGGCAACCTCATTGATTGCCATGGTAACAGGCTTGTCGTCCAAATGCTCGCCGTTTACCTCGGCATCGGCGGCGATCTGACGTGCGCGGCGCGCCACCACGTTGACCATCATATAACGGTTAGGTACATAAGAAGTAAGCTGATTCATTGCGGGATAAAGCATAGACATAACGATATATCTCCTTTTTTCTGTCGTTTTTTACTGATTCAAATCTGCAATACGGTCATTAGGGCGGCAATGCTCGGCCAGCATAATGGCCCGAAGCTCTTTTACCGCATTATCCACCGTATCGTTGATAACAAAATAATCATAGTGGTCGGCGTTTTGCAGCTCGACCTTAGCGCGCAGAAGGCGCTTTTGTACTTTTTCCGGGGAATCGGTGCCTCTGGCGGACAGGCGGCGCTCCAGTTCTTCCCAAGACGGGGGCGCGATGAAGATGCGCACCACTTCAGGGCGTACCTCATGGACTTGCTGTGCACCCTGGATTTCAATATCCAGAATCACATCCTTGCCGGCAGCCATTGCCTCATCCACATATCTTTTCGGTGTTCCGTAGAAGTTCCCCACATATTCGGCGTATTCCAGAAACTCGCCGTCCATGATCCACTGGCGGAAGGTCTCCGGCTCGATAAAATGATAGTCAACGCCGTGTCTCTCACCCGGCCGCGGTGCGCGTGTGGTGGCGGATACGGAGAAATACAAATCATTCCGATCCTGAAACAGCGCTCCGAGAACCGTGCTCTTTCCTACGCCGGATGGGCCGGAAATAATAAATGTTTTACCTCTTTTCACCAAAATTATCCCTCTTCCTCTATAAAATCCTGCGGTTTCATGCCAAGGCGCGGCGCTAATCGCTCTGTGCTGAGCGCAGAGAGCACCACATGGTCACTGTCCATAATCAAAACAGACGCTGTTTTCCGTCCATAGGTTGCGTCAATCAGCATCCCCCGGTCCCGGGATTCCTGCACCAGCCGCTTGACAGGCGCGCTGTCCGGGCTGACAATGGCGATCAAACGCTGCAGCGACACCAGATTGCCAAAGCCGATATTTACCAACTGCATACCGGCCACCTCATTCAATGTTCTGCACCTGTTCGCGGATCTTTTCCACCTCGGCCTTCATGTTGACCACATCCTGCGTAATGCTCAGGTCATTACACTTTGAACCGATGGTATTGCACTCGCGGTTGACCTCCTGAATCAGGAAATCCAGCTTGCGGCCGATGGGTTGGTCGCTTTCCAGCATGGTGCGCAGCTGCGCAATATGACTGCGCAGACGGACGGTCTCTTCATCAACCGCGATCTTGTCCGCAAAAATGGCAGCCTCTGTCAAAATCCGGCTCTCATCAATGGTGGTAGATTGCAGCACCTCCTGCATGCGGGCCATCAGCTTTTCACGGTACGCCGTCACCGTCTGGGGAGAACGCTCCTCCACCTTGCTCACCACCGATTCGATGGTGGTGACACGGCCGGCGATATCCTCGCTCAGCTTCCGCCCCTCTACGGCGCGCATACTGTTATAGGCGTCCAGTGATTCATCCAGAACGGTGCAGATATCCTCGGCCATGGCTTCCATATCCTCTTCCGCCTTTGTCACGGTCAGCACATCGGGGAACTTGGCCAATGCCATAGCTGTCAGATCCTCCTTCAGGCTGAACATCTCACCGAGGCGGGAAAGTGCGTCATAATAACCACGGGCCAAAGGCTCATTCAGGGAAACCACCGTCTCATCCGCGCCGGTAGCGTCAATGGTGATAAAAACATCCACCTTGCCGCGTGAAACCGCCTTCTGAACCCGCGCTTTCACGGCGTCCTCCACAAAAATATAGGTGCGGGGCACCTTAACCGTGCAGTCCAGATAGCGGTTGTTGACGGAACGCACCTCTACGGTAATATCACGGCCGTGCAGCGTTTGCCGCGCCCGGCCATAGCCTGTCATACTTTTGACCACAGTAATATCCTCCCTTTCCGGCGGTCATGCCGCCGCGGTTCATTAACAACAGTACAGATATCCGCCGCCCGGGCAGCAGAACAGCGGCAGGCACAGGGGCAGGCAGGGGTTCATCTGGCAGTTTCCGGTGCTGAAGGAGCCATAGCCGTCGGGCCGGTAGGCCGTCTGCCGGCCTTCCGCTATATCCAGCGCTCTTTGATACTCGTCATTGTCGGGATCCATCTGCACAGCCGTCTGGTAGTAGCGCTTTGCCTCGTCCATCCAGCCGCGTCTGGTATACAGCGCTCCCTTGAGGAAATTCCATTCGGCATTGTGATCCTGCATGGCGTTGAGCAGCTCCTCCGCCAGATTCAGGTTGCCCTGCTGAATCGCCATCCGCACCCGCTGATAGGGGCCGGCATAGGATTGATAGCCGCCGGAATATCCGCCGCTCGCACCGCCATAAGACGCGCCGTAACCGCCGCCGGAGGAACCCCGCTTACGGCGGCTCTGGATCTCCTCATAGGCCTCATTGATCTCTTTCATCCGCTCCTGTGCCAGGTCGGCCAGCGGATTATCATGATAATTGTCCGGATGGTATTTCCGGGCAAGATTGCGATAGGCTTTTTTTACTTCGTCATCACTCGCCGTGCTGGGCACGCCCAGCACCTGATAGGGATCACGCACCAAGGTGTCCCCCTTTCTTTCGTTGAACTTGCTTTTTTCGGTGGAAGGTGCCGTCCAAAACGGCGGTCCCCACCGCGTAAAGGCCCTGATAGACCGTGCTCTCGATCACAGGCCCGTATGCGCCGAAGTCCCATAGCTCAAAGGCGGCGGCCATTGTGCGAATGGAGTTGTCCAGCGTCTGGGACAGCTCCTGCCGTGCCGTGTCTGTCAGCGTATTTCCGGGAAGCGCATAGCGCAAAGGCAGCGGATTATAGCTGCCGTATTTTATATCTTTTTCCAGATCATCCGCCGCGTCTATCAGATAGATCCAGCGTCCTAAATGATACAGAAGCTGAGATAGTACGCGGCGTTTTGTCTGGTCGGGCACCTCGTCGGCAGCGGCAGCCAGCAGCTGCGCAAAGGTATCGGCTGGCGCATCCAGCGATGTGCTCCGTTCCCGCTCCAGCCGCGAAAGTGCCTGCAAATGCCGCTGTGTATTGCCGTCAAATTCCGGTCGGCGCACACGCGCCTTTCGGTAGGCACGGCGCAGCAGCAGCGCTGCCAAGCGGTATTTCAGGCCGCCCCAAAAGCCGTAATCGGCAATGCCGTCCCGCAGCTGCCACCATGTAAGGATCACACTGATATCCGCCGCCAGATCAAAGGCGGCGCCGCCGCAGGCGCACACACGCCCCCGAAAAGGATGGATCACGCAGCGTCTGGTGCAGGAATCCTCCTCCCCCTCTGAGAGCAGCATGGCCAGAAAAGTCAGATCATAGTTCAGGATCATGCGTCCTGCCATGCCATAGCGTTGACCCAAGGTGTGGCACAAGCCGCAATACGCACCTTCAAAGCGCTGCTGTTCCTGCGCGGTCAGCTGTTGGGCCGCGGGAAGCACATACCCAAACATCAGAAAAGCCGCTGAATGGTGTAGGTCAGGCTCTCATTTTTTCTGGCATGACGGTCATAGAATATACTGGGCAGGTAAAAGAGAGCCGACGTTGCAAAAGCCGCGCCGTTGCGCCAATTCTCTGTCATTAGTCCCTCTGTCAGGAAATATCCCAGCAAAAATCCCAGCACCGGCAGCAGATACACCAGCGCTGCCACGCCCAGCAGCTTTTTGGTGCTGCTCTCCACTACAACCTTATCCCCCGGCTGAGCGCCGGCGTCGTTTTTAGCCCGGGCGCGGATGGCCGCGCCTGTCATGCCGCATCCGGCACACTCCTCGCAGTCATGTCCGCAGGCGGATTTGCGAGGAACGGAAATTTCCGCATACCCGCCGGGCAGCAACTTTTCCACTGTTGCGATCTGTGTCATGATTGTACTGTCCTTTCAGGAAAACTGTTTTATCGGGCTGCACCGCCCGGCTGCGCGCTGCCGGTAATCGTTTCGCCGCTGCCTGCGGTAACGGTACTGCTCTCATCCGGCGGCAATACGCGTTTTGTGACCACCACGGTCACCTCATAGCTTCCGCGGATCGTCAAGGCAGAGTCGCTGCTGGCGGTAACTACGGCAGGCAGCACATACTCGCCCGCTTCTGTAATCTCGCTGAGATCCACCCGCACATGAATGTCGGCTGCCGTTGCATTGTGCACCGCATCTTCGCTGCCCCAGATTGACACATCCAACGGCTTGCTCACCTCTGCCCGCAGCCCATCGGCCACGCCCTCGCAATTGATGCTGTCCACCGTAATCGTATCCTCAGTGGTGCCGTTGACCGCCACCGTAACTATTGCCTCTGTGATGCCGTCATAGGTGCTCACACCTGCCGGCAGCTTGATGGTGTAGGAATACGGGCCATTCAGACCGGGAACAAGATCCTCCACATAGATTTTATCCAAGGTGACCTTGTTGATTTCATCCAGCGCTGATCCCTCGCCCACCAGCGTAACGGTGCGCGGATTGATGTCCAGCGAAACGGAATCCATCAGTTCTGCACCCACCAGATCCACATCCAGCGGCACCACCTTGGTGGTGCGCACAGGAACGGTAACCTGAATCAGCTTGGTAGAGGCGCGAATATTATCGTTATAAACCGGCACATCGTTATAGTCATACAGCGTATACTCAACCGTTTTGATCAGCGTACTGGTAGCGCCGCCGATATTGACCGACACCTTTGCATAGCTGACATTCAGCATATCCTCTCTTTCGGCCCGCAGCGTCAGCGTGGTGGGATCAATGGATATGTCACCGGTAAAGTAGCCATCTGCCACCTGACCGTTGACCTGTGTCTTGATGGGAACTTCCTTGGAATACAGCTTGCCAACATTGACGGTAATATTATATAGGCTCTGATATTTTACCGTTACGCTCTTGCTGGGGAAGTCATTGGGGAAAATCACGCTGTATTTCAGTGTCTGCACACCGGCGGTGGTAATACTGCTGGTATCCGCCACGACGCGCACCTTTGAGGGGTCCAGCTGCATCAAAACCTTTCGTGTTCCCTCCAGCTTGAGATCCACGGTGGTGTCATAGCCGGACAGCAGCATCAGGCCGTTCTCGGCCAGTGTCGTATCCTCGTTGGTAAATTCTACCGGAATATCCTTCACATCCACGATAGACTCCGGCGAAACATAAACCTCCATATAAACCCACAGAGCCAGCGTGACCATTACGGCAACCACGATCTGCATGACCTTGCGGCTTTTAGTCTTCTTCTCCATCGTCGTCCGCCTCCTTTCCCAGCTTCTTGAGAAATGCCAAGAGCGGCAGACGCTGCGGCTGGTCATCCGCTTCCTCTTCCGCCGGCATCAGTTCGTTGCGAAGCAGCTGGCTGAGCGTTTCCGGCATCAAATGCCGCTTGAGCATTCCGCCGATGGCCACGGAAATAGAGCCTGTCTCCTCTGACACGATGACCACCACCGCATCGGAATTCTCGCTCATACCGATACCGGCACGGTGACGCATACCCAGATCACGGCTGAGGTTCACATTTTTGGACAGCGGCAGCATACATCCGCCGCCAATAATCCGCCCATGCCGGATGATTACTGCGCCGTCATGCATGGGCGCCTTGACAAAGAAAATATTCTTCAAAAGCTCGCTGACCACGGCGCAGTCCAGCTCCGTGCCGGTGCGGACAATATCATCGAGATTGATGTTGCGTTCAAATACCATCAGCACACCGGTTTTGGTGCGGCTCAACTCGCTGCAGGCCACCACCGTCTGGTCAATGGCCTTTTCCAGCTCGGTGATTTCCCTCTCAGGCCGAAACACCCGCATAAGCCGGATATTCTTGCTGCCCAGCTTCTCCAGAATCTGCCGGATCTCCGGCTGAAACAGAATGATCAGCGCCAGAATGCCCATCTCCGCCACATGGCTCAGCACATAGTAGACGGCGCGCAAATCCATGGCCTTGGCCGCCAGCAGCGTCAGCAGGAAAACGCCCACACCCTTGAGGATATTTTCCGCTCTTGTGCTCTTGACCAGCGACAGCAGCTTATACACCAAAAAGAATATAATTGCCGCATCGACCAGATCCGTGATCTTCAGAAGAGATAAGTATCTCCCAATATCTTCCATCAATGTCAACATCTTATCCATAGTGGGTTTCATTCCCTCCCGGGTGCGTTTTACGCATAACAACAGATATTAATATTATATAAAAAATATTGGGAAAATGCAACAAAAATTCTGTGGCCAGAATGTTACATTTTACGAAGGGCGGTTTGTAACATCTGTACGAATTGCGCTACCTGCGCCGGTGTATTGAAGGCAGAAGGACTGAAGCGGACCGTGCCGGTTTTCAGCGTCCCCGCCGTGCGGTGAGCCAGCGGCGCACAGTGCAGTCCGGCGCGCAGTGCCACGCCGCGCCGCGCCATGGCCTCGCCCAGCTCCTCGCAATCCGTTCCCTCCACGATGAAAGACAGCACCCCCGTCTGATGGCGCAAACCCTGACACCAGAAAAGACGAATCCCTTCGGTTTGCCGCAGCAGCTGTATCGCCTGTGCGGTCAGGGTGCGCTCGTGGGCGGCAATGCGCTCCAAGCCGGTGCGCTGTACATAGCGGATTCCCTCCAGTAATCCTGCAATACCGGGCATATTATGCGTACCGCTCTCCAGCCTGTCAGGCAGCAGGTCCGGCATGGTCTGTAATTTGGACATGCTGCCGGTACCGCCGTACAGCAGCGGCGTGGCCTCATGCCCGCACAGCAGCAGGCCCGTCCCCTGCGGCCCATACAATCCCTTGTGCCCGGGCATGGCGATAAACGCCGCATGAAGCTGATCCATGCGCACGGGCAGAACGCCGGCGGACTGGGAAGCATCCAGTACAAATGGTACGCCTGCCTCACGGCATAGCGCCGCCATCTCATACACCGGCTGAATACAGCCGAATACATTCGAAACATGGTTGCAGATCACCACATCGGCGCCGCGGCTCAGCGCCTCCTTCAGCTCTTGTGTCATCCTGTCCGGCTGAAAGGGCGGCGTATTGAGCACTGTCAGCGTCACATTGGCAATAGCGTGAAGCGGACGCGTGACGGCATTGTGTTCATAGCCAGAGATCACCACCCGGCTTCCGGGCTGCACCAGAGTGTGGATGGCGATATTCAGGCCATGGGTGGCGTTGCCGGTAAAGATCACATGGGATTCATCCTCCACGCCGAACAGCTCCGCCGCCGCAGTGCGGCAGGTATAATCGGTTTCCTCCGCCAGTCTGGTCGCCTGATGGCTGCCGCGGCCGGGCGAGGACATGGTGTTGACCGCCCGCGCCATTGCCCGTCGGACAGCCGGCGGCTTTTCCAGCGTAGTCGCGGCGGAATCAAAATAGATCACGGCGCCACCTCCCGGTACCCTCTGCCGTCATGCCGCACAATGCGCTCCGGCCACATGCCGTTTCGCTGTAGGTGGGAAAGCGCCGTCTCGCTGTCTGCCGTGACGATCCGCACCGCATAGGCACAGCCCCGGCTGGCCAGTTCAAGCGGCAGACGCTGCACTCCGGCGCGAATGCCGCCGCTGTTGAGCGTGCGAACCATCCGCTGCGCCTGTGTGGCAGACTTCACCACAAATAGATCATATTCCATGGTACACCTCCTCCCTTCCAATATATGTTGGCGGTGTGGAGGCGGTCACAGCCTGTGCGGATACAGGGAAAGGGCATACTGTCCGCACCGGCAGACAGTATGCCCTCTCATACTTTACAATTCCTTTTTCAGATTACACCAGCAAGGCACGGTGGAACACCTTCTTGCCCTTCTTGATGATGACGCCGTCGCCGGTGAACTGCTCACAGCCGAAGGTCGTCTCGATGGCGGATACCTTCTCGTCGTTGACCGTTACGCCGCCCTGCTGCACCAGCCGGCGGGCCTCACCCTTGGAGGCAGCCAGACCGCACTTGACCAGCAGCGTCAGCACGTCAATAGCGCCGCCGCCGAAGTCGTCGTTGGTCAGCTCGGTGGTGGGCATATGCTCGGTATCACCGGCGCCGGAGAACAGCGCCTTGGACGCCTGACGGGCCTTATCGGCCTCCTCCTCGCCGTGAACCAGCTTGGTCAGCTCATAGGCCAGGATGTCCTTAGCCTCGTTGAGCTGTGCACCCTCCCAATCGGACATGGCGTCGATCTGCTCCAGTGGCAGGAACGTCAGCATCCGGATGCACTTGAGCACGTCGGCATCGTCGATGTTGCGCCAGTACTGATAGAACTCGAAGGGGCTGGTCTTGTTGGGATCCAGCCACACGGCGCCCTTGGCGGTCTTGCCCATTTTGTTGCCCTCGGAGTTCAGCAGCAGGGTGATGGTCATGGCGTGGGCATCCTTGCCCAGCTTGCGGCGGATCAGCTCGGTGCCGCCCAGCATATTGCTCCACTGGTCGTTGCCGCCGAACTGCATATTGCAGCCGTAGTGCTGGAACATATAGTAGAAGTCATAGCTCTGCATGATCATGTAGTTGAACTCCAGGAAGCTCAGCCCCTTCTCCATGCGCTGCTTGTAGCACTCGGCGCGGAGCATATTGTTCACGGAGAAGCAGCCGCCCACCTCGCGCAGCAGCTCGATATAGTTCAGGGGCTTGAGCCACTCGGAGTTGTAGAGCATCATGGCCTTGCCCTCAGAGAAGTCGATGAACCGCTCCATCTGGCGCTTGAAGCACTCGGCGTTGTGCTTGATGGTCTCCTCGGTGAGCATCTGGCGCATATCGGTACGGCCGGAGGGGTCGCCGATCATCGTAGTGCCGTCGCCGATCAGGGCGATGGGGCGGTTGCCCGCCATTTGCAGGCGCTTCATCAGGCACAGCGCCATGAAGTGTCCCACGTGCAGAGAGTCTGCCGTGCAGTCAAAGCCGATATAGAACGTGGCCTTACCGTTATTGACCATATCCCGGATCTCTTCCTCATTCGTGACCTGCGCGATCAAGCCGCGGGCCACCAGTTCTTCATAAATTCCCATGTTTTCAGTTTCCTTTCTGTTGATTTCGTTGTCATTTCCCATACAGGGGAACAAAAAAACGCCCCCTGCCTATCGACAGAGGGCGATAAAATCGCGGTACCACCTCATATTCGCCGCGTCCTCGCAGACACGGCCTCATCGGGTGCTAAAACACCCTATCGCTGTAACGGGCGAACCCGACACATCCCTACGCGCCGTCAAAACGGCTTCAGGAGGCTGCTCCGGGATGTATTCA
>CABSAW010000022.1:0-19385 GCA_902475745.1 uncultured Oscillospiraceae bacterium
AGGGCACCTGCAACCTGTTCCACCATGTGAACACCATCAAGAAGTCCGGCATCAATCCCGTGGTTTGCATCAACCGCTTCTACACCGACACCGATGCCGAAATCGCCCTGCTGAAGAGACTGTGCCAGGAGCGCGGCGTCCGCTGCGCCGAGTCCAACCATTGGCGCTTCGGCGGCGAGGGCGCAATCGAGCTGGCCAAGACCGTGGTGGAGGCCTGCGAGGATCCGGTCGACGTCAAGTTCCTGTATGATCTGGATATGCCGCTGCGCCAGCGCGTTGAGCTGATCGCCAAGGAGGTCTACGGCGCTGACGGTGTGGATTGGGCCCCGCTGGCCGTTCAGAAGGCGGAGCGCTTTGAGTCTGATCCCAAGTACGCCGACTACTGCACCATGATGGTCAAGACCCACCTCTCCCTGTCCGACGATCCCAACAAGAAGGGCGTGCCGACCGGCTGGCGCCTGACCATCCGCGACGTTCTGGAGTATGGCGGCGCCAAGTTCCTGTGCCCCATGGCCGGTACTATCTCCATGATGCCCGGTACTGCGGCCAATCCCGCCTATCGCCGCATCGACGTGGATACCGAGACCGGCAAGGTCAGCGGCCTGTTTTGATTGCTGGCGAAAAGTTTGACGACTTTTCTGCCAAGAAGGCTTGCAGCCTGACTGCGCGCCTTTGGTACTTGCGGGCTGAGAAGTATTTTTCGCCACGCACGCCCAACGGAAGTCCCCTTGGGGGACATGTCGCGGCGAAAAATGGTTGGATCGTTTCGCATCTGCGGATGCGAACGCTGCGAGGCTTTTCAGGACGTATTAAGGCTATTTTCGGATACTTACATACAAGAAAGCTCCGGCGGCTTGAAGCCGCTGGAGCTTTTTCCATCAAGAGTGCTTTCGCCACAATGAGAGTATTTCGGAAACAACGAGGAGAGAACTATGGATTATACCACCAAGTCCTGCCGTGAATTTGTCACGGTTCTGGCTTCCAATGAGCCTGCACCCGGCGGCGGCGGTGCTTCCGCGCTGGTGGCTGCCATCGGTACGGCGCTGGGCAACATGGTCGGCTCGCTGACCGTGGGCAAGAAGAAATACGCCGACGTGGAGGCGGAGATCATCGCCCTGCAAAAGAAGTGCGATGCGCTTGAGAGCGAGCTGCTGGATCAGGTGCCCGCCGACGCGGAGGGCTTTATCCCGCTGGCCAACGCCTACGGCATTCCCAAGGATGACCCCGACCGGCCTCACATTATGGAGGAGGCCACCATCACCGCCTGCCGCGTGCCCATGCACATTATGGAGCTGTGCTGCGAGGCGATCGACGCCATTGCCGTGTTCGCTGAGAAGGGCTCCCGCTTGGCGGTGTCCGACGCAGGCTGCGGCGCTGCCATCGTGAAGGCGGCCTTGCAGGCGGCGTCGTTGAACGTGTTCATCAACACAAAAACCCTGCAAAACCGCGATGTGGCCGAAGAGATGAACGCCAAGTGCCTGACCATGCTGGATGTGTACGGCAAGAAGGCCGACGGTATTTTTGAGACCGTCAAGGCCGGTTTCTTCAAATAAGGGAGGATCAGACTATGGCAAAGCAATTACTGGGCAAAGAAGTAACCGCCGCCATGAACGAGCGCTTGCAGCAGCGAGTGGCGGCACTGAAGGAAAAGGGCGTTATGCCGAAGCTGGCCATCATCCGCTGCGGTGAGAATCCCTCCGACCTGTCCTATGAAAAGGGCGCTACCTCCCGTGCCGAGTTGATCGGCGTGGATGTGGTGAAGTTCCTGCTGCCGGAGGATGTGACCAAGGAGGCGCTGATCGACCAGATCGAGGCCGTCAACGCCGATGAGAGCATCCACGGCTGCCTGCTGTTCCGCCCCCTGCCCAAGCACCTGAAGGCGGAGCAGGATGAGATCTGCAACCATCTGGCTGCCTGCAAGGACGTTGACGCCATGACCGACCTGTCCAACGCCGGTGTGTTCATGGGTAAGAAGCTGGGCTTCGCGCCCTGTACCCCGCAGGCCTGCATGGAGATTCTGGACTACTACGGCATCGACTGCACCGGCAAGAAGGCCGTGGTGATCGGCCGATCGCTGGTGGTGGGAAAGCCGGCCGCCATGATGCTGCTGGGCAAAAACGCCACCGTTACGGTTTGCCACACGAAAACCAAGGACGTGCAGGCTGTGGCGCGGGAGGCCGACATTCTGGTGTCCGCCGCCGGTGTGCTGAAGAGCCTGACCGGCGACTATGTCCGGCCGGGTCAGATCGTCATCGATGTATCCATGAACTGGGATCCCGACAAGGTAACCTCCAAGGGCAAGGGCGGCATGGCGGGCGACGCCGTGTTTGCCGAGGTGGAGCCGATCGTTGAGGCGATTACCCCCGTGCCCGGCGGCGTGGGCGCTGTGACCACCTCGGTACTGATCGGCCATGTGGTGGAGGCTGCCGAACGCACACTGACGTAAGGAGGGCTGAGCATGAATCTGTTTTCCCCTGCCGAAATTACGGCCAACTATGCCGAAGCCGGCGTGAAAAAGAGCAGCATGCCTGCCTGCAAAATGCTGCTGCTGGGCGTGCTGGCCGGTATGCTGATCGCCTTTCCCTCCTGCGTGACCAACATAGCCAGCTACGGACTGGACAACAACAGCACTATCCGGACGGTTTCCGGGCTGCTGTTCGCCTTCGGCCTGGGCATGGTGGTGCTGATCGGCGCGGAGCTGTTCACCGGCAATACGCTGATTTTCATCAGCGTGCTGGACAAGAAGGTGCGCCTTGCCGCCATGCTGAAGGACTGGCTGTTCGTCTACATCGGCAATTTCATCGGATCCATGCTGGTGGCGGTGCTGTGCGCCAAATTCGGTTGGCTTTCCGCCAGCGGCAACCTGCTGGCGACCTACGCCATGAAGGTGGCGATGGGCAAGATGACCATGCCCTTCCAGAACGCCTTCTTTATGGGGTTTTTGTGCAACGTGTTGGTGACCATCGGCGTGCTGCTGAGCTTGGGCGCTAAGGATACCACCGGGCGGTTCATCGGCGCATGGGCACCGGTGATGTTTTTCGTCACCTGCGGCTTTAACCACTCCATCGCCGACATGACCTACTGCACCATGGGTCTGTTCGCCAAAACCGTGCCCGCCTATACCGAGACGGCGCAGGCGCTTGGCATGGACCTGGGCGCTCTGACCTGGGGCAACTACCTTGTGGGCAACATGCTGCCTGTGACGCTGGGCAACATTCTGGGCGGCATGTTTGTGGGATTTACCATGTGGTTTGGCTTTTTGCGGAAGGCAAAATAAGACAGGATAAAGGGCAGGGGAGAGGGTGCTCTCCCCTGCGGCATTAGAAAGGGTTTTATAAGGGGGCGTGGGCCTTGGACAAGAACGATACGCTGATCGTGTGCTGCACTTCGGTGCGGCGCCATCTGGATGCAGCGCAGCGGAAAAAGGGGACGAACTTTCCGGTGCAGGAGCTGGATTGGAAAAATCACAAGGAGCCGGCGCTTATGCATGAAACGCTGCTGCGCACCATGGAGGGGCTGGCGGAAAACGTGACCACACTGCTCTCGTGCGTGTGCGGCTGCGGCGGCGTGTGGGAGGGCGTGACGCTCAAATGCCGCACGGTGCTGCCCAAAATGGACGACTGCGTTACCATGCTGCTGCAAACGGACGATCATCTCCGCCCTGACGCCAAGCAGCCCGGCCACATCTATTTCCGGGACTGTGACAGAGGCGGGCATTCGGTGGCGGCGTTCAAGGATGAGATCTGCCGCCGCTACGGCATGGAGATCGGCACATCCATCTTTGGCAGCTTTATGGAGGGCTATCACCACGCCGACATGATCGACACCGGCGTATATGACTGCTATGCCGAGGACTTTGTGGCGGAGATGCAGCAGTGCGCCGACCTGATCCGCTGTGATCTGGATTATGTGACCGGCAGCAACCGGGTGCTGGAAAATCTGGTGTCCGGCCGGTGGCAGGAGCAGTTTACCGTGCTGGAGGCGGGGCATACTATGACGGAGAAGGACCTTTTTCCGGACGGACAAACCGCCCGGCGGCCCTTATACTGACGGCAGGAGGAAAGCATATGATTATGGATGGATGCCAAGGGAAGCCCCGCACGCCGACGATCCGGGAAAAGACATGTCCGGTATGCGGCAATACCATCGAGATTTTTTCCACCGACACGCAGGTGACGTGCGATGTGTGCGGCTTTGTGGCCTATAACGATGCGCTCAGCTGCGTGCAGTGGTGCCAGTATGCCCGCAAATGTGTGGGTGATGAGATGTACGAGCGGATGATGGAGATTGCCCGCCGACAGAAGGCGGAGAGCGCAAAAAAGGAGCTGTCCGTTGCGGGGAAAAAACAGGCGCTGCGCCGGAAGGTGCGGACAATGGAGCGTATTCTGCCCCAGACGTACCGCGACAGCGCCGCCGCAGCCATCTGCCGACGGGTAACGGAGCTGCCGGAATATGAGGCGGCAAAAACGGTGTTTGCCTATGTGGGAACCGACCGCGAGATCGATACCACGGCGCTGCTGCAGGATGTGCTGAACCGGGGTAAAACGCTGTGCCTGCCCCGCTGCGGACGGGAACACACCATGGCCCTGTGCCGGGTGGAAACGCTGGAGCAGCTGGCACCGGGCGCCTATGGAATTCTGGAGCCGGTAGAAAGCTGCGGCATACTGACGCCGGAGGAGATCGACCTGGCGGTAACGCCGTGCCTTACCTGTGACCGGCAGGGCAATCGGCTGGGGCAGGGCGGCGGGTATTATGACCGCTTCTTCGGAGTCTATCAGGGTGCGGCGGCGCTGCTGTGCCGCGAAAAGCTGATGGCGGAGGAAGTCCCGGTGGAGGCCCATGACAGGCGATTTGATCTTCTGGTGACGGAAAACGCCGTCTACCGGCTGTAAAACCCACGGAAGATGGGGAAGCTGCGCGGAGAGGCTTTCGCTCCCGCGATGAATGTGATAAACGTAAAAAAGCGAGCAAGCAAACCCTTAACGGATTTGTTTGCTCGCTTGCTTCATGGTGTCTGCAACCGGCTGTCAGAAATCAACGGTGCCGTTGATCACATGCAGGTCGTAGGGCTCGTAAACCGCCTTGCGATAGGCGTCCACGTCCATTTTCACACCGGTCCAATCGCTGTGGATTTCACCGGTCTGCTTGATCAGCACATCATAAAGGATATCATACGTCACGCCGTCTGCGCCTGTTTCGACAATGGTGGAGTAGGGCAGCGTTTTGTGATAGGTCAGGTGCAGCCCCTTATACTCGAAATGGAAGCCGTTGCGCATCCGGCAGCCGTCCAACCCCTTATAGGTGAACAGGCGGCGCAGATCGTGCAGAATCTGGTCATGCGCCTCATCATACAGGTTGTCCGGCGTGGTGGCGGTGTAGTCATAGCGGAACTGCACCGGAATACCGTAGGGCAGGAAGCGCTCTACGTAGGCGGGCAGCTTGTCGGCAGGATAGCGCTTGTACAGCACGCAGTTGATCCGCGTGGGGCAGGCAATGCGGCCCAGCACCTGATCGGGGCTTTCCTCGACATACTTCTGCAAATGGCGGGAGATGTTCATGCAGGTGATTTTGTGGCGGTTACGCTGGGTAAAGGCCACCATCTCGTCCAGCGTGGTGTGCTCCTGCACGGGGAAAGTCGTGTTGATATACACCTTATGGGTGGTGGGGATGGCGTCCAGCATTTGCTGCAGGGCATCCAGATCCGCCAGCGGCTCGCCGCCGGTAAACACGAAATCACACCGGGGCGTGATCGCGTCCAGTGTGCGGATGGATTCGATGATCTTTTTCAGAGAGAAGCCGGTGCAGTCGGCATATTCCTGCTTATTGATACAGAAAGGGCAATGGTTCTGGCAGTCGTAGGGCACGAACACCGTTACAGTTGCGCCGCCCTCTCGGGTCTTATAAGGATTCATGTATCTTGCAAAACCTTTCCAATGTGAATATTCGTCCAATATTGTATACCGCCAAAGCGAGAAATGCAAGGAAAAAAAGCAAAAAAACGGTTGTTTAGTTATTAACAAAGGAAAATCTGCCTGCGGCAGCGGACATTTTTCACCGCGTCTGGTTTTTGCAAAAAGCTTCACGGAAACATATGACCGGCAAAGGCGGACAGACGCCGGTCGATTCCGGGCAGCTTCACGGCGGCGCCGGCATCGTTGGCTGTTTCCAGCAGGCAGAACCGCGGCGGCAGACGGAAGGCCTTGTTCATGCACAGCGCGGAGATCAGCTGCTGGGCCACAATGTCGCCGCCGGAATAGCCGGAGACGATCAGGCCGTAGAGATCCTTGTCATAAAAGGGGGTCGTGCGGAACAGGGCGGTCAGCCGGTTGATGCAGGCGGTAAGGTTGGCGGCCAGCGCATCATTGTAGTTGGGACACAGCCAGAGCACACCGTCGGCCTGCGTAATGGCAGGGTAGACCTCATCTACGATCACGCCGCCGTAAAAGCAGCGCCCTTTTTCTCCAAAGTGGAGACAGGTGCGGAATTCACAGCCATTGCAGTCGGCCACGGTGCCGTTGCGCAGGCTGATCACCTGTGCGTCCGCCCGGCTTTCCAGCAGAGGCGCCATCCGCTCCCACAGGGCAAGGGTGTTGGAGGTTTTTCGGTTGGAGGCGTGCAGAACCATTAGCCGGGGCCGCTGCCGCACCGGCGGGGTATCGGCTATGAGCCGCGCCACCAGCTGCTCGGCGCAGGCGGTGTAGGCGCTGAGACAGTCGGTCTGCCGCAGCATGGCCCGCACCTTGAAGTTTTGCAGCGAACCGGTGGCCTCCACCAGCGGCGCGCCCATAAAGGCGCAGCCGGCCTGATTGGCGGCAAACACCAGCTCGCGTGCCGCCGCCTTGGTATACAGCTCACCGTCACCGTCTACCAGTACGGCGCCGCTGCATCCTTCAAAAAAGCAGGGGTTCTGCCGTATGGCGGACAGCATGGCATACCAGCCCAGATTTATGCCGCCGTTCAGCAGGGAAATGGCAAACAGCACCCGGCGTCCCCGCAAAGGGTGCAGCTCCTCTGCGTGCTGGATCAGTTGATGGGGATGCCCCGTCAAGGCACAGCGCAGCACTGACGCCAGCCGGGGATTTTCCGTATACTGCGGACAGATGACGGCCAAAGGTTCCATCAGCCGTGACCTCCTTTCTATATAATGCGCCGCAGGATCGCCTGCGTCTCCCCCAATCGGGCAAACAGCGCGTCAGGCAGGGGAAGATCCTCGGTTTCCAGTCCGGCGGGGGTATAGCGATTCTTTACACCCATGAAGATATCACCCAGGCACACGCTGCCATAGTGCCATTCGCCGCGCAGCGTCAGCAGGATGCTCAGCGCCGCCGAGGACAACGCCGGGGCTACATAGGGCTTGAAGCCCAGCGCCCGCATTTTCAGGTTGGCAGTCAGCGCCAGCTCTGTCAGGTCACGGGACAGGGCGTCATCATAGTGGGTAAGAGAGTTGGCAATGACCAGACCGCTGCCGTGGGGGCCGAAGGCCCGGCCCTCCGTCAGAAAAGACGCAAAGCGGGCGTCCTGACGGGCGTAATAGGCGGCTCTGGCGTTCATCACCCCAAGGCCGTAGCCCTGTATTTGCTGGGGCAGAAGCCCCATACCGTCATAGACGCCGTTTTCATCCCGGTTGGAGGAGAGCAGCGCGGCGCGGGACAGCGGGTCCACCGGGTCGGAGATCACGCAGAACAGGCCGGTGAATTTTGCCTCCCGGGCCTTGCGGGCATATAGCTCCACCAGCGGGCGGTTGGCCTGAAACTGAGCCATGCGCACATCCTGCACGCCGCTGCCCACCGCAGGGATGCCCTTTGAGGCCACAAAGAGAAAGGCATCGCACGCAAAGAGCCGCTCGGACGGGACGATCTCCACGGTGGGCATGGCGTCATACTGCCACGGCAGCGCCACCTGATTCAGCTCAAACTCCCAGCGCTTTGTAGCGGCCTGGTTAATGTCACAGATACCGATGGTATCTACTGTGCCGCCGCCCAACAGCTTCAGCCCCAGCGCCACGGTGCTGCCCACATCGCCCATTGCCAGAATGTGAACCCGCTTTTTGCCGGGTGAAGGCTGCCACGCAGCCATCTCCCGCCACCGGGGATGGTCGAAATTGACGGCGCGCAGCCCGCTGTGCAGCCACGCGCCCGCCTGCTGGGGCAGGGCGTGGCTTGCCGCGATGCGGCGGCTATCCAGCCATGTGACATCCTCTTGCGCCGCCGTCAGCTGAGAGAGAGCGGCGGCGCGAAAGGCGGCCCGCCCGCTCTCCGGCGGGCGGCGGAACAGAAAAATGGGCGTCTGCTCCCGCATTGCCGATGCTGTCAGCGGCAGCGGCTGGCATGATACAAAGTATTGTCCGTTTTCCTCATAGTGATACACGGCGTTCCTCCTTTTCAGCGAAACAGGTTTTCCAGCCGCCGCAGCGTTTCCAGATCATCCCGCAGATAGTCGGAAACCGCGCCGTCGAGCCGGTATTTCATCTGTCCTTTATCGGGACACAGCGGCAGCACCACCGCCTCGCTGAGCCGCCGCAGCGTCAGGTTGCGGGCATATACCTTGCGGTAGGCGGTCTCCAGCGCTTCCATGATATAGAGGGTATTTTCAATGCAGGTGCGGGAAAAAGCGTAGGCCGGGCCCTGTCCGCACTGGCGCAGATGCTCCGGGTAGACATAGGGAAGGATCAGGTTTACCGATGGCTGTAGGCCGTCGTGCTGTCCGGCACCGTCATGCGCCACGGTGTCGCCGCCGATGAAGGGGTACATGGTGGACTCGACATACCATGCCCTCAGATTGGGGACAAAGTAGACATAATCCACGCTGCGGCCCAGCTGCTGGGCCAGATCGCGGCCCTGTCCCGACAGGATGCCCACCAGAATCTCCTTGATCTCCACCTGCTGCTGGCGGGCCAGAGGCTCCAGCACGCCGATGCGCCGCCCGGTGTGCAGCTGGTCATCCACCATGATGACCGGACGGCGGAAGGAGTGCACCACCCGCATCTGGTCGGCCAGCGGCGCATAGCCGGGAAAGGCCTCGATCCACTGCTTCCTCCGGTCGGCGGCGAATACCTTGTCGGTGTGCACGGTTTTGGTTACTGTGTTGGGAATGGCGGCGCGGCGCAGCAGCTTGCCGAAGGGCACGCACATATACGGCCCCAGCACCCGCGGTTTGGTGGGCGTCATGGGTACGCCGTTGAGAGCAGTGATTTTTTCCACCAGACGGTGCAGCACCAGCTGGGAGGAAATCGTAAAAATCAGCCGACCCGGATACAGACCCACCAGCCCCAGCTTGAACCGCCGGCGCGCCGTATGGACGGCGGCAAGAACCGTTTCGTCGCCGCTGAAAGGCGGCTTGATGGCGGTTTCTACATTTTGCAGAAAGACCACCGGCGCACTCATGTCCGCCAGCAGCAGCGAAGCGTCGCCGCTGCGTATCGGGCGCAGGCCCTGCTGGCGCAGCAGATCGTCCGCCGCGGCATCCGCCGGTGCGTCCAGCGCGGCAAACAGCGCCCACAGGCAGTCCTCCTCCATGGCCTGCGCGAATAGCTGCGTCAGCAGCAGCTGCATGGATTCGCCGTCCTTTCCGAACAGCCCCGTCATGCACAGCAGCCGCCCTGACGCGGCGTTGCGCACATCATTGACCCGCGCCGGGTCACCCAGCAGCGTCAGCAGCTCCGTTACCCGCCGCTGCGTGAAGGAGGCGGCGCACAGCAGGGTATCGCCGCTGCGCAGCGTCATGACCCGATCGTGCCGCCGCCGGATCCCGGTCACGGCCGCCGCGCTCATGCCCAGTGCCTGAAGCTGGGCCAAGGGCGCGTCCTCGGCGGCCCAATGCTCGAAACGCAGCGCGCCCGGCGACAGCAGCGGCTTATACTGAGGCTCGCGCAGATAGAGGCCGCGCTGATAGATGAATTCCTGCACCACGGGGTCGATCAGGTGGGAAATATCCCGGTTCATATCGATATTTTCCCGGATGCGGGTGGAGCTGATGTCCTCTAACTGAGAGGGCAGCTGCAATTGCACCACCTTGCCGGAGATCATGCCGGTATCAACGTCCACATCCTTTTCTTCGCCGTGCAGGGCGGACACCCGGCGGAACACGATGTGGTTCATGCTGTGTACCGAACCGTCACAGGGCGGCACTTTGTAGGAGGAGGCACCGTGGATCACGTCGGAGCCGACGATGAGGTACAGCTCCCGCCCGGCGAACAGCTGCCGCAGACGCTTGAGATCGTCGGGGTTGGCAATATTGATGGGGATATTATAGGGGAACAGCTGCACATGGAATTCGTCCGCCACGGACATGGAGGCGATTTGCCGCCGGATCAGGCTGGGCTGCGTCTTTTTCGACCAGGAGAATTCGTCTACTGCCAGATATACCTCGTAGCCCATGTCACGGATCGTGCAGGCCAGCGCCTTATGCGACAGGGTGAAGGGATCAAAGGTTCCGGGGAAAAAGGCCACCTTGTCACGGCGGCGGAATTGAAATGGGCCGTGATCCGTCTCATAGCGGACAATGAACTGATAGATACGGTACAATGCAGCCGAGCAGTACAGATCGTTCAGGCCGCCGCTTCGGTTTTCCTGCATCAGGAACAACAGCTTGTGGGCGCACAGGGTAAATAGCCACGCCTTTTGCCGGTCCGGCAGGCACCGGGAGGAGAAAAGCGTGTCGCCGATAACGTACATGGCCTCCTGCTGTACCGCCTGACGGTAAGAGGCCACCCCCTTCAGCAAGAGCCCGGCAAGCCGTTGCCTGCGACGATCCCAGGCGTCCTGCTCTTCCGGAAAACGCAGCGCGTACAGCCGGTAGTTTTCCAGCAGGTAGCCGGCTGTATCCAGCGCCGAAGCGGCCACACTGTCGGAGGAATGGCTGAGAAGCTCCGTGAGATAGGTGATGATCTCGTCCAGCTCCGCCGGCGGCAGCCACAGGATAAACGCGCCGAGGTACTGAGGAATATATTTGGAGAATTCGTAGTGGCCGGCCTCCAGCGCCTTGGACAGCTCCACGGCCACCTCATTGCGCGCCTCGCAGCTTAGCTGCGGCACGATTCCCAGCAGGGCGCGGCCGGCGCGTTCCCGCACCACGACCGCCTCGCTGACGCGGATCAGGTTGGCAAAATGGGCGGCAATCTGCATGGTGCTGCTGCCGCTGCACGCGGCGTACCGGGCCAGCAGCTCCACATTGACCACCTTGATCATCCATGGTGTGGCTGTTTTCAGGTTGTCCAGCAAGATGTCGGACAATTCCTCCGGGTGCAGGGACTGCACCGCGTGCTCCACCGATGTGCCGCACACCAGCGCGTACTGGTAACGCAGCGAGGGAAGGCTCAGCGCCGGACGCTCCGTCCGCAGCTGCCGCATGGCGGCGCACAGGGGGTGCTCCGCCGGCAGGATCTGCCGTGCCCGCAGGAAAAACTGCATGGCTGCCGCTTGCACAGAGGGGTTGCGGCTGCGGCACTGCGCCAGCGCGAAGTCGGCCACCTGCCGGGCCTGCTCATCCGTCAGCAGATGTAGGGGCAGGTAGCTCAGCGTATCGCTCAGCGCCAGCGCCGCGCCCTCGTCGGCAATGTGCTGAGGGCGGTAATGGGTCAGCAGCGCCGCCAGGAACTGCGCTGCCTCCTGCGGATCACAGTTCTCCAGCGTGGCGGATACCACCAGCTTGGCGGTAAAGCGGATGTGGCTGATCTGCTGGGGCGTCAGCTTGTGGTCAGGATAGAACAGCAAATTCAGGTATTGCGCCCACAGGGCGAACTGCGTCTGCTCCACCGCGGCCTGCCCCGCGTCTGAGGGCAGCTCCTTTTTGTAGCGGAGGCTGAACTTGGCGATTACCTGCCCCATCAGGGCCGCCGCCTGACGGCGGATATCCCCCTCCGGATGCAGCAGCAGCTCGTAGAGGAAATAGACCGTCTGCACCTTCTGGGCGGCGGAAAGATAGGTGAAATAGTCCTCGAGAATGCAGAGGTATGTCCGCACGCGCGTCCAGTCCTTTTCGCTGCGGGCCTGCTCCAGAAGGTCGGAAAACAGCCGCTCGTGACCCAGCCGGCGCATCATGTTCAGATTGTGCTCCACCGCCATCAGGCAGAAGGCGCGATGATATGCCTCGGGCGCCATCAGCGCCGCATCCTCCGGCGCTTCCGGCGGTGTGTCGTGCCCGGACAGCGTTACATCCACGCCGCGGGAGCGGAGATAGGTCTCGAAATCCCGCAGCTTGCGGTATACATACTCGTAGCGGCGCTTTTTGGCGTCGTCCACGTTGTCCAGCTTGCTGAGGATCACAGCAAAGGCGTCCTGCAAAGAGAACAGCGCCGCCGTTTCGTGTCCGCCGGGCTCCCGCTGCTGCTTGGAGCGGAAATCGGCATAAATGAGCAGCATGGATTCTACCGACAGATTGGCCAGCTCCAGATCCCATGTGGAGTGATTGCCTGCCACCTGCCCGACCTGCGGCAGCCCTGCGCGGGTCAGCCATTCATCGGTATAGTAATAGTGCAGATACGGCACCCGCTCGCCGGGCATACAGCCGAATTTGCCGATATCGTGTCCCGCAGCAGCAGCCGAGACCAGCCCCAGCTCCACCTGAGCGCCGCTGCGCCGTAAGGCACGGCCCACCGTCATGGCGACATGGTGAACCATGGCGGTGTGCTGTAGGGTGCTAAAGGGGGTCAGCTGGCTGCTCAGGCGCAGCAGTTCATACACAAAGGAGCGCCGCCAGACCTGCAAAAAGCGGGCGTACTCACTGCTGCCGGCCGCCTCTTCCTCAGAGCAGAAGGCAAAGTCCAGCCGCCAGTCGAAGGGCAGCAGCTGCCGTTCGCTGTCCAGCAGCACCTGAATGGCCAGCAGCGCGCACAGGGCAAAATCCTCCTGCTCCGCTGAAGCGCCGACACGGTGGCTGGGGTATAGGCCGGCCACGGCGCTTTGCAGCACAAAGTCACACCAGCCGCCGGCAGGCTCCTGCAGATCCGCCTGCGCCGCTGCCGTTTCAATGACCTGACGGCAATCCAGCCGCTGTGCACGGGGCAGCAGCTCCTCCGCCCACCGGGCGCGGCTCCACCGCGCCGCTATGGCGGCGTCATGCAGCCGTGCGCAAAAGTCCGCATCGGTGAAGGCGTCTATCCAGTGCTGCCGAAAGATGGCCTTGTGCGTCATATTGGCACCTCCTGAAGTGGGATTTGTTCGCTTTACACAAGTATAAATCTGCGGTAGAACGAAGTCAATAAAAATGCCTGCGATGGAAGGGGGGGGACGCTTCCGCGAGGAGAAAAAAGCCGCGTGTGCAGGCTGCCGCGCCTGATACGTGTAAGATGCGGCGCTGCCAACCGGCAGCGCCGCATGATAGAGGCAGGATATTTTACCGCGCCAGTGCCGCTGCGACAAAGCCGCGGAACAGAGGATGAGGCCGGTCGGGACGGCTCTTGAACTCCGGGTGGAACTGGACGCCGACAAACCACGGATGGCCGGGGTTTTCCACGATCTCCACCAGATGTCCGTCGGGAGAGGTTCCGGTGGAGATGAGCCCGGCGGCGGTGATCCTATCGCGGAAGGCATTGTTGAATTCGTAGCGATGACGGTGCCGCTCGCTGATCTCCCGCTGGCCGTAGAGGGTGCGGACAAGGCTGTTTTCTGCCAGCACGCAGGGGTACTGCCCCAGCCGCATGGTGCCGCCCTTACTGCTGAGGCCCACCTGCTCCGGCATCAGGTCGATGACGGGATGGGCTGTATGGGGCGCCATTTCGGTGGAGTGGGCATCGGCCCAGCCCAGTACATGGCGGGCAAATTCAATCACGGCGATCTGCATGCCCAGACAGATGCCGAAATACGGAAGGCCGCTTTCCCGCGCATACTGCGCCGCGGCGATCATCCCCTCAATGCCCCGGTCGCCGAACCCGCCTGGGATCAGGATGCCGCTGCAACCGGAGAACACCTGCGGCGCGTTGTCCGCCGTGACCGTCTCCGAGTCGATCCAGCGGATGTGCACCACGGCACCGCAGTCTGTTCCCGCGTGAAACAGGGATTCCTCCACGCTGAGGTAAGCATCGTGCAGCTGCACATACTTACCGACCAGCGCAATGGTTAGCTCGCGTCTGGCGTTTTTGATGCGCGCAACCATAGCCCGCCAGCGGGTCATGTCGGCTGGCGGGCAGGAAAGTCCCAGCTTGCGGCATACGATGTCGTCCAGACCCTCTTTTTGCAGCAGCAGCGGCACCTCATACAAGGTGCCGGCGGTGATATTCTGCACCACACACGCCTGTGACATGTTGCACAGCAGGGCGATTTTTTCCCGCATGTCCGACGGGATGGGGGCATCGGCACGGCACACCAGAATATCCGGCTGGATCCCCAGCCCCAGCAGTTCCTTTACCGAATGCTGGGTGGGTTTGCTTTTCAGCTCGCCGCTGCCGGGGATTTGCACGATCAGCGGCACATGGACATACACCACGTTTTCGCGGCCTTTTTCTACCGCTACCTGCCGGATGGCTTCCAGAAAAGGCTGACTTTCAATGTCGCCTACCGTGCCGCCGATCTCACAGATCAGCACATCCAGCCCCTCCTGCTCCATGGCGTAGATATGGCGCTTGATCTCATCGGTCACATGGGGGATGATCTGCACCGTGCCGCCCAGAAAAGCGCCCTGCCGCTCCCGGTTCAGCAGATCCCAGTATACACGGCCTGAGGAAACGGAGCAGCGCCCCGTCAGGCTCTCGTCCACAAAGCGCTCATAGTGTCCCAGATCCAGATCGGTTTCCGCGCCGTCATCGGTGACGAATACCTCGCCGTGCTGATAGGGACTCATGGTGCCGGGGTCTACATTCAGATAGGGGTCAAATTTCTGGTTGCGCACCTTCAGCCCCCGCTGCTTCAGCAGGCGGCCCAGCGATGCCGCGCAGATGCCTTTTCCCAGACCGGAAACCACGCCGCCGGTGACAAATACATACTTCATACTAAACGCTCCGCTCCCTTCACGACCGCCGCCAACAGATATTCATAAAATATGCTACATTTTAAACGGGCACTTTTTCTGCGTCAAGGCGCATATTTTCTGAAATAAACGGCATATAAATGTATTTTTTTATGCTGCATGATGAAATTGCGCGCGAGGGGGAAAATACCGTTGAATTCAGCGGTTCACTGTGCTAAAATATAAAATACGCCACTATATTTCTACCTGCTTTCCTGCGCCGTCTGTTCCCGCAAAACAGGCGTTTTCGCCTGCTGTATTGCGGAAGAATGCGGCGCAGCAGCATGGGCGCTTTATACCGCGCAGAGCCGAATCCGGCTCTGCGCTTTTTTGAAGAAGATGCCGGGGATAAGGGCGGGATGGCGGAGACTTCGGACAAAAGGGCGGCTTTGCGCCTGCTGTGCGTGACGGCCGCCTCTTGCATTTCGCAGCGAAAGTGGGTACAATAGCGGCAAAAGACCAAGACGAAGGAGCGTTTTGCCATGGCATTTCAGGGATATACCCAGCAGACGGTGGATTTTATGTGGGGCATCCGCTTTAACAACGAGCGGGGCTGGTTTATGGAGCACAAGGACATCTATACCAATGCCTTCCTTGCGCCCACCAAAGCGCTGGGCGAGCAGGTATACGACGCGATACATGAACTGCTGCCGGATGAGCCGCTGATTTTGAAGGTCTCCCGCATTTACCGGGACGCCCGGAGGCTTTTCGGCCGGGGGCCGTATAAAGATCATCTGTGGTGGTGCATCCGTACCGGGGATAAGGACTGGACGGGGCGGCCCACCTTCTGGTTTGAGCTGGGGCCGGATTATTACAGCTTCGGCTTGGGGTTCTGGTCGCCTGCCGCCGCGATGATGGAGGCGTATCGCAAGGAGATCGACCGGCATCCCGACGAGCTGACGAAGCTGGTGCGGCAGTTTGACAAGCAGTCGGTGTTCACGCTGGATGGGCCGGATTATGCCCGCAGCAAGGGGGAGGTCAGCGCGCTTCTGCGCCCGTGGTACCAGAAGAAGTCGCTCTCCCTGCGTTGGGAGGGGCCGCTGGATGAGAGGATCTTCTCTCCTGCGCTGGCGGAGGATATTGTATCCGGCTTTCGGACGCTGATTCCCTTCTATCACTATTTCAATAAAATCGTGGCCCTGACGCCGCAGGCGGAGCGCATCCACCATGAAGAGGCATAGAGAAGTATAAAGAGGATGGCGGGAAAATCTGATTTCCCGCCATCCTTTTTTTCGATATGCTGCCGTGGAGCCGCGCCTGATCCTGTTTGGTGCCGGGCTTATTTGCATACGCAGCAGGCGGACGCCGGGCTTATTTAAGGCCCATGGCCAATTCCGCAATCTGCACGGTGTTGGTGGCGGCACCCTTGCGCACCTGATCGCCGCAGCACCAGATGTTCAGGCCGTTGTCACTGGTAAGGTCGTCGCGGATACGTCCCACAAAGACGATGTCCTGATCGGAGGTATCCAGCGGCATGGGATACTGCCTGTTGGCAAGATCGTCCACAAGACGGCAGCCGGATGCCCCGGCGATGGCCGCTCTGGCATCGGCTACGCTGATTTTATCTCTGGTGCGTACCACAAGGGAGACGCTGTGACTGCGGACTACCGGTACACGCACGCAGGTGCAGCTGGCCCGCAGCTCCGGCAGGTGCAGGATCTTACGGCCTTCGTTTTGCAGCTTCATCTCCTCGGAGGTGTAGCCCGCGAAGGCTTCGCCGCCGATCTGGGGGATCACGTTGTAGGCAATCTGATACTGAAACACCTTGGGCGTATAGTGCTGCCCCTTGCCCAGCGCGTCAACCTCGGCCATCAGCTCAATGGGGCCGCCGGCACCGGCGCCGCTGACCGCCTGATAGCTGGAGGCCACAATACTCTCGATGGGGCTGAGCTGATTGAGGGCGTTGACGGCCACCAGCGATACGATGGTGGTGCAGTTGGGGTTGGAAATGATTCCCTTGTGCTGCTTTACATCCTGAGGGTTGATCTCGGGGATTACCAGCGGCACATCATCATCCAGCCGGAAAGCGCTGGAGTTATCCACAAACACGGCGCCTGAGCGGACAATGGCGGGCGCGTACTGCCGGGCGATATCGTTTTCCGCGGCGCCCAATACCAGATCAAGCCCCTCGAAAGCATCGTCGGAGGCGGCGACTACCTGGGTCTGGCCGCCGTTAAAGGGCAGCATTGTGCCGGCGCTGCGTGCGCTGGCGATGGGACGCAGCTGGGCCACCGGAAACTTGCGCTCCTCCAGAATTTTCATCATCTCACGGCCCACCGCGCCGGTGGCGCCCAGAATACCTATTTTAAACTGTTTCATCTGTGACTTTCTCCTTTACAAAGCTGTCGTACAGTACCTGTATGGCCTGTTCAAAATCCTTTTCCTCAACGCCTACGATGATGTTCAGCTCTTCGGGCCCTTGGGTGATCATGCGGATATTTACGCCGTGCTCGCCCAGCTTGCTGAAGATTTTGCCGGATACACCCAGCCGATAGGCCATCTTGCGGCCCACCGCCGCCACCACGGCGATGTGCTCTGTCACCTTGATGGAGTCCGGCTGCAGCGCCTGCTGGATCTCACCCAGCATACTGTACAGGCAGGGCTTGATCTTGGCCGCCTCCACCACCAGCGACAGCGTGTCGATGCCGGAGGGAACATATTCTACGTTGATCTGGTGCTTGGCCAGAATGGAGAGGATCTTCAGCAAGGCGCCTGTTTCAGAGGACATACCGCTTTTGGCGACGGTGATGATGGAGAAGCCCTTTTTTCCGGCGATGCCGGTGATGAAGCTGTCATCCTGCGTCTCGTCGTCAATGTTGCTGAGGATCATGGTGCCGGCGTGGTCGGGGTCGTTGGTATTGCGGATGTTCAGGGGGATATTTTTCTCCCGCACCGGGAATACGGTGCCCTCATGCAGCACCTGAGCGCCCAGATAGCTCAACTCACGCAGCTCACTGTACGTCACGCGGCGGATCGGCGCAGGATTTTCAACAATGCGGGGGTCAGCCATCAGAATACCGGATACATCCGTCCAGTTTTCGTAAACATCGGCATCCAGCGCCGCTGCCGCCAGCGCACCGGTGATATCGCTGCCGCCCCGGGTCAGGGTCACGACCCGGCCGTCCGGCATAGCGCCGTAAAAACCGGGGATCACGACCCGCTGGCCGTCTGCCGCCTTACGCAGGGCCTCGTAGCTGCTCTCTTGATCCACGGCGCCGTCAAACTTGAATTGCAGCCACAGCGCCGCATCCAGAAAGGTATAGCCCAGATATGCCGCCATCAGCCGCGCCGCGAAATATTCGCCCCGGGAGGCCAGATACTCCTGATCCGCCTCGCCGCTGACCATTTTCTGCCACAGCGCGTCAAAGTCGTCTTTCAGATCCAGCCTTAGACCGCAGTCGTCTGCAATTTCCTGATAGCGCTGACGGATCAGATCGAAGATTTTTTCGCAGGAAACACCGTATTTCATATGCGCACTGCACAAATACAGCAGGTCTGTTACCTTATGATCCTCCTTGCTGCGTTTGCCGGGGGCGGACACCACAATGACGCGGCGGGCAGGATCGCTTTCTACAATGGCCTTTACCTTGGCAAATTGTACGGCATCTGCCATGGAGGAGCCGCCGAATTTTGCTACTTTCAACATATCGATAGTCCTTTCGTGGAATGCAAAGGCTTTCCGTTGGTGGACAAATTGACAAATAACGTAAAATTGTCCTTGAACAAAAAACACTTGACTTTTTATGGGGAACAATATATCATATTCAACGTGAAATTGCAAGGCGAAAATTTTGCTTTTTTCGAAGAAAAATTTGGGGAAAATACACGGAGGAGATCCCTATGATGGACTATCAGAGTACACGCAGCAGCGCGCTGCATGCCACGGCGGCCGAGGCCGTTCTGCGGGGGCTGGCCCCCGATGGCGGGCTGTACACCATGCCGTCCCTGTCGGAGATCAAGCTGGACTGGCGGGCCGTTTTGAAGCTGGACACCCTGTCTATGGCGCGGGAGATTCTTGCGGCGCTGCTGCCCTCGTTTTCGCGGCAGGAGATGGACGATCTGGTGCATGCCGCCTATGAGGGAAAGTTTGAGAGCGCCGATCTGACGCCGACGGTTGCGGTGGGAGACGATGCGGTGCTGGAGCTGTTCCACGGCCCCACCAGCGCCTTTAAGGATGTTGCCCTCAGCATGCTGCCCCGGCTGATGACCGCCTCCCGGGAAAAGTGCGGTGTGTCCGACGAGATCCTGATTCTGACCGCCACCAGCGGCGACACGGGTAAGGCCGCCATGGCCGGTTTTCAGGATGTGCCGGGCACCCGGATCATTGTGTTCTATCCCTATGGCGGCGTCAGCGCTGTGCAGCAGCGGCAGATGGAAACGCAGGCAGGCCGCAATGTCTGCGTCTGCGCCGTGCGCGGTAACTTTGACGATGCCCAGACCGGCGT
>CABSAW010000023.1:0-19129 GCA_902475745.1 uncultured Oscillospiraceae bacterium
GAGGGCAGCAACTGGTTCGTGGACGCCATGTGCGTGCTGAAGTCCAGCCAGCATAAGGATGAGGCCATGGAGTGGATCAACTTCATCGCAGGAACCGACGCCAATCTGGCCAATATGGACTATATCTGGTATGCCTCCCCCAACGCCGAGGCGCTGGCGGAGTACCCCGCCTACTACGAGGAGCAGAACGGCGAGGCGCTGGATCAGGAGATCTATCATATTATGGCCGCTCCGCCCGAGGTGCTGGACCGCTGCGAGCTCTATGTGAATCTGCCCCAGGAGACGCTGAAGTTCTACGACAAGCTGTGGACACAGCTGGGCGTATAACATTCGTGCAGCAAGAAAAGCTTTCAAGTTTGGAGGAAACGATATGATTGAGATCGGCATGACCTATACGGCGGAAAAGACCGTCACCGCTGACATGACCGCCAAGGCAGTTGGCTCCGGCGGCTTGGAGGTGCTGGGCACCCCCTATATGATGGGGCTGATGGAGTGCGCCGCCATGTGGTGCGTACAAGGTGAGCTGCCGGAGGGCAAGGGTACCGTGGGCGTGGAGATTGCCTCCAGCCATCTGGCCCCCACGCCTGTGGGCATGAAGATCTCCGCCACCGCCGAGGTGACGGGCATCTCCGCCAACGGCAAGATGATCACCTTCAAGATCACCGCCTCTGATGAGGACGGTCTGATCGGCGAGGGTACCCACACAAGGGCCGTCATCGACAACGCCCGCTTCATGCAGAAGTGCAGCGACAAGCTGACACGGAGCAAATAAGCCTTTCTCTGAAAATCCCGCCCGATAGGGCGGGATTTTTGTTGCCCATGCAGGCGGAGTTTGGTATAATCATGTCATGCGAGCTTACGGGAAAGGGGAGAGAGCATATGCGCACGCTGGCCACGGCTGCCTTTTCCTTTGCCGCTGTTACGCTGACGGCGGCGCTGCTTCCCGCGCGGGGCTGGTATCTGCCTGCGGCCGGTGTGCTGGCAGTGGTGTTTTTGGCCTTTTTCCTGCTGCGCAGACGGTGGCGGCAGGGAAAGAGAGCCGCGCTGATCGCCGCTTCCGCCGCCGCGGCGCTGCTCTGGTTTTGCGGCTATCAGCAGCTGGTGCAGCAGCCTGTTCTGGAGCGCTGCGGCCAGGAGCTTCCCTTTTCCGGCGTGGTCTGCGCCTATCCGACGCAGAGTGAACATGGAGCGCGGGTGACGCTGAGCCTTGACGGCGCGCCGCTATGCAAGGTGCTGCTGTACGGCGATGAATCGCTGATGACCCTTCAGCCGGGCAATACGGTTTCCGGTACCGCCCTGTGGAATGACGCGGCACAGCTCCGGGAAACGCGGCTGACGACCTTTACCTCCCGCGGTGTGTATGCCCTGCTGTACCAGCGCGGGGAATTCTCTGCCGAGCAGGGGACAGCGGACGCTGCCCGCTGGTGGCCCCAGCGGATGAACCGCGCTTTTCGTGAAAGAATCCATGCCATCTGGGATGATGAGCGGACAGCTGCCTTCATTACCGCTGAGCTGACAGGCGACACCTGTGATATTTCAGATGAGGACTATACCATCATGCAGGGAGCGGGTCTGGCTCATCTGTTTGCGGTATCCGGCCTGCACTGTGCTTTTCTGGTGACGCTGCTGGGGCTGCTGCTGCCCCGCTACCGCCGCCGGCTTTACTGCGGCGTCAGTATTGCGGCGCTGCTCTTTTATATGTGCATGGTGGGCCTGACACCCTCGGTGGTGCGGGCCTGCGTGATGCAGATATGCCTGCTGCTGGCGCCCCTCTTCAAGCGGGACAGCGACCCGCTGACCAGTCTGGGGTTGGCGCTGCTGGTCATACTGCTTTGCAATCCCTTTGCGGCGGCATCTGTCAGCTTGCAGCTGAGCTTTGCCGCCACCTTCGGCATCGTGCTGCTGAGCGGCCGGCTGTACAGGCTGCTTTTCGGCTGGTATCACGGCAAAAGCAGGCGCTTGCGCGTGGTGCTGTCCTTTGTGGCGGCCAGCCTGTCCGTCTCACTGGGGGCCATGGTCTGTACGGTGCCGCTGGCAGCTTACTATTTCAACACGCTCTCGCTGGTGTCGCCGCTGGCCAGCCTGCTGGCGGTGCCCCTTGCGGGCTATGGCTTTATGGCGGCCTTTCTCACCGTGCTGGCCGGCTTTTTATGGCTGCCGGCGGCGCGTATACTGGGCTGGATGGCCTTTGGCATGACGCGGTCCGTGCTGTGGATCGCTTACCGGCTGACCCGCTGGCGGTATCATGCGGTGTATTTTGACAATCCCTTTTTGCGCCTCTGGATGGTATGCAGCTACCTGATGTTCGGCCTTTGCGCCGCAGTCAGGCGCTGGCGCAAACGGAAATTTGCCCTTGCCGCCGCGCTGAGCGTGGTGATGCTGGCGGCGGCGATCTGGGGCAACAGCCTGCATTACCGCGCCGGAAGCATGGACGTGGCGGTGCTGGATGTGGGACAGGGGGAAAGCGTGGTGCTCTACACCGCGGGAGAGGCCATGCTGGTGGACTGCGGCAGCTCGAACGGATATATTGACGCCGGCGCACGGGCGGTGGGCGAGCTGGAGGCCATGGGCGTGCATCACCTCAAGGCAGTGGCGGTGACACATTTTCACGCCGATCATACCAACGGATTGTATACCCTTTTGACACGTTTGCAGGTGGACACGCTGTATCTGCCGGATATGGAGGATGAATACGGCGTGCGCGAACGGCTGCTGGCGCTGGCAGAGCAGTACGGCATTCAGGTGATATGGGTCAGGGACACCACGCAGACAACCTTTGGAGAGATTACCGTGACGCTCTATCCGCCGGTGGGTGAGGGCGACATGAATGAACAGGGACTGACCGTGCTGGGCAGCGCCGGTGATCTGGATGTGCTGATCACCGGTGACATGAAGGGCAGCACGGAGCGGGCGCTGCTGAAAAAGTATCCGCTTCCGGATGTGGAGATTCTGGTGGTGAGCCACCACGGCTCTCGTTACAGCTCGGACGAAGCGTTTCTGGCAGCGATCCGCCCGGAAGTGGCGGTTATCAGTGTGGGCGACAACAGCTATGGCCATCCGGCACCGGAAACAGTTGCCCGGCTGGAGGCGGCAGGCGCCGCTGTGCGGCGCACGGACGAGGAGGGCACGATTACGATTTACGGAGGAGAAGAGAATGGCGGAGAATAAGGGCTTTGCCCGGCTGAAATCCGACCTGAAGGCAGGACAGCTGCAAAATATATATATTTTCCACGGTGAGGAGACGTATCTGCGTACCCGCTATCTTCAGCAGGTGCGGCAGCTGCTGATTCCCGCCGGGTTTGAGGAATTCAACGACCATCATCTCAACGGCAAGGGCCTGACGGTGCAGACGCTGAGCGAGACGGTTGAGGCCATGCCCATGATGGCCCAGCATACGCTGGTGACGGTGGAGGATATGGATCTTTTCAAACTGGACGAGGGGCAGCGCAATGCGCTCATTGGGCTTTTGGGGGATTTTCCGGAATACTGCACGCTGATATTCATTTACGATACGCTGAGCTATAAGCGGGACGGCAAGATGAAAAAGCTGTGCGCGGCGCTGGATGACCACGTCTGCGTAGTGGAGTTTGCCCAGCAGGAGCGGCAGCAGCTGGTCAATTGGCTGCGCCGCCGCTTTGCGGCGCTGGGCCATGACATTGATCCCACCACCGCCGACCATCTGCTGTTTACCTGCGGCACGCTGATGACCGAGCTGGTACCGGAAATTGAGAAGATTGCCGCCTATGCCAAGCAGGAGCGGATTACCATTGACGACATCAATGCCGTGGCCGACCCCATACTGGATGCCCGGGTGTTTGACATGACCAACTGCATCACCGCAAGGAAATACGACGAGGCGGCCCGGGTGCTCTCGGAGCTGCTGCGGATGCAGACCGAGCCGATCGTCATTCTGGCGGCAATCGGGAAGGAGCTGCGGCGGCTGTACACCGCCCGTATGGCGCTGGATGCGGGGAAGGATCGCTTTTGGCTCAAGCAGCTGTGGGGCATGAGCAGCGACTATCCCGCCAAGCTGCTGATGCAGGCGGCGAGAAAGGTGGATCACGATTGGTGCAGCAGCGCCGTTATCCGCTGCCAGAAGCTGGATCGCCGCATGAAAAGCGAGCGGGGGATGGACAGCGAGGCGGAGCTGAAGGTGTTTTTGATGGAATTGGCAGGTGTGCGATGAAGCCGCAGATCCGCGAGGTGCTGATCGTGGAGGGACGCTACGATAAAAATGCGCTGTCGCAGGTGGTGGACGCAGTGATTTTGACCACTGAGGGCTTCGGGGTATTCCGGGATAAAGCCAAGCTGTCCTATTTCCGCCGTCTGGCGGAGAAAAGAGGCGTGATCCTGCTGACGGACCCGGACGGCGCCGGTTTTGTGATCCGCAACTATCTCAAGGGCGCGCTGCCGCCGGAGCAGGTAAAGCAGGCGTATGTTCCCGACATAATGGGCAAGGAGCGCCGCAAGCGCAAAGGCGGAAAAGAGGGAAAGCTGGGCGTGGAGGGCATGTCTCCCGAGGTGCTGCTGACCGCGCTGCGGCGCTGCGGCGCTACCTTTGAAGGGGAGGAGGCAACCGCCCGGCGCAGCGCCGGCATTACCCGGGCCGACCTGATGGATAAGGGGCTGATCGGCCCGGGCAGCGCTCAGAGGCGCGCTGAAGTGCTGCGAACGATGCAGCTGCCGGAACATCTGACCACCACGGGGCTGCTGGACGCGCTGAATCTGCTGCTGAGCCGCGAGGAGTTCGACGCGCTGTAAAAATGCGGGGACGGTACGGCAAACCCCTTGCAATCTGCGGCTGGAGCGAGTATAATATCATTCTGGCTTTTCGCCATGGACAACAACCATAAGGAGTGTGAGACAATGACCGAGGAAAGAAAGACCAATACCCCTGAGACCGAGGAGGTAGCGGAGAGCAAAAACTTTATTCTGAACTTTATCGACGAGGACATCGCAGAGGGTGGTCAGTTCCAGGGAATGACCGTCCACACCCGTTTCCCGCCGGAGCCCAACGGCTATCTGCACATCGGTCACTGCAAGGCGCTGACCATCGACTTCGGCACCGCCGAGAAGTACAACGGCCTGTGCAACCTGCGGATGGACGACACCAACCCCACCAAGGAGGATGAGGAGTTTGTGGAGGCCATCAAGCAGGACATCCACTGGCTGGGGTTCGACTGGGGTGACCGGTTCTTTTACGGCTCCGATTACTTTGAGGAGGACTACCGTCAGGCGGTGATGCTCATCAAGAAGGGGCTGGCCTATGTGTGCCAGCTGACGCCGGAGGAGTTCAAGCAGAACCGCGGCGACATCGGCATCCCCGCCGTGTCCCCCTACCGCGACCGGCCCGTGGAGGAGAGTCTCGACCTGTTTGCCCGGATGCGGGCAGGGGAGTTCCCCAACGGCGCCATGACGCTGCGGGCCAAGATCGACCTTGCCAGCGGCAACTTCAATATGCGCGACCCGGTGATCTACCGCATCAACCACATGAGCCACCACCGGCAGGGCGACAAGTGGTGCATCTATCCCATGTACGACTTTGCCCACCCCATTCAGGACGCGCTGGAGGGCATCACCCACAGCCTGTGCTCGCTGGAGTTTGAGGCGCACCGGCCGCTCTATAACTGGGTCATCGACCACTGTGAGCTGCCCGCCCGTCCCCGCCAGATCGAGTTTGCCCGGCTGGGCATCGACCACACGGTGATGAGCAAGCGGAAGCTGCGCAAGCTGGTGGAGGAGCAGTATGTTTCCGGCTGGGACGATCCCCGTATGCCTACGCTGTGCGGCCTTCGCCGCCGGGGCTATACCGCCGCCGCCATTCGCAATTTCTGCGAGCGCATCGGCGTGGCCAAATCCCCCAACGTGATCGAGTACGGTTTTCTGGAGCACTGCCTGCGGGAGGACCTGAACGCCAATGCCGAGCGCACCATGGCGGTGCTGCATCCGGTGAAGCTGACGGTTACCAACTATCCTGAGGGGAAGAGCGAGACCGTTACCGTGGAGAATAACCCCGCCGACCCGACACAGGGTACCCATGATATCACCTTCTCCCGGAATCTCTGGATCGAGGCGGACGACTTCATGGAGGTGCCGGTGCCCAAGTATAAGCGCCTGACTCCCAACGGCCCGGAGTGCCGCCTGAAGGGTGCATACCTTGTCACCTGCACCGGTTGCGTCAAGGACGAGAACGGCAATGTCACCGAGGTGCTGTGCACCTATGACCCGGACTCCCGGGGCGGTGATCCTGCCGATGGCCGCAAGGTCAAGGGCGCTACGCTCCACTGGGTAGACGCGGAGAACTGTCTGGATGCCGAGGTACGCCAGTACGACAACCTGTTCTCCGACGCCACGCCCGACGGCCCGGACAAGGATTTCCTGGACTGCCTGAATCCGGAGAGCCTGACCGTTCTTACCGGATGCAAGGTGGAGCCGGAGATGCGCAAGGTGGCGGAGACGTTCGACAAGCAGGAAAACCGCACCGGCGTCAACGCCCCCACGTTCCAGTTCATGCGCTTGGGTTACTTCTGCATGGACAACCGGGACTGCACGGCGGAGCATCTGGTGTTTAACCGCAGTGTGTCTTTGAAGGACAGCTTTAAAAAGTAAACGTGAAGCAAAAGAGATGCCGCATTCGTGCGGCATCTCTTTTCAGCTTGTGGGGGCGGATTTGTTTACTTGCAAAAGACCTTCCGCTGCCGTATACTGAAAGCATAACTGTAAAGGAGGCAGGGCATATGAAGGACTTTATGGGCCGCTTTTCCATCAATTGTCACAGCTCCATCCGCTGCGGCGGAGACACGGTGCTGTGGTTTGATCCTTTTCGCGTGGAGGAAAGTGTGCCGGACGGCGACTTGATCTTTGTGACCCATGAGCATTATGACCACTTTTCCCCGGAGGATATCCGCCGGGTGATGCGGCAGGATGCACTGCTGATTCTGCCGGAGAGCTGCAAGGATGCCGCGCTGGCGGCCGGCTTTGCTGCCGGACAGCTGCTGACGGTGGCGCCCGGTGAGGCGTATGAAGCCAGGGGCGTGACCTTTGAAACGGTGCCCTCCTATAATATCGGCAAGCCGTTTCATCCTGAGGCCAGCCGCTGGGTGGGTTATGTGGTGACGGTGGACGGCCGCCGGGTCTATGTGGCGGGCGACAGCGACGATACGCCGGAGGCGCGGCAGGTGCAATGTGATGTGGCCTTTCTTCCGGTGGGCGGCACCTATACCATGACGGCGGAGGAGGCCGCCGCACTGACCAAGGCCATCCGTCCGCAAATTGCGGTTCCTACCCACTATGGCAGCGTTGTGGGTAAAGCGACAGACGGCGATGCGTTTGCCGCTGCGTTGGGCGGCGAGATTCCCTGCGTCAAAATGATATGAAAAAGGAAACCCGGTTCATTGCTGAACCGGGTTTCTTCTATGCGGCATTACTGGATGGAGATGGAAGAGCTCTTAGGCAGCTTCTTGGCGGCCTTGGGCACGCTGATGTGCAAAATACCGCTTTCAAACTTGGCGCTGATCTGGTCGGGCTCTACATCCTCGCCCACAAAGAAGCTGCGGCTGCAAGCACCGGCATAGCGCTCCTGACGGATATACTTGCCCTTCTTGTCCTGCTCCTCCTTGTCCAGACCCTTGGCGGCCTGAATGGTCAGATAACCATCCTTCAGCGCAATATTGACCTCGTCCTTCTTAAAGCCGGGCAGGTCAATGTCCAGCTCGTAGGAAGCTTCCGTCTCGCGGACATCGGTCTTCATCAGGTTCTTGGCATGCTTGCCGTACAGCGGATCGCGGCCCTGAGGAACCATCATGCCAAAGGGATCAGAAAAGAAATCATCAAACAGATTTTCACCAAAAATGCTAGGCAACATAAGTCATAACCTCCATTCATTTTTCGCGGCAGAGGGAAACGGCCTTCCGTCGGCGAAGCTCTGTTACCATGACAGATAGGATACATATTTGATCTTGGACGGGGTTTTTTTTGCCCTCCCTCAAGGATCGCCTTTATTATAGCGCAGGATTTAGCACTGTCAATAGGAGAGTGCTAAAGTTCACAAAACATCCGATGTTCGTTCACAAAATATACGATTTTTCCCGGCACCGCACGTTTGGTCAAGCCGCGCAACATTTTGCACAATGCCCCCTGCTTTCTTTTGGGGAAAATATGGTGGAAAAGGGGGTTGTTTTGTCAGAATTACCATGCTATACTGGGCCATTGTATACAGAATTTATTACAGGCAGGAGGATCGCCATGGCACGGGAAAAGCAACTGCATACCATTGAAATGACCACAGGTTCTCTGTGGAAGAATATTCTGCTCTTCAGCCTGCCGCTGATGCTGACGCAGATCCTGGAGGTGCTTTTCAACCTCAGCGACGTGGCGATTGCCGGAAAATTTGCCGACTATCGGGCGCTGGGAGCGGTGGGCTCTACCACGCTGCTGGTCTCGCTTTTCACGGGACTGCTGATCGGCATCGGCAGCGGCGTCAACGTGGCGGTTGCCCGGGGTCTCGGCCTGCGGAACAGGGAGCAGGTGGAAAATACCATCCATTCATCCTTCCTGATCTGCGCCGTGGCAGGCGTGGTTATGCTGCTGATCTGCAATTTGCTGGCCTATCCTATGCTGGCGGCACTGAAAACAAAGCCGGAGCTGATCGGCGGCGCAACCTTATATTTGCAGATCTACGCCTGGGGCATGCCGGCCATGGCTCTATATAACTTCGGCAGCGGCGTGCTCAGCGCTACCGGCGATACCAAGCGGCCGCTTTTGTACCTGTCGCTGGCAGGTGTGGTGAATGTGGCGCTGAATCTGTTCTTTGTTATTCGCTGCCACATGGCGGCAGACGGCGTGGCCACGGCCAGCGTCATCGCCCAATGGCTGTCGGCGCTGCTGATTTTGCTGCATCTGCTGCGCCGGCCGGATGAATGCCGGCTGAATATCAAAAAGCTGCGTTTCCATGCGCAGGCATCCCGGCGGGTGCTGATGATCGGAATTCCCTCGGGACTGCAAAACGCCACCTTTGCCGTGGCCAACCTGTTCGTGCAGGTGGGCGTCAACTCCTTTGACGCGGTAATGGTCTCCGGCAACTCTGCCGCCGCCAACGCCGACACGCTGGTGTTCAACATGATGGCGGCATTTTATACCGCCTGCGCCAGCTTTGTCAGCCGCAACTGGGGCGCGGGAAACAATGACCGCATTTTGAAAAGCTACCGTATCAGCTTGCTTTATGCCGCTGTGGTGGGAGGACTGGCGGGCATACTGCTGACGCTGTTCGGCCGGGAATTCCTGTCGCTGTTTGCCAACGAGACGGATGTGATCAACGCCGGTATACAGCGGCTGCGCATCATGAGCTTTTCCTTCTTTGTGTCGCCGCTGATGGATGCCAGCATTGCCGCCTCCCGCGGGATCGGCCGCAGTGTGATCCCCACCATCATTGTGATCATGGGTTCCTGCGTGTTCCGGGTCGTCTGGATCTACACCATCTTCGCCTATTTCCACACCATCCCGTCGCTGTATCTGCTGTATATTTTTTCCTGGTTCATTACCGGTGTGGCGGAGTATTTCTATTTCCGCGCCATCTACCGCAAGTATGTGCTGCAAAAGCGGCCTGTATGATTCCAATGAAAAAAGCCGTCCTGCCAAGCAGGACGGCTTTTGCTATACTTTTTCCACCACATGGACATTCAGGTGGTCGTAGGTCATCTCAACGCCGTGGGCGGCGAAGGCTGTGCGCAGGTTCTCATTCAGCGCATAGAAGGCGCTCCAGTAATCTGCGGTTGTGGCCCAGCAGCGGACGGCATACTCGATTGAGCTGGCACCATAGCCGGTCAGATACACCGTGGGCGCGGGATCGGACAATATGCCGGGGGTGGCGGCAACGGCTTCCATGCAGGCGGCTTTTACCGCTTCGGTAGGCGCGTCATAGGATGCAGTTACCTTATGCGCGATCCGGCGGCGGCCCAGCGTGGAATAGTTGATGATCCGGGAGGAGGACAGCTCCTTATTGGGCTGCATGACGATCTGGCCGTCCGCCGTTTCGATTTTGGTATGGTTCAGGGTGATCTCCTGTACCGTGCCTGTGATGCCGCCGGACTCGATCACATCGCCAAGGCCGAAGGGACGGGAGGAGAGAATCACCAGTCCGCCGGCCACGTTGCCCAGAATATCCTCGGCCGCCAGCGTGACGCCCAACGTCAGCACCGACATGATGGCTGTCAACGAGGTGGTGTTTACCCCTAACGCTTCCGCGGTGATAATGACGGTCAGCGCATAGAGAACGGCTTTTACGGAGGTGAGAATGATCTTTTGCAGCCGGTCGTTGACGCGGCGGGCCCGGTCTGCCAGACGCCGGACCAGCTTCATGATCAGCTTGATGACCGCCAGACATACCAGCAGCGTTATAACGGCGGAGAGGATGCGGCCCAGACTGAAACCGCCCAGCGAGACCTTCAGAATATCTGCAATGCTGTCCATGAGCTTGCCTCCTTTGTCATAATACTTGTCAGTATAGCAGGCCTGAGCCGGTTTTGCAAACAATTCCTTCGGCTTCACAGAAAGTTTACTGGCGGCGTTCTTGACAAGCGTGAGGATAATCAGTATAATTCCCACAATGTATTCGTCGGCTGGCAGAGAGGCCTTTGGCGGCCGACGCGGGCAATGTGAAAGGGGGAAACGGGGATGAAAGAGGTAAAGACCCCGAAAAAACCGCTGATTTATTACTATGTTCTGGTTCTGGTGATACTGTTTCTGTTCAATCTGCTGGCTATGCCGTGGCTGGCGGAGCATCAGATCAAAGAGGTGGACTATAATACCTTTGTCACCATGACGGAGAAAAAAGAGATCGCTCAGGTGGAGATCCAGCAGCAGAATAACCGGATTCTGTTTACCTCCACGGACGAAAAGGCCATCTATAAGACGGCCATGGTGCCGGATGACGGACTGGTGCAGCGCCTGTTGGAGGCGGGCATTTCCACCACCGGCGAGGAGATCGAGCAGACTTCGCTGCTATTCAGCATTCTGGGATGGGTGCTGCCGCTGGTGATTTTTATCGGGATCGGCCAGCTTATGGCCAAGAAGCTGACGGACAAGGCAGGCGGCGGCGCCGGCTCCATGATGTTCGGTATGGGGAAATCCAACGCCAAGATCTATGTTCAGTCTACGCAGGGCATCAAATTTGCCGATGTGGCAGGCGAGGATGAGGCCAAGGAGAACTTGCAGGAGATCGTCAACTATCTGCATGATCCCACCAGATATCAGAATATCGGTGCCCATATGCCCAAGGGTGTGCTGCTGGTCGGCCCTCCGGGTACCGGCAAGACCATGCTGGCCAAGGCGGTGGCAGGAGAATCCAATGTGCCGTTTTTCTCCATGTCCGGCTCGGAGTTTGTGGAGATGTTTGTCGGCATGGGCGCCAGCAAGGTGCGTGATCTGTTCAGTCAGGCCAAGGAGAAGGCACCCTGCATCGTGTTTATCGATGAGATCGACGCCATTGGCCAGAAGCGCAGCGGCGGCGGCCAGTATGGCGGCAACGACGAGCGGGAGCAGACGCTCAATCAGCTGCTGACGGAGATGGACGGATTTGATGATAACTCGGGTGTGATTATTCTGGCGGCCACCAACCGCCCCGAATCCCTTGACCCGGCACTGACCCGCCCGGGACGGTTTGACCGCCGGATCCCGGTGGAGCTGCCGGATCTGAAGGGCCGCGAGGCCATTCTCCGCGTTCATGCCAACAAGGTCAAGCTGGCGGAGGATGTGGATTTTGGCGTGATTGCCCGCATGGCCTCCGGCGCCTCCGGTGCTGAGCTGGCCAACATCGTCAACGAAGCGGCACTGCGAGCCGTTCGGGACGGACGCACGCTGGTAGCGCAGGCGGATCTGGAGGAGAGCATCGAAACGGTGATTGCTGGGTATCAGAAGAAGAATGCCATTCTTACCGACCATGAGAAGTGGATCGTATCCTACCATGAGATCGGCCACGCGCTGGTGGCGGCACGGCAGACCAACTCCGCACCGGTGCAGAAGATCACCATTATTCCCCGTACCTCCGGCGCGCTGGGCTACACCATGCAGGTGGAGGAGGGGGATCACTACCTGATGAACAAAGAGGAGCTGGAGAACAAGATCGCCACGCTGACCGGCGGCCGTGCCGCCGAGGAGGTGGTGTTCGGCTCAATCACCACCGGCGCTTCCAACGACATCGAGCAGGCCACCAAGCTGGCTCGCGCCATGCTGACACGCTACGGCATGAGCGATGATTTCGGCATGGTGGCGCTGGAGACGGTGCAGAACCAGTATCTGGGCGGCGATGCATCGCTGGCCTGTTCCCCCGAGACCCAGACCAAAATCGATCAGCTGGTGGTGGAGCTGGTGGAAAAGGCACACAGCAAGGCAGTGGAGATCCTGACGGCGGATCGTGCCAAGCTGGACGAACTGGCCAAGTATCTGTACCAGAAGGAGACCATTACCGGCGAGGAGTTTATGAAGATCCTCAACGGCTGATGGAAGAACAAATAAAAACCCATTCCCGGGCCAGCGGCCCGGGAATGGGTTTTTTTATTCTTTGGCGCTCAGCGCCACGGCGTGGCGCAGAAAGCTGAGGGGCGGCACAGGCTGCGGCAGCTGCATGGTGAACACCATCTGAGGCGTTTTCGGCTCGTAGAGGGGCAGGCCGTCACAGTCGGCCATCACCGGGGCGGTAATGGTAAAGGGCCGGGTATCGGGCCCCACCACCTCCAGCGCGTCACCGGCGGCGAACTTGTTCCGCAGGCTCAGCGTGGCAAGACCGTTTTTATCGCAATCCGTTACCACGGCGCAGATCTGCCAGTCCCGTATGTAGCGGGCATTGTCGTAATACTGCCCGGGCTGCCCGTAGAAAAAGCCGGTGGAATAGTGCCGGTGGCTGACATGCTCTACCTCATTGCGCCATACAGGGTCAATAGGGCGGCCTGCCGCCACATCGTCCAGCACATGGCGATAAGCGCCGGTGACAATGGCGGCGTAGTAGCCGGATTTAGCGCGGCCCTCGATCTTCAGGCAGTCCACACCGGCGTCCATCAGATCATCCAGATGGTCGATCATGCACATGTCGCGGCTGTTCATGATATAGGTGCCCTTTTCATCCTCGAACACGGGGAAATACTCGCCGGGGCGTTTTTCCTCCATCAGGGCGTACTGATAACGGCAGGGCTGGGCGCACTGGCCCCGATTGGCGTCCCGCCCCGTCATGTAGTTGCTCAGCAGGCATCGACCGGAATAGGATACACACATGGCGCCGTGGCAGAAGGTTTCGATTTCCAGCGCCTTGGGGGCTTTGGCCCGGATGGTGCGGATTTCATCGAGACTCAGCTCGCGGGCCAGCACCACGCGCGCAGCGCCCAGCTCGTACCATGCGGTGGCAGAGGCGTGGTTGGCAATGGACTGCTGGGTGGAGATATGACGCTGGCAATGCGGAGCATATTTACCCGCAAGGGTAAAAGCGCCCAGATCCGCCACGATCAGAGCGTCCACACCCGCCGCGTCCAGACGCTCCAGATGGGCGGGCAGCAGATCCACCTCGCCGCTGCGGGGCATGGTATTGACGGTGACATGCACCTTTACGCCATGATCGTGGGCATACTGCACCGCACGGGGAAGCGCCTCGTCGGTAAAATTACCGGCAAAGGAGCGCATGCCGAACGCGGTGCCCGCCAGGTACACCGCATCGGCGCCGTAAGATACGGCCATCTGCAATTTTTCCCAGTCCCCGGCAGGGGACAGCAATTCAGGTTTTTTTCGTTCCATCAGTCAGGCTGGTACATGTCGCTGTTGATAAAAGCGAGATGCTCGTTGTACGTTTTGAAGAAGTGGTTCACGCCATCCTTGCCGGCGGCGAAGTAATAGTAGTCAGTCTCATTGGGGTATACCGCCGCCCGAATGGACGCCATACCGGGACAGCAGATCGGCCCGGCAGGCAGACCGGCGTACTTATAGGTGTTGTAGGGGCTGTCCAGCTCCTTGTCGAAGGCGGTCTTGTCCTTCCCCTCCAAGGACAGGGCATAGTAGATCGTGGTATCCAGCTGCAGATAGCCATAGGTCTCCCGGTCGGTGTTGTTCAGACGGTTATACAGCACGGAGGCAATGTTTTTACGTTCAGCCTCATCGCCGATGCCCTCTTTTTCAATGATGGAGGCCATCGTCACGATCTCATACAGAGAGTAGCCGCTGGCATTGATGTCCGCCAGCAGGTCATCATCAAACTGCGCCACAAAGTTGGTCAGCATGGTGTCGATGTCGTATACGGCGGTTTTGGTGGGATCAAATGCCTGCGTGGTGGGGAAGAGGAAGCCCTCCATGCGGTTGACCTTGCCCAGCATGTCCTCCTTCAGGAAGCTGTAGCTCTGGAATTCGTAGTTGGCGCAGGCATCCTCCAGCTCCTCACGGGTGGAGATACCTGCCTCGGTCAGAATGTCAATGATCTCGTTAACGGTTTTACCTTCGGGAATGACCACCTTGATCCAGCCGTCCTCATTGACCTTGTCGGCCTCGTAATCGTGCATGTTCTGGATCAGGCTGCGATAATCCATGTCGCTGTTCAAATCCCACTCGCCGGGGTCAATGGTCTTGCCTGCGTGGAGGAATATGCCGCAGAATTTAAAGAAACCGCGGTAATTGATGAGCCCCGCGTCTTTCAGCTTTTTGGCCACGGCGCCCACGCTGTCGCCCTCGTCCACCGTTACCTTGACCTCCACATAGTCCTTATTCAGCGAGCACAGGTCGTTGAACAGCAGCCAGCCCACACCGGCCAGCAGACAGGAGACCAGCACCACACATGCCAGATACAGGGCGGTATGCTGAGCGCTGCGCGATTTCTTTTTCTTCTTCTTTTTCGGCGGAGAGCCTGCGCTTTGACGGCGCACCTCCTCGGCATTATAATAGGCGGTTTCGTAATTGTTCTGATCCTTGGGCATAATATATGTTCCTTTCTTGCGCCGTTTTCCGCATCAGAGCAGATCGTGAAGCTTGTCCAGCACCTCGGCATGGATATCCTCGCGGCTGCGCATGATGCCGTTTCTGGCACAGTCGATTCTTGTCCAGCCGCAATAGTCCGTCACAAAAGCGGCGTTTTCGCGGCAGCGGCGCAGGTATTCCTCATCCTGCTCGTGCACGTCGGCGGTGGTATGGGTGGCCTGCTCCCGCTGGCGCATCATCTGTTCACTCAGCTCGGTGGGCAGATCAAGATACAGCACCCTTGTGGGACGGGGCAGCTCCAGCAGGTCATACTCGAAGTGGAACAGCCAATCCAAAAAAGGCTTGCGCTGCTCCTGCGGCAGCTTGGAGGTCTGGTGTACGGCATTGGAGGTGGTATACCGGTCGGCGATCAGCAGTCCGCCCTGACGGTAGTATTCGCCCCAGTCCTGCTTGTAGGAGGCGTAACGATCCACCGCGAAGAACGTAGCGGCGGCATAGGCGTTTACATCATCCGGATGGCTGCCAAAAGCGCCCCCCAGATACAGCCGGATCAGCGCCGAGGATTCCTCATCATAGCGGGGAAAGGCCAAACGGCGGAAGGGGATCCCCCGTGCCTCTAACGTCTGGCACACAAGCGCGGTCTGTGTAGCCTTGCCGGATCCGTCCGTCCCCTCAAAAACGATCAGCCTTCCCATCTCTGATTCTCCTTTTCCATACTTAATCCAGTGTAGTATATCACTATTTTACCCATTTGTAAAGAAAACATGACCGGCGTTTTTCCGCGGATATTTCTCGCAGAGAGCGGTTCCTCCCTGCACTTGCCAAGGCACCGTTTGTGTGGTACAATCGGTTTCACAAAGCAAGGAGGCGGATGCCATGACGGAGAGCGTAAAACCCCAGCTTGCACCCCATGACCGGTGTACCGGATGCGGCGCATGTGCCAGCGGCTGCCCCAAGGGGGCCATTCATATGGTGCGTGACCGGGAGGGGTTTCTCTATCCGCAGATCGCGGAGGGCTGCGTCAGCTGCGGACACTGCACCCACATCTGCCCGGTGCTCAAGCAGCGCGAGATGCGCAGTACGCCGGCGGCATTCGCCGTCTGGAACACGGATGAGGCGGTACGCGCCTGCTCCACGGCGGGAGGCGTATTCACGGCGCTGGCCAATTATGTGCTGGAGGGCGGCGGCGTGGTGTTCGGCGCGGCACTGGATGAGAAGCTGCGGGTGCACCACATTGCGGTGAAAAATCCGGAGGATCTGCGCCTCTTGCGCGGCGCAAAGCCGATTCAGAGCGAGCTGGACGAGACTTTTTCGCAGGTACAGCTCTATCTGGAGCAGGGACGCTCTGTGCTGTTCGTGGGAACGCCCTGTCAGGTGGACGGCCTGTATCGCTTTTTAGGAGAGCACCCGGAAAAGCTGCTGACCTGTGACTTTGTTTGCAGCGGCGTAGGTTCCCCCGGTGTGTGGGCGCGATTTGTGGAGTCCATGACCTATATCAAGCGCCGGCCGGCGGAGGATGTTCACTTCTGCGACAAGCAGAAGGGGGAGAAGCAGCGCCGGTTCCGCGTATGGTTTCAGGGCGGCGGCACCTTTGACGCGCCGTTGAGCCGGTGTCAGCCGGGACGGGGGATCATACGGAGGCTGTTTCTGCGCCCGTCCTGCTATAGCTGCGCCTACACCAATACCAACCGGCCCGGCGATCTGACCATGGGGCTGTATACCGGACTGCCCAAGGAATTCCACCCGCAGGAGCAGCGCAGCGGTGTGTCACTTCTGCTGGTCAACACGGTGAAGGGCGCCCATGTCTTCGACAGGCTTCCCCTGAAGCGGGAGCGCCGCACACTGGATGAGGCGGCGGCAGGCAACGCGGCGCTTCGTACCCCGGCGGCACTGCCGGTGGATCGCCAGCGGTTTTTCGAGGAGCTGGAGCGCTTGCCGTTTCGGAAGGTGTGCGACCGCTTTTTCTCGATCCGTCCCTATCAATCCCGTGGGGCGGACGTACTGGCGGCGTGGAAGGAGCGGCTATGGAAAAAACACTGATGCACACTTGCTGCGCACCCTGCTCGGTGGCCTGCATTCATCAGCTGCGCAGTGAGGGGATCGAGCCGGTGTCCTACTGGTTTAATCCCAATATCCATCCCTATCAGGAATATAAGGCGCGGCGGGATACGCTGATGGCCTATGCCCCTACCATCGGCATGGAGCTGATCGTACAGGAGGATTACGGCCTGCGTGAGTTTTGCCGGGCGGTGGCGGGGGATATCGACCACCGCTGCGGCCACTGCTATACGGTGCGCCTGGAGCAGACGGCGCGCTTTGCCGCCGAAAACGGGTTTGACAGCTTTACCTCCACGCTGTTTGTCAGCCCCTACCAGCAGCATGAGCGCATGGCGGAGATCGCAGAGGAGATGGCGCGGCGCTACGGCGTGAGATTCCTGTACCGGGATTTCCGGCCGGGTTTTCGCGCCGGACAGCAGGAGGCCCGCGAGCTTGGGTTTTACATGCAAAAGTACTGCGGCTGCGTATTCAGCGAAGAGGAGCGCTATCAAAAGCAGATTCAACGCGACCGAAAGGAACCGCTGAAGCATATCGGATAAAAAAAGAAGGTCTCCCGGTAGGAGACCTTCTTTCTGCATTTTAAAAAGGGATCATGGCGGGGATGTTTCCAGGCGGCAAAAAAATACCGAAGCCGGGAGGAAGCGCTGTCAGCAGCAGATAGGCCACCCCCCAAATAACAGCCAGCAGATACCACAGCAGCCCGCCGCCCGGCAAGCGGCGGCGCAGAACAAAATAGTGCAGCGCCATAGCGCCTGCCACCGCTATGAGAAAAAGAACATGCAGGGGAAGGACTGCTTGTAAAAAACGGCACAGCAGGAGCATCAGCATGGCGGCGCTCAGCACCGCGGCGCAGTATCCGCCCGGCGGGGCGGTTTGCGCCCGCTCCTGCCGCCACAGAAGCAGCGAGCCGCACAGGGACGGCCAATAGACCAGCTTACTCAGCTCCCATGGACTTTCGTTGATGGGGGAGAGCACCGCCGTGGCGGGACAGGGCCATGTCACATACAGCCCCCGCAGCAGCACGGCGGCGGCTGCGGCGAGGAGAAATGCCCACAGATAGCGCAGACGCCGATACATAGCGTTTCCTCCTTGCAGATCGGTGTTTGCCATATCTATGCGCGGCCCGGACGCCTTATGCCCGGATCATGTGAAGCTATGTAAATCGGAGTATCCGTGCCGTTACGGTTCGTTTCGCGGGACGATGTGGGCGGGATCCTTGTAGATGCTGCCGGCCGGGACGGTGCCCCGGACGGAGCTGAGCGGGTAGACGTGGCTGCCGCGGCCAATGACGGTTCCCGGGTTCAGCACGCTGTTGCAGCCGATCTCCACATGGTCACCCAGCATGGCCCCCACCTTTTTGCGGCCGGTGTCCATTCGCTCTGTGCCGCAGCAAATGACGACCGAGGATTTGTCGGATTTGACGTTGGATGTAATGGAGCCGGCGCCCATGTGGGAGCGATAGCCCAGAATGCTGTCACCCACATAATTGTAGTGGGGTGTTTGCACATTGTCGAACAGAATGACATTTTTCAGCTCCACAGAGTTGCCCACCACGCAGTTTTCACCGATCAGCGCGCTGCCGCGGATAAAAGCGCCATGCCGCACCTCTGTGCCGGCACCGATGATGCAGGGGCCACCCAGATAGGCCGTGGGCGCAATTGACGCGGTTTTATGTACCCATACCTCGGGCGCACACTGACGGTAGTCACTGTCCAGTTCGGCACCCAGCTGACGAATCAGGTCGGAGATTCCGGCCAGCGCCTGCCAGGGATAGGAAAAACCGGCCAGATATGACGCGGCCATGGTATGATGCAGATCAAACAATTCTTCAATGGTATACATGATATGCCTCTCTTTCTCGTCGCCGCGCCGTCATGCCGACGGCAAAACGGCGGCGTATCGCTTATACGCTATTATACGCGCTGTGCCGCCGCTGCGCAACCCCGACAAAAGGCTGCTTTTTGCTGCTTTTAAAAAATTTTGAAAAAAGTGAAATTAGGTATTGCATTTTGTGGGAAAGTGTGCTATTATGTCAAAGCTGTCTGCGAGAGACATGCGCCGTTAGCTCAGCTGGATAGAGCGTCTGGCTACGGACCAGAAGGCCGGGGGTTCGAATCCCTCACGGCGT
>CABSAW010000024.1:0-18543 GCA_902475745.1 uncultured Oscillospiraceae bacterium
AGCTAATCAGACGCGAGGCCATCTTTCAGCGATAAATCTTTGACATCAGTGCCATGCGACACCTATGTGTTATGCGGTATTAGCAGTCGTTTCCAACTGTTGTCCCCCTCTGAAAGGCAGGTTCCTCACGCGTTACTCACCCGTCCGCCACTGTCCTCTACTTCACTTGGACGAATCCTCGATCCGTAGATTCTCGTTCGACTTGCATGTGTTAAGCACGCCGCCAGCGTTCGTCCTGAGCCAGGATCAAACTCTCTATAAATTGTATCAACACGGCGTTTCCGCCGAGCTAATCTTTACAGAGCTATTTGTCATAGCTTAAAACTTTTTATACTTAGCTTTACCGGTAATTGACTTAACCCGGTTCCGCCAAGTTTTCAGTTGCACATCTTTCGATGCGCTCCCGTCTGGTGCTTTTCGTTTCGTTCGTTGTTTAATTTACAAGGTACACGTTCCTTTGTTCTTTCGAACCGCGGAACAGTTGCTATCTTACCACTGTCGAATGGAAATGTCAACTACTTTTTTGAATTTTTTCAAATTTTTTTCAGATGGCAGCTTTTGGTCTAGGAGATGACAAGCGGCAAAGCATGTGCTATACTATATTATTATTGTTTTGAGGGGGAGGATGTGACCGTGGAGATCCGCAAGATGACCGCTACCTTTGGGAGACTACAGAATCAATCCCTGTCGCTGAAGCCGGGACTGAACTGCATCTATGCGCCCAATGAATCAGGCAAATCCACTTGGAGCCACTTCCTGCGGATCATGCTCTATGGACTGAGCACCCGAGACCGAGGCGCACTGGCGGACAAGAATCGCTTTGCCCCATGGAGCGGCGCGGCGATGCGAGGTCAGATGGACATTGCAGACAGCGATGGTACGCAGCTGACGCTGGGACGGGACACCCGCCGGGCCACCGCGCCCATGGGTCACTTCACCTGCACCTATACCGGCACCGCCGATGCCGTGCCCGGCATTGACGGGCAAAGCGCCGGAGAGGCGCTGCTGGGCGTACCGCGGGAGGTGTTCGAGCGCAGCGCTTTTATCCGGCAGAGCGCATTGGCGGTGGACAGCGATGCGGAGCTGGAGCGGCGGATCGCCGCGCTCATCACCACAGGTGAGGAGGGGGCGTCCTTTTCCGAGGTACGGGATCGGCTGAAAAAGCAGCTGAACCGCCGCCGCAGCAACCGCACCACTGGGCAGATCCCGGCACTGGAGCGGGAGTGCGCCGCGCTGGAGGAGCAGCTGGCGCACATGGACAGTCTGAGCCGGCAAGCAATGACCGCGCAGCAGCATCTGGACAGCCTGAGCCGGCAGGTGAACGACTTGCAGACTCAGCAGGCTCTGTGGCAGCAGCGGCAGAAGCAGGATGCCGCCCGGAAATACACGCAGGCGCAGGAGGACGCGCAGCAGGCGCAGCAGCGGGCCCAGTGGCTGGCAGAATCTGCGGGAACGTTGCCGGAGGAAGGTGTTCTGACCCGCATGGAGGAGCAGTACGCCCTCTTGCAAGAGGGCGACGCAGCGCTGAAGCGGGCGCAGAACGACGCCCAGACGGCACAGGCCGCCTATGACGGCGCTTCGGCCCGCTGCGCCGCCCATCCGCTGTATCCCAATGATGAAGCCGCCTGTCAGGCGCGGCTGGACGCCATCTCCGCGCCCGCCGTGCCCTCGCCGCTGCTGCTATGCATCGGGATCCTGCTACTGGCAGGCGGCGGGATATGCGCCGCACTTTTCCAGCCGTATTTCCTTCTCTTGGCGCTGGGCGGCGCCGCTCTTGCCGCCGCCGGACTCTTGCAGCGCAGGCGTGCTCTTGCCGCCCAAACAAAAGCGGCCGCAAAACGCGCCGCACTGAAGGCACAGATCGCGGAATATCTGCCCCTGCGGCGGCAACTCGAGGCAGCAGAGGACGCCGCGCAGCAATCTGACGCCGCAGCAGAGGGGCTGGCCCAGCTCCAGCGCCAACAGCTGTTGACACTGCTATCTTCTCTGCGCCCGTATGCCCCCACCGCCGCCGATGCAGGCGGCGCCCAAATGGCCCTGTGCCAGCTGCGCCGTCAAAGGGACGCGCTGAGTGCCGCACAGCAGGCCGCGAGAGAGGCAGCAATGCGGCGGGACGTACTGTGCGAGCATCTGCCGGAAGAGCCAATGCCGGACACAGAGACGCCGCTGCCCCAGCCCAAACTGCTGCCGGAGCAAATTGCCGCTCAGTTGCCGCAGGCAACCCTGCTGCTGCAAAATGCCCGCTCTCAGCTGGACACATTAACAGGGCAGCTACGCTCCATGGGCAGCGCCGATGACATCCGGGCGCAATTGGAGCAGCTGGAGCAGCAGGCGGAACAGCTTCAGGCGGAATATGACGCCATCGCGCTGGCGTTGGAGGTTCTGGACGAGGCCAACACCGCACTGCAAAACCGTTTCTCCCCGGCGCTGGGCGCACGGGCGGCAGAAATCTTTGCCAGAATCACCGCAGGCCGGTATCATAAGGTGCTGCTGAGCCGGGATTTCTCGCTGGAGACCGACAGCGAGGGCGCACAGCGCAGCGTACAGCTGCTGAGCCAGGGAGCCTCCGACCAGCTGTATCTGGCGGTGCGGCTGGCGATCTGCGACATGGTGCTGCCGCCGGAAAAGCATGTGCCGCTGATCCTGGACGATGCGCTGCTGAGCTTCGACGATCAGCGGCTTCACGCGGCGCTGGACTTTCTGCTGGAGGAAAGTCAACGCCGCCAGATCCTGCTGTTTACCTGCCAAAAGCGGGAGGGCGCGTATCTGGCCGGGCGTGAAAATGTGACGCTGCTGACAATCTAGGCTTGCAAGCGGCGGCATTTGGTGTTATACATTATATAGTGTATGTGCAGCAGCAGCGCCATGGTAAAATCGGCGGCGCGCTGCGGCACAGCGGCGCGCTTTGCGGCGCGGCCGTCACAGCCCCGGCAGTCCCAGCGATGCCCCGTATGGCGAAGCCGGGATACGCGGGGCAAATTTCAAAGCCTTCAAGAATACTTCAGGATATAAAAAGGAGAAGAAACAATGAGCGAGTGTACCCATGATTGCAGCACCTGCGGCGAAAGCTGCAGCGAGCGCAAGGAAGCCAACGTATTTGAGAAAAAGCCCCTGCGGCCCGGCTGCCGCGTGGGCAAGGTTTACGGCATCGTGTCCGGCAAGGGCGGCGTGGGCAAGTCCATGGTCACCAGTCAGCTGGCGGTGGCTGTGCGGCGTGAGGGCTATAATGTGGCCATTCTGGACGCGGATGTGACCGGCCCCTCTATCCCGCAGGCATTCGGCGTTCACAACCGGGCCGAGGGAATGGGCGACGCGATCCTGCCTGTTGAGAGCGGCACCGGCATTCAGATGATGAGCGTGAACCTGCTGCTGGAGCATGAAACCGACCCGGTCATCTGGCGCGGCCCCGTGATCGGCGGCGTGGTGCAGCAGTTCTGGGGCGATGTGCTGTGGCAGGATGTGGACTATATGTTCGTAGACATGCCTCCCGGAACCGGCGACGTGGCGCTGAATGTGTTCCAGTCCCTGCCGGTGGATGGCGTGATCATTGTGGCCAGCCCTCAGGATCTGGTGGCCATGGTGGTGGAAAAGGCCGTGAAGATGGCCCAGATGATGAATGTGCCCATTCTGGGACTGGTGGAGAACATGAGCTACGTTCAATGCCCCGACTGCGGCAAGAAGATCTTCCTCTTCGGTGAGGGCAAAACCGAGGAGGCGGCTGCCCGTTACGGCGTGCCGCTGCTGGCCAAAATGCCCATTGCCCCGGCGCTGGCCAAGCTGGTGGATGATGGCCGCATTGAGGACTTCCATGGCGATTGGCTGAATGCCGCTGTGGAAACGATTCTGAAATAAACGCCGCTTTACCATAAACAAAGCTGCACCGCTCTTTGGACGGTGCAGCTTTTGCTTTTCTCTCATCTCCCCTTTGCGGCGAAACCGCAGCGCACGCCTCAGGCCCTGTCTGCATACCATGAGGATAACACACTATTTTGCGAAAAAGAGGGTGCATCCATTGTTTCTGATCGTGCTTTTCACGGCGTTCGGGGTCGGCGGCGCCACCATGCTGGGCGCGCTGGGCGGCTATTTCTTTCGGAATGCAGCAAGACGCATCGGCGGCGAAACGGTGACGGCGTTTGCCGCCGGAATCATGCTCAGCGCCGCCGTGGCAGGACTGATCCTGCCCTCTTTGGAGGGCGGCGGCGCATGGGCCGTGCCGGTGACCACCGCCGGAGTGCTGTGCGGCGCGGCATTTTTGCTGCTGCTGGAGCAATTGGCCGGACAGATGCAGCGCCTGTCCGGCTTTACCGGCGGCGACCCGGCACAGAGCCGGCGGGTACTGCTGTTTGTGGCGGCCATGGCCATCCACAATTTCCCGGAGGGATTGGCCGCCGGGGTAGGGTTCGGCACGGAGAATATTTCCCGGGCGCTGGCCATCGCAGGCGGTATTGCCATACAGAATTTCCCGGAGGGCATGGTTCTCATCGCCCCCATGCTGCATGTGGGCATTCCGCCCCGGCGAACGCTGGCGCTGGCCATGTCAACCGGTGTGGTGGAAATCATCGGGACGCTGCTGGGCTATGGCGCGGTATCTCTCAGCGCGGCCATTCTGCCGTTTTTACTGGCCTTCGCCGGTGGCACCATGCTGTATATCATCTGTCAGGACATGATCCCGGAGGGCAGCGGACGGCGCAGCAGCACCGCCGCCCTGCTGGTGGGCTTCTGCTTCATGCTGGCCATGGACTTCTATTTGGGATAGCGGGGCAAAGTATAACGGCGCAGCCAAAGGCTGCGCCGTTATACTTTACTCTTTCGTTAGGGTGTATCCTTTGCAGGGTGGCCGGTGCGTATCGCACACGCCGTACCGGCCCTATCCTCCCTACTTTCCGGCGCAGATCTGCTTGAGATCCACGCTGCGGCTGTGGCGAATGGGCTGCCATGTCGGGGTATGGAAAAGAGAGACGATGACAATGGGTATGTAGGTGAACATGAATACCGGGAAGGTGATGGCATACCACACCTTCTTGGCAGCGGAGCAATGGATATTGTCCCACTCGGTAAAGGTGGTGATGACCCCCAGCACAAACACGGTAAGGTACAGGCTGAGGAAGGTTTGCAGCAGGCAGGCGGCCAGAATCTGCCAACCGCCGCCGTTGACGCAGTTGTAGACAGCCGCGCCCAGATTCACCGCCAGCGACACGCCGGAGAGCACCGCCGCGGGCATGATGTTCATGGTCATATCATAGCACGAGAAGCTGCCGCGGAAAATGCCTTGCAGCAAGGAGCCGCCGTACCGGCCGAACACCTGCAGATAGCCCCGGGACCAGCGCAGACGCTGGCGGAAGGACTGGCGGAAGGTAGTAGGCTGCTCATCATAGAGCACGGCGGTGGGGCAATAGCCCACCTTTTCACCCCGCAGGATATTGGCAATCGTAAACTGGATATCCTCAGTCAGCAGGAAGAAGTTCCAGCCGCCGCACTTCTCCAGAATTTTATGCGAGAACAGAAAGCCGGTTCCGCCGACGGCGCAGGAGCTGCCCAGACGGCAGCGGGCGCCGTTGAGATAGCGGCTCTCGCGCAGGAACCAGAGGGCATACCCGGCGCTGATCCAGTTGTCGCCGTAGTTTTTGGAATTGCGGTAGCTGGTGACGATCTGGTAGCCGTCAGAAAAGGTTTTGTTGATTTCTGTAATGTAGTTGGGTGACAGCACGTTATCGGCATCCAGCACCAGATAGCCGTCATAGGGGGCGTAGTCGTCCTCGAGGCAGTGCAGCAGGTATTGCAGGGCATAGCCCTTGCCCACCTGCGTCTGATTATTGCGGTAATAGACCGTAGCTCCGTGGGCGCCGGCCACCGTCCCGGTCAGGTCGGTGCAGTTGTCGGCCACCACGAAGATATCCACCTTGTCGGCGGGATAATCCTGCGCCTTGATGCTGTCGATCAGGTTGCCGATCACGGCCTGCTCGTTGCGGGCGGCAATCAGCACGGCGATGCGGTGCATCACCGGCTCGCGGTGGGGGGCATCCTTTTTCCACCACGCCACGGGGATATAGAAGAACTGATAGGAATAGCTCAGAAAAAACGCCAGCATCAGGGCGAGATTGATGATCTGTAAGGTACTCATAGGCGCGGCCTCCTTTGTGCCGTCATCCCAAAAATGGGTGCGCTTCGCGGAGGGGTGGGTTTTTCGCCCACCCCATCGGGTGTATGTGGTTGTGATATGCAGCGTTTCGTCAGCGCCGCATGAAGTTCTTAGTCGTACAGCAGCTCATCGGCGGTCTCAGCCAAGACGAAGGACACCAGCAGGTCCAGCGCCTCGGTACAGTCGGTCGGCAGCATGTCGATGCCCCACGACGCTATATCAGCATCATTAGCAGCCGTAGGAGCCTTGCTGCCGGGCACCTGCGTACTCACGTTCGTATTGTCCTGATAGTTAAACTCCAGATAGAAGCAGCACTCCCCGCTGTTGGCGCCGCTCCACTCGGGGGCCAGCACATCAACAGGCTCTGCCCGCCGGGCCTCAAGATAGCGGTCCAGCGCCATATACAGCTGCCGGGCCTGCGGGGCGGTCAGCTCCACAGAATCGGTGTCCTGCCGGTAATTGTTGAACCAGCCGCCGATGATGGCAGCAGGGTCGATCTCCGCCAGATAGAAGCGGCTGTCACTGCTGGCCTTGCGCACCGCCGGGTCATTATAGAAGTCGTTGTACGCCTGATACAGCGGCGTGCCGCGCCGAACGATCTGTTGATAAAAGCGCCGGACTATGCCGCCGTCCTTCATGGTGTAGCTGACCGAGAAGGTCAGCATGCCCTCATCCGCAGAGGTACTGCCGTCGGCCTGATACAGCGCCGCGTCGTCCGGCTTACCCTGGGCCAGAACGGCACGGTGAAGCGCCGTCAGCTTTTCCAGGCCCTCCGGGTCGGAAATGTCCCGCACATAGGGAATATTGTAGCCGCCGGATACATCGGCGCTCTCGATCCGGTCCGCATCGGGGACGTATCCGGCAAAGCCCAGCACATCGAAGCGGATCACCAGCGCAATGACCGCCAGCGCCACGGCCAGCACCGCTCCACCCAGCCAGCCGCGGCGGGTGAACACGCGGAAGGACTTGTGCAGCAGCATCTGGACGCCGAAGTAGACGATCAGACCCGTTGCGATCTGGCACAGCACCAGTACCGTCATACTGCCGCCGCCGGACACCATGTACCACAGCAGGATGCCCAGACCCATACCGCCGGCCAGCGAGATCACATACAGCACCACAGGCCGCAGCCAGCGGAACACGACGGCGTCGCCGGCTGTCTCGCTGTGGCGGGCGCGGTAGAAGAAATAGGCGGCGGCGATCAGCGCCGCGGCTACCGCCGTATAAACCAGCAGCGTTGTCCAGCCGGAGGCGGACAGGTGCTGGGCATAATAGCGGAACTGTGTGTCCGGGATGAGCGTGCTCTCGCCGTTAGTGATCTGCTGATACAAGCGAACCGTCGGGGTCAGCCAGTCCAGCCACGCGGGCCAGCCCACGCTCTCATAACCCCAGATGAATGCCTGCGCCAGAAAAGCAAACAGCGCGTAGAAGGCGGCAAACATAAAGTTGACGCCGACATAGATGACGGGGATGGCCAGCAGCCAGCCGGTGATCATGGCGCACAGCGTGGCCAGCGCAAAGTAGAACAGGCCGGTCAGTTCCGCCACAGCAAACCACTCCAGCGTGCCCCGCATGTCGATGGCGCCGCATCCGGCCTGCACCGGCAGGGAAATCAGCGCCGCCGCCAGATGCACCACGGTGAACATCAGCACGCCCACGGCGAAGTGAACGGCGAACTGGCGGCCCCGGGTGATGGGCAGGGCGTGCAGCAGACCCACGCTGCGGCCGTTCATCAGATAGGCGTACAGGGCCATGGCCAGCAGCACGGCGAAGCAGGCGGATATAATGGGCGCCGCCGCGGTGCAGTCCCTCAGATGGCTGTTGACGCTGCTGAGCGTCGCCGCCGAATCCGTGGCATCATAGATCCATCTGCGGTTGCTCCACAGGGTCAGGGGCAGGGCGCACAGCCACACGGCAGCATAGCCGAACAGCAGCGGCCAGAAGCGGCGGAAGTCGGCGCGGGCCAACGCCCGATCAGAGGACGATATCATGAACCGCATAGTCAACACCTCCCAGCTCGTAAATAAAGATCTCCTCCAGCGTCAGAGGAATGGCCTCCAGCAGAATGGGCTGAAGCGCCGACACCTGCGCCAGAATCTGACTTTGATCGCCGCGGATGATGTAGGTGTGTACGCGGCCGATCTTCTCGTGGTGCAGGACGTTCAGTCCCGCAGGCAGCTGCGGCTCGTCGCCAGCGAAGGCCACCTGTAATTTCACCGTGTTATCCTGCAAATCGGACAGACTGCGCTCCAGCAGCACCTTGCCCTTGTTCATAATACCCACATGGTCGCACACATCCTCCAGCTCCCGCAGGTTGTGACTGGATACCAGCACGGTGGTGCCACGCTCGGCCACATCGCCCAGCAGCAGCGACCATACCTGACGGCGCATAACCGGGTCAAGGCCGTCCACCGGCTCGTCCAGAATCAGGTACTCCGGCATGCAGCACATGGTGATCCAAAAGGCCGCCTGCTTCTGCATACCCTTGCTCATGCGGCGGATCATCTGGCGGTCGTCCAGCGGGAACACCTCATGCATCCGATTGTAGCGCTCCTGACTGAAGGAGGGGTACATGCCCTTATAGAGCCGGGCCATCTCCCGGATAGACCACTGGGAGAAGTAGAACCAGTCGTCAGGGATGACGCAGATCCGCTGCTTGACGGCGGTGTTTTCGTAGATGGGCTGACCCTCCAGCGTCAGAGAGCCGCTGTCGGGACGGTAGACGCCGGTAAAGTGACGAATAATGGTGGATTTGCCTGCGCCGTTGGGGCCAACCAGCCCGTAGACCGCGCCCTTGGGGACGGTCAGGCTGGCCTCGTCCAGCGCCCGGAAGCCATCAAAGGTCTTGACGACGTTTTTTGCTTCTAACATTACTTTCTCTCTCCTTCCCAGAGCCGCAAAAGCTCATCGCAGGTCATGCCAAGGCTCCTCAGCTCCTCTAAGATGGGCTTTAACTTGCCGGTCAGCTCCGCCTTGCGGGCGATGTTCTGGGTATTTCCCTCCGCCACAAAGCTGCCTTTTCCGGTAACGGATACCACATAGCCCTCCGCTTCCAGCTCGGCATAGGCCCGCTGGATGGTGTTGGGGTTGATGGACAGCTGCGAAGCCATGGACCGCACCGACGGCAGCTTGTCACCGGGCGACAGAACACCCGTGACCATCAAGCGGCGCAGGCTGTCCTTTACCTGCTCGTAGATAGGTCGGCTGTCCCGATAGTCCAGATGGATCATAGTGTCACTCCTTCCGGGTATAGTGTATTAAACGTACTAGTACACTTATACCACGATGTCATACACCTGTCAAGAGAATCCGGGAAAAATTTTTGCAAAATTTGTATGTGTTATGGCTGCGTTTTGCTTTTTTCATGACAAGGCCGGGAAAATTTGACGTTTGGGGCTTTTCTTTTCTGAAGAAACAGGTATAATGATAAGCACCTTTTATGAAAGGATGTTTTGCCTTTATGAAATTGCGTTCCATCCGTCAGGCCGCCAAGAGCGTGCCGCTGCGCCGCATATGGCAGACCGCCGAAAAGGCCCACGCCATCTGCGGCAAGCCCACCGCCACCCTGTTTGCCGACATGCTGCGGTGTGCCAAACGCTACGGCGCAGGCCCCACGGACTATATGATGTTTGAGTTTTACGACCTGAACGACGCTGAGCGGGCCACCTATCTGACCCGCGTGCGCTCCGCCGCCTTTGTCAAGCGGGTCAACAACCGCGCCGATGCGGCCATCTTCAACGATAAAAACGCTTTCTTTGAGAAGTTCCGTCCGCTGATGGGCCGCGAGGCACTGAACCTGTTTACCGCCAATACGGAGCAGTTCCGCGCCTTTATCGAGGACAAGGAGGCGGTGATCGTCAAGCCCATTGACGGCGACTGCGGCAGCGGCATCGAGAAGCTGTATAAGAAGGATTTCGCTGATCCGGAGGCTATGTGGGCCTATGTGAAGCAGCCGGAGAAACGGTTTGGCATCTGCGAGGAGGTCATCCGTCAGCATCCGCAGGCAGCGGCGCTGCATCCTGATTCCATCAACTGCATCCGTGTGGCCACCTTTGTGAAGGACGGCCAGCCGCTGGTGATCTACGCCGCCTGCAAGGCGGGTACCGACGGCGTGGCCTTTGACAACATGGGCCGGGGCGGTATTACCATGCGGTTCGATCTGGACACCGGCAAAATCGCCGGTCAGGGCCACGATGAGGCGCTGAAGAAATATGACCGCCACCCCACCACCGGCATTGAGCTGAAGGGCTATCAGATGCCCATGCACGAGGAAGTCAAGGCGCTGGCGCTGAAGGCGGCGCTGATGTATCCGGAGTTCCACTATGTGGGTTGGGATATCTGCATGACGGAGAAGGGCCCCGCCATCATCGAGGGCAACGATTACCCCGGCTACGATCTAGCACAGATCCCCGACGACGGCGACCCCCATCCCCGGCAGGGTCTGATCCCCCGATTTGAGAAGTACGGCATCGAGGTATGACGCTTCGCACAAGTGCATGCCCAGCCATTCCCCTCTTGCACAATAAAAAAGGACACCGGTTTAAACCGGTGTCCTTTTTTCATTTGCACTTGTCAGCAGGCGCAGGCGCTTTACTTGGCAGCCTTGTTGGCCTCGGCCATTTCAGCAAAGAGGGCAGCGTTCTTCTTAGAGACAACCGCCTTGATGACGAACAGGGTGGCGATCATCAGGGCAATGGCGATGATCATGCAGACGACCACGTTCTGCACAATGCCGGCAATGATGAAGCAGACGAAAGAAACGGCAGCCACGGTCACGCCGTAGGGGATCTGGGTGGACACATGGTTCAGGTGGTAGCAGTGAGCACCGGCAGAAGCCATGATGGTGGTATCGGAGATGGGGGACAGGTGGTCGCCGCACACGCCGCCGGCGCAGGAAGCGGCCAGACCCACGGACAGCAGAGTCATCTGGGTATCCCAGTTGAACACGGCGCAGACCAGCGGGACCATGATGCCGATGGTACCCCAAGAGGTACCGGTGGCGAAGCCGATGAAGCAGGCCACGATGAAGATCACGGCGGGCAGGAACTTGGCCAGGTCGCCGGTGTTGGCCATAACGCCCTCGACGAACGTGCCGACCTGCAGACCGTTGTCACGGCACAGACCGCACAGCGTCCAGGCGAAGCAGAGGATCAGGATGGGGGAGACCATCTGGATGAAGCCGTTGGGCACGGACTCGAAGGACTTCTCGAAGCCGATCAGGCCGCGCAGCCAGTAGTAAATGAAGGTGAACACGATGGCCACGATGGAGCCCAGGCACAGGCCGGGGCCGGCAGAGGCATCGGAGAAGGACATGATGAAGTTGCCGAAGTTGTCGCTCTCGGCATCGAACATACCGCCGGTCCAGATCAGGCCGACGATGCACAGGGCGATCAGAACGATGACGGGAACCAGTAGATCCAGAACGGAGGAGTGCTTCATGCCTTCCTCATAATCGTCAGCGCCGGCAAAGGGGCGATGCTCGGTGGTGAACAGGTCGTTCTTCACCTGGGCGTTGTACTCGTGGGTCAGCATGGGACCGTAGTCGATGTTGAACACGGAGAGCACGATGATCATGACCAGCGTCAGGATGCAGTAATAGTTCCAAGGAATCTGGCTCAGGAACATGGAGATGCGGGAGCCGGGGAAGCCATCGGGCACATAGGACGCGACGGCGGCGGCCCAAGAGGACACAGGCGCCAGCATGCAGACGGGAGCGGCGGTAGCATCGATGATGTAGGCCAGCTTGGCGCGGGAGATGTGGTGACTCTCGGTAACGGGACGCATCACGGCGCCCACGGTCAGGCAGTTGAAGTAGTCGTCGATGAAGATCAGAACGCCCAGCAGCATGGTCATCAGCTGTGCGCCCATGCGGCTCTTAACAGCCTTCTTGGCCCAGCGGCCGAATGCGGCGGAGCCGCCAGCCTTGTTCATCAGGTCCACCATGATGCCCAGCACCACCAGGAAGATCAGGATGGAGATGTCGATGGCATTGATCATGCCAACGGCACCATCGGCACCGATGAAGTTCACGACAGTCTGCCAGGGGGCGAAGTTCGCCAGCAGCAGAGCGCCAACCAGGCAGCCCAAGAACAGGGAAGAATACACTTCCTTAGAGATCAGGGCCAGAGCAATGGCGACCACGGGGGGGAACAGCGCCCAACCGGTGGCGACAAAGCCGGAACCGTCGTTGGCGACCTTGGCAATAACCAGAGCCACAATGACGATCACAACAGCTACGCCATACGCGATCTTTGTGCTTTTCTTTTCCATTACGAGATTTACCTCCTCATGATTTATGGTGGTCACATCTTAGCTTTTTTTCAATAGATTGTCAAGATTTCAGCAATTCGGCAGGCGGGTGAATTTGAACAAATTATGAACTGTACTTTCTCCCTTTTCTCCAATTTAGGGGGTGTTTTTGCAACCTCTTTTCATCTTTTTCATTTTTTTAACAAGCTCTTATCTGGCGCTTGCACCGCCTGATTGAACGTAATATCGCTAATTCGATTATATAATGTACGTCTTTCGGTCTTGGTAAGGCGGCGTACCAAAGGCAAAAAAAAAGAGCCCCGCCACGGCGGGACTCTTTTTTTAATCGCAAATGCCAGACTTGAGCAACAGGCAGGCGCTTACTTGGCAGCCTTGTTGGCCTCAGCCATTTCAGCAAAGAGGGCAGCATGCTTCTTGGTGACAACTGCCTTGATGACGAACAGAGTGGCGATCATCAGCGCGATGGCGATGATCATGCAGATGACCACGTTCTGCACAATGCCGGCAATGATGAAGCTGACGAAGGAAACGGCAGCCACGGTCACGCCGTAGGGGATCTGGGTGGACACATGGTTCAGGTGGTAGCAGTGAGCACCGGCAGAAGCCATGATGGTGGTATCGGAGATGGGGGACAGGTGGTCGCCGCACACGCCGCCGGCGCAGGAAGCGGCCAGACCCACGGACAGCAGAGTCATCTGGGTATCCCAGTTGAACACGGCGCAGACCAGCGGGACCATGATGCCGATGGTACCCCAAGAGGTACCGGTGGCGAAGCCGATGAAGCAGGCCACGATGAAGATCACGGCGGGCAGGAACTTGGCCAGGTCGCCGGTGTTGGCCATAACGCCCTCGACGAACGTGCCGACCTGCAGACCGTTGTCACGGCACAGACCGCACAGCGTCCAGGCGAAGCAGAGGATCAGGATGGGGGAGACCATCTGGATGAAGCCGTTGGGCACGGACTCGAAGGACTTCTCGAAGCCGATCAGGCCGCGCAGCCAGTAGTAAATGAAGGTGAACACGATGGCCACGATGGAGCCCAGGCACAGGCCGGGGCCGGCAGAGGCATCGGAGAAGGACATCACGAAGTTGCCGAAGTTGTCGCTCTCAGCATCGAACATGCCGCCGGTCCAGATCAGGCCGACGATGCACAGGGCGATCAGGACGATGACGGGAACCAGCAGGTCCAGAACGGAGGAGTGCTTTTCGCCTTCCTCATAATCGTCAGCGCCGGCGAAGGGGCGATGCTCGGTGGTGAACAGGTCGTTCTTCACCTGGGCGTTGTACTCATGGGTCAGCATGGGACCGTAGTCGATGTTGAACACGGCGAGCATGATGATCATGATCAGGGTCAGGATGCAGTAGTAGTTATAGGGGATCTGGCTCAGGAACATGGAGATACGGGAGCCGGGGAAGCCATCGGGCACATAGGACGCGACAGCGGCAGCCCAGGAGGACACGGGAGCCAGCATGCAGACGGGAGCGGCGGTAGCATCGATGATGTAGGCCAGCTTGGCGCGGGAGATCTTGTGAGACTCGGTGACGGGACGCATCACGGCGCCCACGGTCAGGCAGTTGAAGTAGTCATCGATGAAGATCAGAACGCCCAGCAGCATGGTCATCAGCTGTGCGCCCGTGCGGGTCTTAACAGCCTTCTTGGCCCAACGGCCGAACGCGGCGGAGCCGCCGGCCTTGTTCATCAGGTCCACCATGATGCCCAGCACCACCAGGAAGATCAGGATGGAGATGTCGATGGCATTGATCATGCCAACGGCACCATCGGCACCGATGAAGTTCACGACAGTCTGCCAGGGGGCGAAGTTCGCCAGCAGCAGAGCGCCAACCAGGCAGCCCAAGAACAGGGAAGAATACACTTCCTTAGAGATCAGGGCCAGAGCAATGGCGACCACGGGGGGGAACAGCGCCCAACCGGTGGCGACAAAGCCGGAACCGTCGTTGGCGACCTTGGCAATAACCAGAGCCACAATGACGATCACAACAGCTACGCCATACGCGATCTTTGTGCTTTTCTTTTCCATTATGAGATTTACCTCCTCATGATTTATGGTAGGTTTATTCTATAGCCTCCGCCGCACATTGTCAAGTTCTTGACATTTTTTCATACCTTTTAACAAGTTTTTTATGAATCATTTGACTTATTTCACAAATTGTTCATATTTTGTGGACGGGTGGGTTTTTCACGAGGTTTCGCCTCCGAAAATATGAAAAAAATCACCGAAGCTTGCGCTTCGGTGATTTTTTTCATGAAATGCCAATATGGGGCAGGCGCGATTTTTCTCAGCCAAAGAAGGATTTGATCTGACCGTAAAGAACCAGCAGCATGCAAAGCGGGGTAATAAATCTGATGCAGATTTTGAAGAAGCCGTAGGAGCTCAGCCGGTTCCCCTGCTGCTCGCACTCCTTCCGAACCACCTCTGGCCCCAGCTCCCAGCCGATCATCAGCGACATCAGCAGCGCGCCCAGCGGCATCATAATACCCTCGGACAGCATATCCCAGAAGTCCAACCAATCCGCTGCCCACGTCTTCGGCTCTGCGATTCCCAGAATGTCCGCCGGGGCGATGTTGTTGCCGCCCAGACAGTCGGCGCAGACCAGAATGCAGCCAAGGCCAACGGCCGCAGCGGCGATCAGGGTGTACTTCTTACGCTTGTCGCCCTTGCCGGCAGCGCGCGCCTTATCCACAAAGTGGGCCACCACAACCTCCAGCAGCGAGATGGAGGAGGAAATCGCGGCAAACACCACCAGCAGGTAGAAGATGATACCGAAAATGGGGCCAAAGCTGCCCATATTGTGGAACACGTTCTGCATGGTCACGAACAGCAGGCTGGGACCGCCCAGATTACCGGTGGGGTCCAGCGCAAAGCGGCCGGGGATCACGCACAGGCCGGCCATCAGGGCCACCAGCGTATCCATCACGATGATGAGAACCGCGTTGCTCTGAATGTTCTCCTTCTTATCCAGATAGGAGCCGTAGGTGATCATAGCGCCCATACCCAGCGACAGGGAGAAGAACATCTGGCCGCCGGCCGTGGAAAGGACTTCAAAGAAGTTGGGCGCTTCATCGATGACGCCGTTGGCCAGCGCCCAGCCGGGAACAAACATGTACTTCAGGCCGTCTACAGCATTCTCCAGCGTGCAGGCGCGGATGATGCAGATCAGCAGCGCCACAAACAGAGCGGGCATGCCCACGGAGCAAACCTTTTCGATGCCGTTGCCGATGCCGCCCATGACGATGACCATGGTCAGCACCACGAAGATCAATCCGTAGATAATGGCCTCACCGGGACTTGCCATAAAGGCGCTGAACACCTCGCTGCCGGAAAGGCCGTTGGAGCCAAAGCCGGTGTTGAACAGATTACCCACGTTGAGCACCGTGTACTTCAGGCAATAGCCGCCCAGCGCACAGTAGAAGAACAGGATAAAGAATGCGGACAGAATGCCTAACCAACCGATCCAGCGGAATCTCTTGCTGAGTACCTTGTAGGCGCCTACAGCGCCATGTCCCGTCTTGCGGCCCAGTGCCAGCTCGCCCACCATAACGATGAAGCCGCAGCAGACAGCCAGCACCAGATAGATGAGAAGGAAGGTAAAGCCGCCGTTGGCGCCCATTTTATTGGGGAAGCCCCAGATATTGCCGAGGCCGACCGCCGATCCGACTGAGGCCATCAGGAACCCGAAATTGGTTCCAAAGCCTTTTCTTTCTTCCATTGTTTTCTCTCCTTATTCGTAGTTACCGCTCAGAAAAAAACGGTACAAAAAAAGCTTACTATATTCTGCCCGCCGCTGTAAATAAGGGGAGAAGTTTCTTAACGCAGCTGTTGCGCTTTGGCGTTTTTTCTTAATTTCATCCTTATAAAATATTCGTTATTTGTGAACAAAATAACAAAAGACCCTGCGAAAACGCAGGGCTTTTGTCGTGAATATGCACTTTTTCGACAATCTGCGCTTTAACGCTTAATCGCTCTCGCGCATACGGTAGCCCACGCCCACCTCGGTAAACAGATATTCCGGATGGCTGGGATCTTTTTCCAGCTTGCGGCGGATATTGGCCATGTTGACGCGGAGGATCTGGTTGTCCGTTTTGGCCTTGGGCCCCCACAGCTCGCGGATGATAAAATCATAGGTCAGCACCTTGCCGGAATATTTGCCCAGCAAGGCCACGATCTTATATTCATTCACCGTCAGCTTGGCATTCTCGCCGCGCATGAGCACCTGATGCTTGTCGTAATCAATGGTCAGCTCGCCGGTGGTGAATTTACCGGACTGGGCAATCTGCGGATCGGACAGCGCGGTGCGGGTATGGCGGATGGCCGTGCGGATGCGGGCCAGCAGCTCGGAGGTGCCGAAGGGTTTGGAGATATAGTCGTCGGCGCCGTAATCCAGTGCCTCCACCTTGTCATGCTCATGGTGACGGGCCGACACCACCACCACAGGCAGATTGGACCACTTGCGGACGGATTTCAGCACCTCCATGCCGTCCATATCCGGCAGACCCAGATCCAGAATGATCAGGTCGGGACAATGGGAGGAGATCATGGTCAGCGCCTCCTCGCCACTGTTGACAACAATGGTATCATAGCCGTTTGCCGTCAGGATCATGGAGATAAAATTGCTGATGCTCTGCTCATCTTCTACAATCAGTACCTTGTCTTTAATTTTCATGGTCGTCCTCCTCCATTGGTAATTCGATTACAAACCGTGCCCCGCCGTGATGCGAGGCATTTTCACCGTAAATCGTTCCGCCATGGGCCTGCACCACCGTTTTGCAAACGGATAGGCCGATGCCCATATTGCGCTTCTTATCCCCCTGCTGGCTCTGATGGGCACTGCTGTCAAACAGATTTTTCAGCTTTTCCGCTGGGATACCGGCGCCGTCATCCTCCACAACAATGCGGGCCGCGCCGTTTTTTCCTTCCAGCGTGATGTTGACCTGCGTGGCGCCCTGCGCGTGGGTGGCGGCATTTTCCAGCAGGTTCAGCAGCACCTGCTCCATCAGCAGCTCATCCATGGGAACCAGCAGCACCTCCTGCGGCAGATGTACATGCACCGGCAGCTTTCCGCCACGGGCGGAAAACTTGGCTACCGCCCCTTCAATAACCTCCTCCGCCACCGCCAGCGTTTTGGTTACCTTGGCATCATCGGCATCATCCTGCCCGCCGAGGCGCGTGATGGACAGCAGGTTCTCCACAATACGGATCAGCCACTGGGCATCCTCGTTGGCGGCGGCAGCCAGCTGACGGCGCTGCTCATTTGTCAGGGTATCCCCCTGCTCCAGCAGCACGTCGGTAGCGCCCATGATGCTGGTCAGCGGCGTGCGGATATCGTGGGAGACGGCGCGCAGCAAATTGGCGTGGATCCGTTCCCGCTCCGCCTCCCGCTTGAGAATCTCCACCTGCTTGGCGCGGCTGGTCAGCATACCCGTCACCACCGAAATGAACATCATGACGATAAACGTCAGCGGAAAGCCGGCCAGCGTGAAGCTGATCTCCCAGTACGGCTCGGTGAATACGTAGTCCACACACAGCACGCCGGTAATCGCAATCAGCATACTGAACAGATAGCCATCCGTCAGCAGCGCGGTCAGGAATACATCCAGAAAGAAGATCACCGCCACATAGCTGGTATCATTATGAGGGTCTACTGACCGCAGCAGCAGACACAGCACCACCGTAATGAAGAACAAGGTCGCCGATATGATAAAGTCCTTTGCGGAGTATTGCAGCGCGTGGTGAAACACTTTCCGCTTTGTGACCCACGGCTCCGGCCATGGAATCGACCGTTTTTTCACAGCTCACCCTCCCTGCTTACTGCGTTTTTGATGATTGGTGTTATTTTATCACAGATTTCCGTTAAGAAAACGTCAAAATTCTGTTAAGGGAAAATTTTTTATTTCCATTTATTCCCTTTTTGCTTTGCAGGCAGGAAAAACCAAAACCGGCCTAACCGCCTGTTGGAGGCGGATGCGGCCGGTTTTTATCAAATTATGGGGAAAAATCCCCCTGAAAAAGCAAATCGCCACGGCACCGATGTGTCGTGGTTCCTTCGTAAGTGGGGATCCCTGTTTAATCCTTCCATGAATTACCAGGACGCCCCGTTCCATCATCCATACTTCA
>CABSAW010000025.1:0-17321 GCA_902475745.1 uncultured Oscillospiraceae bacterium
CGCAGACAGCGGTGAAGTACTCACGGGGACCGCGGGCAGCGTTCTTGCGAGCGTCGCGGCAGGCCTTGCAGCGCTGGGGCTCGTTCTGGAAACCGCGCTCAGCATAGAACTCCTGCTCACCGGCGGTGAACACGAACTCATTGCCACACTCTTTGCAAACTAAGGTCTTGTCTTCGTACATGATTTTACCCTCTCTTTGAGAAATATATTGCGTTCAGCCTTTGCTGATATCGCCCGATTGAAGTTGCCGCCCAATTTTGCGGCGGATGCGCTGTACAGCATTTTCCACCGATTTCGGAGGCTTGCCTACAGTTTCTGCAATCTCACGGCATGTGAGACCGTCCAAATAGAACCCTAAAATCTCAGCTTCGAAGGCGGATAACTGTTTGCAGGCATACTCCAGCAGACCGGCGGTTTTTTCTCTGTCAATCAATAAAACCTCGGGGTCTACCTGTGCAAAAGCGAGACTGACGTCAAAGAATGAGGGATTCAGGGGGATCGCTTGATTCAGAGGTTGGTGTTTTCCTGAGGAAGCCGATTTCAGAACCGAATAGAGTCGGCGGCGGATACATATCTCGGCAAAGGTGCAAAACGATGCATTCTGATTTGGGTCATACTCGCGCATGGCCTTGATTAAACCCAGCATTCCCTCTTGCAGCAGATCTTCACTGTCTCCGCCGGCGAGGAAATAGGGTCTGGCAACGCTGCGTACCAGCCGGTGATATCGTGCAGCCAAAATCTCTTCGGCGCTGCGCTGCCCGGATTGGCAGGCGGCGCAAAGCTGTTCGTCACTCAGGCTTTCCAGATAGGTAAAACTAACCTCTTTGCTATTTACCATTTTCTATTATACCTTTTCAATAAAGAACTTGTCAAGTGATATGATAAAATTTGTCATATAGCTGTTTTTTACTATATATTTTTCACCAATTTCGCCAAATCCTCAGCCACCTTGCGGGCAATTTCATCTGTTTTTGCCTCCACCATGACCCGGATCAGCGCCTCGGTACCGGAGGGACGAATCAGTATGCGGCCCTCACTGCCCAGCAGCGCCTCTTTTTCCGCCACAGCCTGCGCCAATTCAGGGGAGGCCATGATGCGCTCTTTCTCGCCGGGGGCGGCATCCAGCGCCACATTGATCAGCTCCTGCGGGTATTGGGCGCAGCATGCGGCAAGCTGAGAGGCCGGCTTATCTGCGGCCTTCAGCGCTTTCAGAAACTGCAATGCCGTCAGTTCGCCATCGCCTGTGGTGGCATATTCCCGGAAGATCATGTGGCCGGACTGCTCGCCGCCGATGGCGTAGTCGCACGCCAGCATCTTTTCCAGCACATGCCGATCTCCCACCGCCGTGCAGACCAGATCGATCTGCTCTTTGCGGCAGAATTCATGCAGCCCCAGATTGGACATGACCGTTGCCACCACCGCATTGTTGGTCAGCTTGCCTGCACGGCGCAGCGCCAGACCGCATACCGCCATGATCTTATCACCGTCAATGGTATGCCCCTTTTCATCCACCAGCAGGCATCGGTCGGCATCGCCGTCAAAGGCAATGCCCAGATGATATTTTCCGGCCACCGTCATTGTTGCGAGCTGCTCGAGATGGGTGGAGCCGCAGTCTCTGTTGATATTGACGCCATCGGGATCGATATTGATGAAATCCGCCATCACCGGCAGGCGCTGGAATAAGTCCGGCGCAGTAGCGGCGGCGGCTCCGTTGGCGCAGTCCACCAGAACCCGCAGACCCGATAAATCGCAGCCGACAGTGCCAAGCAGGTAATCGATATAATCTTCATGCATTTCCTCGGAGGCATTGCGGCAGCAGCCGATTTCCCCTCCCGTTTTTACCGGCATTTCTGCATGAGAAAGAATCAGCTCCTCCACGCGGTTTTCCATTGCGTCCGGCAGCTTATAGCCTTGTGCATTGAACACCTTGATCCCATTGTGCTCGTAGGGGTTATGGCTGGCGGAAATGACCACACCGGCATCCGCCTTTTCCCTGATGGTCAAAAAAGCAACGGCAGGCGTAGGGATCGTACCCAACAGCAGCACATCGCCGCCGACTGCGCATATACCGGCGCTCAGCGCCGCCTCCAGCATATCAGAGGAAATGCGCGTATCCTTGCCGATGGTGATCACCGGTTTGCGCCCCAATTCCTCTTGCAGCACAACGGCCACTGCCTGCCCGACATGGAAGGCCAGCTCTGCTGTCAGATTTTTTCCTGCAATACCGCGAATACCGTCTGTTCCAAATAATTTACCCATTTTTGATACGTCCTCTCATATTTCCAATTGCGTTTGGCCGCAGAATTCCATGTGCAAATGCTCGTAGGCTTTGCCGGTGACGCAGCGTCCCCGCGGCGTGCGCGTCAAGAAGCCCAGCTGCATCAGATATGGCTCATACACATCCTCCAGCGTTACCGATTCCTCTCCGATGGTGGCTGCCAGCGTATCCAGCCCCACCGGGCCGCCGCCGTAGTTTTCGATGATAGCCCGCAGCATACGCCGGTCCACCTGATCCAGCCCCAGATGATCTACCTCCAGCGCCAGCAGAGCGCTGTCCGCCACCTGCCGGGTAATGGTGCCGTCCGCCTTGACCTGCGCAAAGTCCCGGACACGGCGCAGCATCCGGTTGGCAATGCGGGGCGTTCCGCGGGAGCGGCGGGCGATTTCCATGGCGCCGGCCTCCTCAATGGGTACATCCAGAATACCGGCGCTGCGGGTGACGATTTCCTTCAGCTCCTCCGGCGTGTAAAGCTCCAGCCGCAGCGTTACGCCAAACCGGTCGCGCAGCGGCGCGGACAGCGAGCCTGCCCGGGTGGTGGCGCCAATCAGCGTAAAGTGGGGCAGATCCAACCGTATGGAGTTGGCGGAAGGGCCCTTGCCAATGATAATGTCAATGGCATAGTCCTCCATCGCCGGGTACAGGATCTCCTCCACGGCGCGGTTCAGGCGGTGGATCTCATCCACAAAGAGAATATCATTCTCATTGAGGTTGGTCAGCAGCGCCGCCAGATCGCCGGGCTTTTCAATGGCCGGGCCGGAGGTAATGCGGATATTGACCCCCATTTCGGCGGCGATGATGCCGGCCAGCGTGGTCTTGCCCAATCCCGGAGGGCCGTGCAGCAGCACATGGTCCAGCGATTCGCCTCTGCGGCGCGCCGCCTCAATGAATACGGACAAGTTGCCCTTGGCCTTTTCCTGACCGATATACTCCTTCAGCGTATGGGGACGCAAGGATTTCTCCTGCGCATCCTCCGGTAAAAAAGTAGTGGATACGATCGGCTCTTCATAGATATCGCTGCCGTAATCAATGCTCACAACGACACCTCCCTTACTTCACCATACGCTTGAGCGCCTGACGGATGATCTCCTCCAGCGGCAGCGTCTCCATATCGATGCCCTTCAAGGCCGCCGCCACCTCGGCGCCGCTGTAGCCCAGCACCGCCAGTGCCGCGCCTGCTTCTTTGGCCTTGTCATTCGGCAGCACCGTCAACTGGGGGATAGAGGCATCCGATTCAAAGGTGCCCTGCTCCTTGGCCAGTTTATCCTTCAGCTCCAGAATGATGCGCTGGGCAATCTTCTTGCCGATGCCCGGCGCGGCGGTCAGCGCCTTTTCATCACCCGTCACCACCGCCATAGCCAGATTGGCCGGCGTATTGGCTGAGAGGATTGACAGCGCCGCCTTGGGCCCCACACCGGAGACCCCCAGCAGCAGCTTGAAGCTGTGCAGTTCACTCTGGCTGGCAAAGCCAAATAGCTCCATCGCGTCCTCGCGGACGTTCATATAGGTGTACAGCTTGGCCTTTTCTCCTTTTTTCAGCTGCGACAGGGTATAGTTGGTGGTGGCGCAGGCGTAACCCACACCGCCGCAATCGATCACGGCAAGGTTGGCCTCAATTTCGGCCACAATGCCGTTGAGATAGTAGAACATTATACGGTCTCCTTTACGTTGGGATCGGTACGCCGCAGCAAGCTGGTGGCACTGCGCGCATGACAGATGGCAATGGCCAGCGCATCGGCGGCATCATCAGGCCGGGGGATGGCTTTCAGCTTCAGCAGGCGGCGGGTCATATCCATCACCTGCTTTTTTTCCGCAAGACCATAGCCCACAACCGCCTGCTTTACCTGCATAGGCGTATATTCGTAAACCGGCAGATGCAGCTTTTCAGCGGTGCACAGAATCACGCCGCGGGCGTGGGCAACCGCAATGCCGGTTGTGATATTTTTACTGAAAAACAGCTCTTCAATTGCCATTTCATCAGGATGAAAGTGGCCAATCAGCTCCGTAAGGTCGCTTTCAATCAGCGTCAGCCGTGTTGCCAGCGGCATGCCCGCCGGTGTATTGATCGCGCCATATTGCACCATGCGCTGTGCGGCGCCTGCGCAGTCAAGTACGCCAAAGCCGACAATAGCAACGCCCGGGTCTATCCCCAGAATACGCAACAAAGGCACCTCCCAATGTCTAATCGATTTATTATACTCTTTTCTGCCCGTTCTTGCAATAGCTGCCCGACAACAAAGTCGGCGCAGCAGCTTGAATTTTTGGCCAGAGCGGAAGACCGCTTTGCGCCCTTTGGCGGACTGGAGGAGGAGACGCCTGATATGGGGGAAGTGGTTTACGCTTCCGGTCAGGAGGGGCGTACCCGGCGTCGGACATGAGAAACGCAAGCGATCCCCATTCCGATTGACGGCTTTTTTGACTGTTTCAGGCAATGAAAAGGAAACGCTTTTCTTTTGACGAAAAGCGTTTCCTTTTATTATGGCTGTTACTCCAGAATGATGCAGTTTTCCGCTGGCTCTGTTACATATCCCACGGCGGCGGCAGCGGGAATGGTGTCCCGCAGCTCCCGCAGGCAGGCCTCTGCGTCCTCCTCCGCCACGGCCATGAGAAGGCCGCCGCTGGTCTGGGGATCATACAGCAGATCCTGCATGGTGCGGCTGACGCTGCCATGGACGGTGACGCCCGCTTCGGCATATGCCCGGTTGCGGTAGGCGCCGGCGGGGAGAAGCCCCATGCGCGCCGGTTCCCATGCCTCCGGATGATAGGGGACGTCCGCCGTCCGGATGTGGACGGTGCAGCCGCTGCCCTGCGCCATCTCAAAGCTGTGTCCCAGCAGGGCAAAGCCCGTCACGTCCGTGCAGCTGTGGACGCGGTATTTTACCATGATGTCCCGCGCCGCCTTGTTCAGTGTGGCCATCTGGCGGTAGATGCGGTCCATCACCGCGCCGTCCGCCAGTCCCGCCTTGGCGGCGGTGGTCAATACGCCCACGCCCAGCGGCTTTGTCAGCAGCAGCACATCGCCGGGGCGTGCGCCGCTGTTGGTCAGGATCTTCTTCGGGTGGACAAAGCCGGACACTGCCAGACCGTAGATGGGCTCTGCGCCGTGGATGGTGTGGCCGCCGGTGATGATGGCGCCGGCCTCATACGCCTTGTCGTAGCCGCCCCGCAGCAGCTCCTGCACCATTTCCCGGGGCATGGATTCCGGCAGGCACAGGATGTTCAGCGCCAGCTTGGGCTCGCCGCCCATGGCGTACACGTCGCTGATGGCGTTGGCGGCGGCGATCTGCCCGTACAGGAAGGGGTCGTCCACGATGGGCGGGAAGAAGTCGGTGGTCTGCACCAGTGCCGTGTTCTCGTCCAGATAGTAGACGCTGGCATCGTCGGAGCGGTCATACCCTACCAGCAGGCGGGGGTCACTGTGGGTGCGGAAGCCTTCCAGCAGATGAACCAGCGTACCGGCCCCTACCTTGGCGCCGCAGCCGGCGCAGGAGGCCAGCTTCGTCAGCTTGACGTCCGTTTCCATGGTCAATCCTCCCTCTCGTCAATGTGATACACCGTGGTGTAGGCCGTTCCGTCCCACGCAGCTACCTGCTCCACCTCCTGCGCGGCCTCGCCCTCCGGGCGGAGCCAGCGGCCCTCACAGCGGACGCAGGTACCGCAGCTGCTGCTGAGATCACGGGGAACCGGCATGACACGGCAGGGAATGCCCTGCCTGTCGCACAGCAGCTTATAGCGGGTGGCCCCGAAGTGGGAAAAAAACGTGGCGATATAGATCATTTTGTAAATGTCAGCGTCCACTCGCCGCTATTTTCGGAAACGTCTACCTTGTAGCCCATGTGCTGGGCGTAGCGGGTGGTGTTCTCGCGGGAAGCGTGGTTGTCCACGATGATCTGATAGCTGCTCTCGCCGCTGGCCATGGCGCTGCGCAGCAGCACCACAGGCTCCGGACAGGAAAGACCGCGTGCGTCAATAATGTTCATGGTAGTATTCCTCCTTACGCTTTCTTCTTAAAGGTGTTCAGGCAGCCGATGAGCGCCACCGCCACAAGACCGATGATCACGGCGATTTTACCGGCATCGGTGGGGCCGGCGGCACTGGAGGCCAAACCGAAGTTGTGGCAGAAGGCGGCGCCGACAATAAGGCCCAGCACCGTTACAGCGCTGTCGGAGTTACCCTCGCCGGACATGACCAGCTGGCGCAGGGGGCAGCCGCCCAGCAGCACACAGCCAAAGCCAACCAGCACCATGCCCAGACAGTTCCAGAGCCCATCGGTATGAGCCACCGGCTGCTCGGCAAAGCTGAGGTGGAAGAAGGTGGCGTCTGTCACGCCGTTGAGGATCAGGTTGCAGACAAGGGCACTGACCAGAATCGCACCGAAGCCCATGAGCAGCTTTGGCTCGCGGAACAGCACGATGTCTCGGATACCGCCGACCATACAAAGGCGGGTGCGCTGGGCCAGAGCGCCCACGATCAAACCGGCGGCAAGGCTGATAAGGATGGGAGCGTGCTTCGCGCCGGGGCCGCCGCCGGCCTCTGTAAAGAAGATGAAGGCGGGGGCTGCCACCAGCAGGATGAATACCGCAACCTGCACGACAGGAAACGCAATTCCCTCCAGCTTTGTCTGGGTATAGGTGCGCTTCAGGGAGTAGCCCCGCTTCAGGAAGAACACGCCGGCCAGAATACCGATGACAAAGCCTACCAGACCCAGCAGGGCGTTAAGATCACCGCCGGCCAGACGCAGGATCATGCGGAACGGGCAGCCAAGGAACATCAGGCAGCCGATCATCACGAAGAAACCCAGCACAAAGCGGGTGACAGGTGCGCTGCCGCCCTTGGCGGAGAATTCCTTTCGGCACAGGGCCACAATAAAGCTGCCCAGCACCAGACCGACGATCTCAGGACGGATGTACTGCACGGCCGCGGCGCGGTGCAGCCCCAGACTGCCGGCGGTATCCCGCAGGAAGCAGGCGATACAAAAACCCATATTGGCAGGGTTGCCGAAGTAGACCAGCAAAGCGGCGATAAGACCGATGATCAGACCGGCAACGATAATTGTTGTGCGTTCGCGCTTGATATTCATGGGCATTTTTCCTCATTTCAAAGTTGTTACTTGTATCGTAGCACTGCTGCGCAATAAAAGTCCAATACGAATTATAGATATATCAATTTAAATGATTTGATATTCAAATAAATACATGGTATACTGTGGTAAGAAAGGTGGCCGGATTATGGAACGTATTTATTTGGACAACGCCAGCACCAGCTTTCCGAAAGCGCCCGGTGTGGCAGAGGCGGTATACCATTATATAAAAGACTGCGGATGCAATGTCAACCGCGGAGGATACAGCGAGGCGTATCAAGCCGAGGAAATTGTGCTCGCTACGCGTCAGCAGCTGACAGACCTGTTCCATGGCCCTGATTGCCGGAATGTGGTTTTTACCCGCAATATTACGGAGAGCCTGAATGTGCTGCTGAAGGGCTTTTTGAAAAGCGGCGACCATGTGCTGGTTTCCGCTATGGAGCATAACGCCGTTATGCGTCCCCTGACGCAATTGGCCAAACAGGGCGTGACCTATGACCGGATTCCCTGCCGCAGGGATGGCTCGTTGGAGCTTGCGGCGGCAGCGGGACTGCTGCGGCCCAATACCCGGGCGGTGGTGATGCTTCATGCCAGCAATGTTTGCGGGACAATGATGCCGGCCGCGGAGGTGGGGGCCTTTTGTCAAAGGCATGGGCTGCGTTTTATACTGGACACGGCTCAGACTGCCGGCGCTTTTCCCATTGATATGGAGGCCATGCACATTGACGCATTGGCCTTTACCGGCCATAAGGGGTTGTTGGGCCCGCAGGGAATCGGCGGCTTTATCCTACAGCCGGATATGACGGCGCAAATAACGCCGCTGATTGCCGGCGGCACCGGCAGCATCAGCCACGAGGAACGGATGCCGGCCTTTATGCCGGATCGCTTTGAAGCGGGCACCATGAATCTGCCGGGCATTATGGGGCTTCATGCCGCGCTGGACTGGCTGGCCCGGGAAACGCCGGAGGCCGTTGCCGGTCATGAGCTGATGCTGACCCGCCGTTTTCTGGAGGGGGCATCGGAGATCAGCGGCCTGCGCGTGGTGGGCCGTCAGAACAGTACCGGCAGGGCGGGGGTCGTTTCTGTGGTTCCCACCCAAGTGGATCCGGCGCTGATGGCGGATGCGCTGGAGCGGGAATATGGCATCATGGTACGGGTGGGACTGCACTGTGCGCCAAGCGCACACAGGACATTGGATACCTATCCGAGGGGGACGGTGCGCTTTTCCTTCGGCTGGCAGAACACGACACAGCAGGTGGATACCGCTTTGCTGGCGCTGCGTAAGCTGTGTGGGAGGACGGTATGGAACTAAAGCAGCTACAGACGTTTTGTGCGGTTGTGAAGTATAAGAGCTTTACAAAGGCGGCGGAAAAATTATACCTCTCACAGCCTACCGTCAGCACGCATATCCGTCAGCTGGAGGAGGAATTCCAGACCAGTCTCATCATTCGTACCACGAAATCCGTGGAGGTCACGCCGCGGGGGCAGGAACTGTATGAATGCGCTTGCAGCATTGTCAATTTGCGGGATAATCTGATGCGCAGCTGGAGCGATGAGGATGAGAAGATGATCCGCATCGGGGCCTCCACCATTCCCTCGGCCTATATTCTCCCGCAGATTTTGCCGGCGTTCCGTGCAAGCTGTCCTGCCGCACAGTTCCATGTGTTTCAAAGCGACAGCCAGGGAATTGTGGAGGGTCTGATGTGCGGCGCATTTGATGTGGGCCTGATCGGCGCCGACCCCCATGAGGAGATGCTGGAGCTTGTGCCGTTTTACACGGATCGGATGGTACTCATCACACCGAACAATGCCTATTATCGCCGTTTTGCGGCGGCAGGCGGCATGACACTGGAGCAGATCTGCGGTGAGCCGATGCTGCTGCGGGAAAAGGGAAGCGGCAGCAAGAAGTGTGTGGCCGCCTACTTCGAGCGGATGGGTGTGGACGAAAATGATCTGATCGTTTCGGCGCGGCTTAACGATCAGGAGTCCATTAAAAATCTGGTGGCCGGCGGCTTGGGGATATCCATTATTTCGGAAAAGGCGGCGGAGGACGCCGTGAAGGCGGGCCATCTGCTGACCTTCCCGTTGCCGCAGTCCGATGTTCAGCGCCAACTTTATATTGCGACACGGCGCGGCGCGCCGCTGAGCAGCCAGACCCAGCGGTTTGCCGGATTTGTTCGCCATTTTTATGGTCAGCCCGGCGATGCTCAGAAAGAAATGGGTTTTGGGAAAAATGTGTGAGTTCGATTGACAACGGTACGGCTGTGTGATATAACTTTATAAGATAATCACATGGGAGGATATACTATGAAGCACATCAACACGATCGAGACTCGTGACCTTTGCGAAAGCGCCAAGAAGGGCGGCTGCGGCGAGTGCCAGACTTCCTGCCAGTCTGCCTGCAAGACCAGCTGCGGTATTGCCAATCAGGCCTGCGAGAAGAAGGAAAGCAAGTAAACGAGTGCTTGAAACTATGATGCCGCCCCTTCCGGGCGGCATTTTTAGCATAAGATAAGGGGAAGAGACTTATGATTCATCAATATCAATTAGGGGGCTATAACATTGTGCTGGACATCTGCTCCGGCGCGGTTCACGTTGTGGACGAGCTGGCGTATGATGTGATTGCCCGGTTCCAGAATGAAAGCCGCGAGGCAATCGTGGCGGCCCTGACAGAAAAATACCATGAAAATGATGAAATCACGCCGCAGGAAATCGAGGCGTGCTATGACCAGATTGCGCAATTGAAGGCCGCGGGGAAGCTGTTCACCGAGGATACGTTTGCGCCGATGGCCGGGGATTTGAAGGCCAAGACTTCCGGTGTTATCAAGGCGCTGTGCCTGCATATTGCCCATACCTGCAACTTGAACTGCTCCTATTGCTTTGCCAGTCAGGGCAAGTATCACGGTGACCGTGCCCTGATGAGCTTTGAGGTGGGCAAGCGCGCATTGGACTTTCTGATTGAGCATTCCGGCTCCCGGCACAATCTGGAGGTGGACTTTTTCGGCGGTGAGCCGCTGATGAACTTTGAGGTCGTCAAGCAGCTGGTGGCCTACGCCCGGAGCGTTGAGGAAAAGTATAACAAGCATTTTCGTTTTACATTAACCACAAACGGTGTGTTGATCGACGATGATGTGATCGATTTTGCCAACCGGGAAATGAGCAATGTGGTTCTCAGTCTGGATGGCCGCAAAGAGGTGCATGATCGCTACCGCGTGGACTATGCCGGAAACGGCAGCTGGGAGCGGATCGTGCCGAAATTCCAAAAGCTGGTTGAAGCGCGCGAGGGAAAGAACTACTATATGCGGGGCACCTTTACCCACGCCAATCCGGACTTTCTTGCGGATATCCGGACCATGCTGGATCTGGGATTTACCGAGCTGAGCATGGAACCTGTGGTGGCTGCGGCGGACGACCCTGCCGCACTGACCGAGGCGGACAAGGCTGTTGTAATGGAACAGTATGAAAAGCTGGCCGAGCTGATGCTGGAGCGTGACAAGGAAGGCAAGCCCTTTACCTTCTACCACTATATGATCGACCTGAAGGGCGGCCCGTGCATCTATAAGCGGATATCGGGCTGCGGCTCCGGAACGGAGTACATGGCGGTTACACCATGGGGCGATCTGTATCCCTGCCATCAGTTTGTGGGTGATGAAAAGTTCAAGCTGGGCGATATCTGGCACGGCGTGGAGAACCATGCCATTCAGGACGAATTCGCCGGGTGCAACGTCTATGCCCGTGAGGAATGCCGCGATTGCTGGGCGAGATTGTACTGCTCCGGCGGCTGCGCGGCAAACGCCTACCACGCCACCGGCTCTGTCCGCGGCGTCTATGCGCAGGGCTGTGATCTGTTCCGCAAGAGGATGGAGTGTGCCATTATGGTGGCTGTGGCCCGTGAGCTGGCGGCGCAATGAGTACCCCAATCTGCGATTTTGTCCGCCGCTATCGGCAGAGTGATCCGGTTCGGTTTCATATGCCGGGGCACAAGGGATATCCGTTTCTCGGCTTCGAGCCGCTGGACATTACGGAAATTGACGGGGCGGACGAATTGTTTACCGCCTCCGGCGTTATTGCGGAAAGCGAGGCGCAGGCCAGCGCCCTGTTTGGCGCGCAAACGGTGTATTCCGCCGGCGGCTCTACCTTATGCATTCAAACGATGCTGCACATGGCGGCACGGTATGGGGCGTCAAGGGGTGAGCGGCCGCTTATTCTGGCCGCACGCAATGCCCACAAGGCCTTCGTCAACAGCGCTGCGCTGCTGGATCTGGATGTTATCTGGCTTTATCCGCAGGAGCGCAGTGCGTATGTCAGCTGTCCTGTGACAGCGTCCCAGATATCCCGCGCTTTGCAGAATGCGCCGCGGCGTGTAACGGCGGTGTACCTTACCAGCCCGGACTATCTGGGCAATATGCTGGATATCAGCGACATTGCCCGCGTTTGCCGGGAAAACGGCGTGCTGCTGCTGGTGGATAATGCCCACGGCGCGTATCTTAAATTCCTTCCTGCTGCCTGTCATCCTATGGATCAGGGGGCGGATCTGTGCTGCGACTCCGCTCATAAGACGCTGGGTGTGATCACAGGCGGCGCTTATCTCCATATTTCTCCGGCGGCTCCTGCGGCGCTGCACAGGCAGGCAAAAACCGCGATGTCTTTGTTTGCTTCCAGCAGCCCATCCTATCTTATTTTGCAGTCGTTGGACGCTGCGAATGACCGCATGACGGCATTTCGGGATGCGCTGTCCGCTTTTCTTCCGAAAGCTGACGCGCTGAAGCAGCGTCTTTCCGCCGCGGGATATGTGTTTGCAGGCGATGAACCGCTAAAGCTGACGCTGGCGGCAAAGGGCTATGGCTATACCGGGCAGCAGCTGGCGCAGCGCCTGATGGACAAGGGTATATATCCTGAGTTCTACGACCCTGACTATGTGGTGCTGATGCTCTCTCCCATCCATACGGAGCAGGAGCTTGGCCGGCTGGAGCAGGCACTGTGTCATATTCCCAAAAGACCGCCAATCACGGCGCAGACGCCTGCGCTGCCCCATCCCGCCAAAGTGCTTTCGCCGCGGCAGGCGATGCTCCTTCCCAGCGAAAGGGTGCCGGTTCAGGAGAGCTGCGGCCGTATTTCGGCCGCGGCAGCCATCAGCTGTCCACCCGCCGTTCCGCTGGTCATCTGCGGAGAGCGGATTGACGAGCAAACCGTTGGCTGCCTGAAGTATTATGGCGTGGATATATGCGAGGTTATTGCCGAGTGATTTCTGCCGATGGAAAGTGCAGCGGGACACAGATACGCTGTGGTGATTTGCACAAAAATTTATTTTGATTTCTGTCTATATTCAACATATACGGCCATTGACTTTGCGGATGGGTAAGATTATAATCTCTCCGCAAAATTATAGGGAAAGGTGGGCTTTCCGCCATGAACCGGAATCATGAGAGCCGTATACTCAAGTCGTTTTTTCAACCGATGGATCTGACGCAGGGCAGCTGCTGGAAAACCATTCTTCTGTTTTCCCTGCCGATTATTTTCTCCTATCTGCTGCAGCAGGTCTATACCATCAGTGACGCCGCCATTGTCGGGCAAACATTGACAGCGCAGGAGGTAGCCGGTGTCAACGATACAACGTCGCTCGTCTTTATTTTCCTGCAATTTGCCTTCGGGGTAAGCGCGGGCTTCTGCGTGGTCACCTCATGCAGCGTCGGCTGCCGCGATAACGCAGGTGTGCGCCGCTCACTGGCCACACAGGTAATTCTCTCCGCTGTGCTGACCGCATTGCTGACTGCGGCGGCGCTTTTGCTGCTGAACCCCATGCTGGCATGGATCAATGTGACCCCGGATAATCCGGAGGTTTACCGTGCGGCGCATACCTATTGCATGATTATCTTTGCGGGGATAGGCGCGCAGCTATTCTATAACTTTATCTGCTCATTTCTGCGCAGTATGGGTGATTCTGTTACGCCGCTGCTCTTTTTGCTGTTTTCCACGGCGCTGAATGTGGGGCTGGATCTGCTGTTTATCATTGTGTTCCGCTGGGGCGTGGCCGGTGCGGCCATCGCCACGGTCAGCGCACAGCTTATCAGCACGGTGGGATGCTTTATCTATGCCTTTATCAAGTATCCGGATATCCGGCTCCATCCGCAGGACTGGCGTATTACCCTGTGGGATGTGCGGCGCCATGTGGTGCAGGGAGTTCCTCTGGGTCTGCAATTCTCCGTGCTGGCCATTGGCATCATTGTGATGCAGGGCGTGGTGGTGCAGTTTGACATGCTGGATGGCGTTATGGTCTCCAACGCTGCTCAGAACGGCTTTGGCGCTGCCAACAAGCTGTCTAATCTGGCTATGACGCCGATGAATGGTCTTGGCGCAGCCATGACCAGCTTTACCGCCCAGAATCTGGGTGCCGGAAAGCCGGAGCGCATCAAAAAAGGCACCCTTCAGGCATTACTGATGACAGCGGTGATCGTGGTATCCGTGGTGGTTATGGGACTTGCGTTGATGAACGATGGCTTTTATCTCCGTGTGTTCCTCAGCGCCGATAAGGTGACGGAGGAAACTGTACGCTACGGAAATACTCTTTTACATGTGGATTTCGCTTTGTACCCGTTTCTGGGCTTTATATTCGTGGTGCGCAACTGCGTGCAGGGGATCGGACGCTCCCAGTTTGTGCTGGGCGCCGGTGCGGCGGAATTGGTGGCGCGCATTGCCGTTTGCCTGCTGCTGCCGCCTGTTTTTGCAGGCGGGCAGGTCAGCGCGTCTGCTGCGCCGGTGGCGTTCTATGCGCTCTGCGCTGCCGATCCGGCTGCGTGGATTGCCTCTGATACGGTGCTGTTTGTTCCGTTTTTGCGCAACATTATGCGCGAGGACTATCGGTATATGTATCGCCACATACGCCACAGCTGATGCGCAGGGAAGGATGACCGACTTTGGAAACATCATACGCGAATGGCCGACAGCGCCGTTCTTTTGCGGGGTATCCCGCGCGGCTTGACGGCCATGAAAGCTCCGGCTATGCGAAATTTAGAATAGATGGAAGGACACGATCATGAAAGTGCAGGAGAAAGGAATGACACTGGACCAACTGGCGGTTGCCCAGTCCGCACGCATTACGACGGTGGGCGGACAGGGTGCGCTGCGCCAGCATTTCCTGGATATGGGTCTGATTCCCGGCGCTGAAGCAACGCTGGTCAAATTCGCCCCTATGGGCGACCCCATGGAGCTGCGGATACACGGCTATGAGCTGACGCTGCGTCTGGCCGATGCTGCGCAGATCGGGATCGTGCCGATCAAGGCTGCCGAGCCGGTGGCCGCCTCTGCCAACTGTCCTGACTGTGAGCATCCCGGCTTAGGCGAGGGGGGACGCTATCACGTCAAGGGGGACGGCCATCCGCTGCCGGAAAATACCACGCTGACCTTTGCGCTGGCAGGGAATCAGAACTGCGGAAAGACAACGCTGTTCAACCAGCTGACCGGCGCCAACCAGCATGTGGGCAACTTCCCCGGCGTGACGGTTGACCGAAAAAGCGGCGCGATCCGCGACTATCCCAATACAGAGATCACGGATCTGCCCGGCATCTATTCCATGTCGCCCTATACAAGCGAGGAAATTGTTACCCGGCAATTCATAATAAATGAAAAGCCCACCGGCATTATCAATATTGTGGACGCGACCAATATCGAGCGCAATCTGTATCTGACCATGCAGCTGCTGGAGCTGGATGTCCCCATGGTTCTGGCGCTGAACATGATGGACGAGGTACGGGGGAATGGAGGCGCTATCCGCATCAACGAAATGGAGGCCATGCTGGGTATTCCGGTGGTGCCCATCGCTGCTGCGAAAAATGAGGGCGTGGATGAGCTGGTGCGGCACGCGCTGCATGTGGCCAAATATCAGGAAAAGCCGGGGCGAACTGATTTTTGCGGCATGAATGACCATGGCGGCGCGGTGCACCGGTGTTTGCATGCCATCATGCACCTGATTGCCGATCATGCAGCCGCTGCCGGTATTCCGCTGCGCTTTGCCGCCACCAAGCTGGTAGAGGGCGATCAGCGTGTGATGGAAGCGCTGGCGCTGGATCAGAACGAGCAGGAGATGATAGAGCATATTATCCTGCAAATGGAGACAGAGCGCGGCCTTGACCGGGCCGCTGCCATCGCCGATATGCGCTTTTCCTTTATCAGTGAATTGGTCAGGGCTACCGTTGTAAAGCCGCGCGAGAGCCGCGAGCATCTTCGCAGCCAGAAAATCGATCAGGTGCTGACGGGAAAGTATACGGCGATTCCGGCATTTATCGGCGTAATGGGGCTGGTATTCTTCCTGACGTTCAATGTGATCGGCGCATGGCTTCAGGGTCTGCTGAAGCAGGGGATCGGGAAGCTTACCCAGATCGTTGACAACGCGCTTGTTTCGTGGGATGTGAACGAAGCGGTGCGCTCGCTGGTCATTGACGGTGTATTTACCGGCGTGGGAAGCGTACTGAGCTTTTTGCCCATTATCGTCACATTGTTTTTCTTCCTGTCACTGCTGGAGGATACCGGGTATATGGCCAGAGTGGCCTTTGTGATGGACAAGCTGCTGCGCAAGATCGGACTTTCCGGACGCAGCATTGTGCCCATGCTGATCGGCTTTGGCTGCACCGTGCCGGGTGTTATGGCAAGCCGAACGCTGCCCTCGGACCGTGACCGTAAAATGACGATTTTACTGACGCCGTTTATGAGCTGCTCGGCAAAGCTGCCGATCTACGGGTTCTTTACGGCGGCATTCTTCCCGGGACACGGCGCTCTTATCATGGTGGGGCTATATTTCTTTGGGATTCTTATGGGGATCCTTGTGGCGTTGATTTTCAAGAGTACGATTTTCCGCGGGGAAGCGGTGCCTTTTGTGATGGAACTGCCCAATTACCGGATGCCGGGGCTGAAAAATGTGGGGCAGCTGCTGTGGGATAAGGCCAAGGACTTTTTGCAGCGTGCCTTTACGGTGATCTTTCTGGCCACAATCGTGATCTGGTTTTTGCAGACCTTTGATTTGCATCTTCAGATTGTGCAGAATTCCCAGAACAGTATTCTGGCCTTGGTGGCCAGCCGTATTGCGCCCATCTTCAAGCCGCTGGGATTTGGCGACTGGCGGATTTCAACAGCGCTGATCACCGGCTTTATCGCCAAGGAAAGCGTGGTTTCTACCCTGATGGTGTTGGTGGGGGATGGCATCACCGGCCTTTTGACGGTTGGCACTGCCGCGCCGCTGCTGGTATTTTGCCTGCTGTATACGCCCTGCGTGGCGGCTATCGCCGCGGTACGGCGTGAGCTGGGCGGTAAATGGGCGGCCTGCATGGTGCTGATGCAGTGCGCCATTGCATGGGTCTGCGCTTGTCTGCTGCGAACGGTGCTGCTGTTGTTGGGGGTGGCCTGATGAATCTGCCGTCAGTTCTGGTGCTGCTGGTGCTTGCCGCTGCCATAGGGCTTTCACTGCGCCGCTGCCGCAGACAGGGAAAGTCTGATTGCTGCCAAAATGGCTGCATGGGCTGTGGCCGTGCCTGCGGCAAAAAGCGTTCATAAAGTGCTTTTTGCGCCGGCTGCGATTGTAATTAAAGAGAGGACACAGGCGGCACACCGCTTTAAAACCGCGATTTGCATCATCAAATCGCGGTTTTTCGTTGGCTAAAAAGGGCAATCCGCCCAATTTATCGCCGGCTTTACTGCTTTATTTGACTGCACTACATTGTAAATTGGTCTTGCAATTGGTGTTGAGCGGGTGTATAATGCAGGCAGCTGAACGGACGGGAGCTTGTGTAACAGGCTGAGAGGAAGGTATGACCTTCGACCGGAAACCTGATTTGGGTAATGCCAACGTAGGGATGCCTGTGTTGCTTTGCGGAAGTTGCCCATGTCTCGGGTGACTTCCGCTTTTAACTTTTTCAGTAAGAAAGGACGTGAGTGGACCTATCCCGAGTGGTTTCGGGCGGATAGAAGGGGAGC
>CABSAW010000026.1:0-17295 GCA_902475745.1 uncultured Oscillospiraceae bacterium
ACGGTGTGTCCAAGTTTTCGCCCTCCCTTCCGTTTTATGGCCCGCCGCTTTTCGCATCCGCGGGGACGGAAACCATGATATAGCTTCAGTATACTATACTTTCTGCCATAAAGCAAAGTTTTTTCATAAAACATTTGGGCAAAAAGACGGTACATGGCAAAAAAAGAACGGCCACCGTGCGGTGGCCGTTCCCGGTTCATGATACGCTCTCTTTAGGCAGAGCCTGCCGGCGCTGCCTAAAGTGTGTTTCAGTTCATCTGCTTGCGGCGGCTCAGGTTCACGGTGCCGTCCGTCATGGCGTTCAGGGAATCCAGGCTCTTGCCGGTACCCTCGGCCACGCAGGAAATGGCACTGTCAGCCACCACGGTATTGATCCCGGTACGCGCCGTGATCAGCTTGTCGAAGCCGTCTACCAAGCTGCCGCCGCCGGTCATCACAATACCGTTATCGGAGATATCGGCCACCAGCTCAGGCGGGGTACGCTCCAGCACGCCATGCACGGTTTCCAGAATCCGCTCCACCGGCTCTTCAAAGGCCTCCAGCATCTCTGTGGAGGTCACCGTCAGCGTTTTGGGCAGGCCGGTCAGCAGGCAGCGGCCCTTTACATCGATGGAGGTCTCCTCCTCCTTGGGGAACACGCAGCCGATGCGCATCTTCATCATCTCGGCGGTACGCTCGCCCACCAGTACGTTGTGCTTGCGGCGCATATACTTGACGATGGCCTCGTTGAACTGGTCGCCGGCCACCTTGATGGACGCGCTTTCCACCACGCCGCTGAGGGAAATCACCGCGATATCGGTGGTGCCGCCGCCGATATCCACCACCATATGTCCGTCGGGCTTGGCAATGTCAATGCCCGCGCCGATGGCGGCCGCCACCGGCTCCTCAATGAGGTATACCCGGCGGGCACCGGCCTGAATACCGGCATCCACCACGGCACGCTCCTCCACCTCGGTAATGCCGGAGGGCACGCAGATAATGACACGGGGCTTGAACAGCTGGAAGCCGCCGGTGACCTTGTGAATAAATTCCTTCAGCATCCGCTCGGTCATGTCGTAATCGGAGATCACGCCCTCACGCAGGGGGCGGATGGCCACAATATTGCCGGGGGTACGGCCCAGCATGGCCTGCGCCTCGGCGCCCACCTTCAGCAGGCGGCCCGTATTCTTGTCAATCGCCACCACCGACGGCTCGTTGAGCACAACGCCTTTCCCCTTGATATATACCAGAACAGAAGCGGTACCCAGATCGATACCGATATCTTTCGCCAAAGAACACATAGCTGCACCTCATCTATTTTCTTTTGTGTTATCGTATGCGGCAAATACGCCGAATTTTTCCCAATTAAGTATTATACCGAGGGCTTTTGCGTTTTGCAAGAGCAAGTTACAATTATTCACAGATTTGTAAAAAGCGTGCCCTCACTGTCCCGCCGGTGCTTACGCCGCCGGACAAGCCGTTTGCACAGGGATAGAAAGGCGAAGCGCCGCGCAGTCTGCCATCCTGCCGGGCGCGACAGGTAGAGTATACCCGGAAACCGCGCCGCTTACTCCCGCGCCATGGCCAGCGTCAGGCACATGACCTCCGCCGCGCCGGCGGCTTTCAGCACGCGGGCACACTCGGCCAGCGTGGCGCCGGTGGTGCAGATATCATCCACCAGCAACAGCCGCTTTCCGGCGAAGCGCTCCGGCATGACGGCCTCATAGACCCCCAGCACATTGGCGCGCCGCGCAGCGGGATCGGCAATGCCGGACTGGGGCGGATTGTCCGTCACCTTGCGCAGCGTTTCCAGCGGCGCTACATGCCAATCCACGCACAAACTGCCGGTCAGATACCGCACCTGATCGAAGCCCCGCTTTTTCAGCCGCTTTTTACTGACCGGCACCCATGTCACCGCGTCAAATTCTCCGCTGTACTGCTCAGCGGCGGTGGCGGCCATCGTGCTGCCGAAAAAGTCCAGCCCGTCCAGCTTCCCCTTAAACTTAAACGCCAGAATTGCGTCCCGGATCGGCCCTTCATAGTAGAACGGCGCGGCGCAGCGCCCGAAATCGGCCCCCTGCCGTATTGTGCTGCAAGCGGGCAGCGTCTGACGACACGTCCCACAAACCAGCTTTCCTCCCGTCAGCCCTTTGCAAAAGGGACAGCGGCGGGGAAAGAGGAAATCTTTCAGCCCCTCTGTAAGACGGTTCAGTTCACTGTTGAAGTCCATGTGCTGCCTCCAAAACTAAAAACTAACGAACGAACCGCAGCAATCCATCAAAGCATTGCGCCGCAACAGGCAGCGGTTTCGTTCATGGAATACTCTGTTTGGGCGAAAACCAGGACTGGAGGAAACCGATTCGTTCGGATTTTTTCACAAAAAGAGTATTCCGCAGCTACTATCGCACGAACGATTACGGGATCGTTTTCCGTTCATCAAGCCAGATGCCAGATACAACAGCTTTGCAGCTAACACAGCCGCTGTACAACTAAGTATATCATAATATGTTGGAATGTAAATAGAACGATTGCTATCCAAAACGTAAGAAATGGGCGGCATTCGTATAATGCAGGTTCAATTGCCCGCCATATACGTAAGTGTTAAGGGCAGACACGCCTGACTGTGCGTCTTTCCGGCGATTTCCGCTCTTTTCGCCTTGGCGGGCGGCAGCCCGCCTGCGTCTCAAAAAGCAAAATCACTCGAAAATCCATTTCTGTCAGGTGCAGGCAGGGCGTGACAATCACGCCCTGCCTGCGGTTTTTCCCGGCTCTGAGCTGCCGCCAGCTTGGCGGCTATGCTTGATAAATCCTTATAGCGCCAGCAGGTTTCGGAACGCCTGTGCATAGATGCGGCGCAGCCTCTCTATGTTGTCCAGGGCGATATATTCGTCCGCCTGATGCTCCCGGGATTCCTCGCCGGGAAACACAGGGCCGAAAGCGATAATGTTCTCCATGGCCTTTGCATAGGTTCCGCCGCCGATGGCAAGCGGCGCGGAAAGATCTCCCGTCTCCTGCCGGTAGGCCGCCAGAAGGCTTTGCATGACGGGGCCGTTTTTATCCTGATAAACGCTTTTTTTCGGGTGGATGGGCGCAAGGGTGAACCCGTAGGGCTCTACGGCGCGGCGCACCGTTTCGGCAATATGATCGGCGGCAGCGGTTTCCGGATGGCGGATATCGACAGAAAGCCGGATGAGGCCGTCCTCCACCCTCAGAAGTCCCACATTCATAGACAGCGGCCCGCTATCGGGAGAGGTTATGGCAATGCCCAGCTTTTTACCATACACGTCGCTGCCAAACAGCGCCCGATATGCCGCGGCGAACGGCCCGCTCTCTGCCGGCAGCTGCTCCATGGCGCGGTCAATGGCGTTCTCGCCTCGCCAGGGCGTGCTGCCGTGGGCGCATTTTCCCGCCGCCTGATAGGTTCCCGCTGCCGTGGTGACCGTGCAGGCATCCGGCACCATGTTCACCACCGTGCCGCCTCTGGCATCCAGAATACCGGAGCCAGCCAGCGGCATGGTCAGATGAAGGCGCAAAATCCCCTTTTCACAGTAGATGGCGGGGAACTCCGCATCCGGTGTGAAGCCAAAGCGAACAGGCTCTTCATGGGCCACATAGGCCGCCATATCATCCCAAGGGCCGGATTCCTCCGTCTGTCCGAAGATAAAGCGGATGCGGCGGGGCATGGGCTTTCCGGCGCGTTCATACGCCTGCGCCACATCATGGGCCGCGAAAAGCGCAATCAGGGTGGGCCCCTTGTCGTCAATTGTGCCGCGGCCATACAGCCGCCCGCCGTCTATGGTTCCGGCATAAGGCGGATAATGCCAGCCGTCTCCCGCGGGGACCACGTCCAGATGGCCAAGGCAGCCGATGATCTCCGCGCCCTCGCCGATTTCCGCATAGCCGTACAGCCCGTCGGCGTTCTTCGTATGAAAGCCCATACGTTGGCAAAGGGAAAGCGTGTAATCCAGCGCTTGGGCTACGCCGTTTCCGAAGGGCTTGTCCTGATCCCGCCGGGCCACCGATTCAATGGCCAGCAGCTCCTGCAAAGACTTCAGCAGTTCTTCCATGTTGATTCACTCCTTTATAATCACCACGCGCCGGGATAGCCCAGCGTTACGGCTGCATTTTCCGCTCCGGCACGCATGCAGGCCGGGATCGGCTCTTTTTTCAGCCACGCCATCAAAAATCCGGCGATAAAGCTGTCCCCCGCGCCCATGGTATCCACCACGGAGCACGGAACGATCTGGCCCGGATAGAAGCTTTCGCCGTCATAGGCAAGGCTCCCTTTTCCGCCCCGGGTGGCCACCACGATCCGGGGGCCAAGTGCCGCTACCTCCAGCATCCGCACCTTGAGGCTTTCCTCATCGGAGGCGTCGTCTGAGAAAAACGCCACGTTCACATGGGGCAGCGCGATCCTGCCCGCCTCATCCAGCGGGCGCTCGGCCCCGTCAAAGGCCACGGGGATCCCCATGGCGCGAACGTCGGCCAGTTGGCTTTCCGTATGCCCCCACAGTCCGGTGACCAGCAGATCGTATCCCTTGAGGAAGTCGAAATCCGCCTGCCGGAGTCTGAAATCCGCCATGACGCCCTCATCATAATCGCCGAATACCCGCTCGCCATTGATGCGCTCCACATGGGAGACGGCAGTTTTGCCGGGCAGTATCTGCACATGACTGATATCTACGCCCTTCTCTTGCAGCGCGGCGCACATCCGTTTTCCAAAATCATCCGTGCCCACCGCGCCCAGATAGGCGGACTGGCCGCCCAGACGCTTTACATACACCGAAACATTGACCGGATTTCCGCCGGGAAAGCTCTCGCCGGTGTTGTCATAATAATCCACGCAGTTGTCGCCTGCGCACGCAATTTTTATCATAATAACTCCTTCGCCCTTTGCAGCGCCAGTCCTGCGGCGCCGGTAGGATCGTCCATATAATGAGTCACCAGCTCCAGCGTGGCGCGGCCGTCATAGCCCGCCTGCCGGAAGTCGCTGACAATCTGTTTCAGGTTCAATACACCGTCTCCAGGGATCAGATGGGTTTCCGTCACGCCATCACAGTCCACCAGATGCAGATGGGCCATTCTGCTTCCCAGGCAGCGGCAATAGTCCGCCGGGTCCTCGCCCTGCAATACCGGCGGCACCACATCGCACATCCCCATCAGCCACGGCGAGTCCACCGCCTCCAGCAGCTCCTTGAGCTCATGAAGCCGCGTGCAGGTGTTGCTCTCCAGAGGCGACAGCGTTTCCAGCAGAAGGACAACATGCTCCCGTTCGGCAGCGCGGGCGAGATGCTCCACAGAGCGGCGCAGCCGCGCACGGCGCAACTCCTCCGGGCACTCGCCGCCGTGTCCCACGGAAATCAGCATCTGCCCGGCGCCGATCAGCCCGGCGGCACGGACAGACACCTCCAGATACGCCATGCAATTGCGCCACTGCTTTTCCGTCCCCAGCATATAGTTATAGGGATAGGCATTGTGCTCCGGCGTATAGACAGGCACGGGAATGCCGTAATGCTCCTGCAAGCGGCGGATCTCCCGATAGTCCTCTATCACATCCGGGGCAAAGGCGTGGGGATAGCCGCCCCAAAGCTCTATATAATCATACCCCAATTGTGCAGCGTCTGTAAAGCATTTTTCCAGCGGCAGACGCTGATAACCGCTGGTAAACATCCCAAATTTCATAGGCAAACCTCTGAAAAAAGGGCGGGTTCCCCCGCCCTTTTTCACTTAATACGCTAACTTCCGGTAGTACCGGCGAATGGTCATGTCGTGGCCGCTGATGGCTTCCACATGGGCGTCAACGCGATTGGTTACCGCGTGCATAATGGCATAGCACATCCGTCCGCGGTACTTCTCATCGATACCCTCCAGCGGATAATCATGGGTGTCGATAATGGTGAAGTTCTCGCAAATCTGCGGCAGGAACTTCGCCACACGCAGGCCCAGGGGCCGCTGGGCATCCTCGCCCACAAAGACCGTGACCGGCGTATCCTTGTCCACGATCTCCAGCATACCGTGGAAGAACTCGGCGCTGTGGATGGACTTCGTCCGAATCCAGTGCATCTCTTCCCAGTAGCACATGGCGTAGGAATAGGTGGCGCCATACAGGCAGCCGGCGCCCACGAAGTAGTGGAGCTTGTCCTCCAGATGCTTGCGGGCAAAGTCCTCCGCAAAGGGATCGGCAATCTTCTCGATCTCCACCAGATCCTTGGCCAGATAGGCGTCCATCTGGGCATAATAGGCGTCATAGTCGGGGAAGTTGCCCTGACGGCGCAGGAAGCAGTCCGCCACCATAAAGAATTTCAGCTGTTCATTGGCCTTGTAGCTGATGCAGTAATCCACCAGAGTGGCCAGCTCAGCATCCGGCTTGTCAATGAACCCCAGCACCTTTGCGCCGTGGCTCTGGGCCAGACGAACCGCATCCACGATCTCCGTGGTGGTGCCGGTCACAGAGGAGAGAACCACAAGGGTTCCCGCGCCCACACGCTTATCGCCTGTGGTGCAATACTCTGCGGCGTTGGTGGCGAAGGTATCCATGTCGGTGTGCTCCTTGAGATAGCATACCACCTGCATACCGCTGGCCCATGTGCCGCCGATGCCCAGCCAGCAGAGGTTTTTCACGCCCTCTGCCAGCAGACGGTCGATCAGCTCTTCGATTTGCGGCCGCAATGCCAGAGCACCGTTTACGCTGTCGATTTGTTTTTGTTCATCAAACTTAACCAAGGATATCCCTCCATTTTTGCAGCGATGGATTAACCCACCTTCAGCATCTGATAGTATTTATCGTAGATGGTCAGCGCGTCGCCCACATCCTTCTGGAAGAAGACGTTGGTCTTGTAATCGAAATCAAAGGCGGGGGCGTTGCGGTACTCCTCGGACGCAGCGGCAACAGCGGCATCGTTGGGGCAGGAGTAGGGGTTCGTCACCAGGTTTTCGGCCATGACCTGAGCGTCGCAGAGGTAGTTCAGGAACTTGTAGGCCAGATCGATGTGCTGAGCGCCCTTGGGAACCACGAACAGGTCGAAGCCCAGCTGGACGGGATCCTTGGTGAACGGAGCGATGACCAGAGTGTTGTTCTCGCCCATGGTAGCCATGGCCTCGGCGGTGTTGCCGTCATAGGTGAGCATTGCGGAGATGGTGCCGTTGCAGATGTTGCTCTCGGTGGAGCCGTAAGCCACCACGTTGGCGTTGTACTTCACCAGCCACTCATAGGCCTCGGCGATCTCGGATTCCACGGTGCTGTTGGGGTCATAGCCCAGCGCGATCAGGGCGATGGGGAAGAGGTTGCGGGCGCCGTCGATGGAGCCCAGCTGGCCCTTCAGCGCGGGATCGATCAGGTCGTTGTAGCAGGTGATCTCGATGGGGCAGCGCTCGGTATCATAGACCACATAGATGTAGTTCATCAGATAGGGCACGCAATAATCCTGATTCTGCTCGGACCAATAGGCCTTATTGATGTTGGCGGAATTGGGCACCTGGGACAGATCCAGCTTTTCCAGATAGTCACCGGCGATCAGGGACTCCATGTACGCATCGCAGGTCATGATCAGGTCGTAGCCGTCGCCGGCGCCGGCGGTCAGCTTGGTGATGGAGTCGGCGTTATCGTTCATGTAGCTCAGGTTGACCTTGACGCCGTATTCCTTCTCGAAATTGGCGACCACGTCGCCGGAAAGGTAGTCGCCCCACATAAAGACGTTCAGCTTGGTGCTGCCGGCGTCCTCGCCGCCGTCAGTGGTCTTTCCCTTTTCGCCGCAAGCTGCCAGCGTCAGCAGCATCATCAGGGACAGAAGCAGTGCAATAAACTTTTTCATACATAAACCTCCGTTTTAATTTTATCTCAACCGCCGCAGCGGAAGAAATCAGTTCTTAGCTTGCATCAGCCGCGCATTTTCCGCCGCAGCCACCGCCCGATCTTCGCGTTTTTTCAAGAAGCGCTGGATCCCGTTGATGATAAACATGCCCACCACCATCACCAGCACCATCACGGTGGTCAGGGCATTGATATCGGGCGTAATGCCGGTACGGTTGACCGACAGGATCAGCACCGGCAGGGTGGACTGGTTGGCGCCGGCCAGCATGTTGGACATCACCACGTCGTCGATGGACAGCGTGAAGGAGAGGAATGCCGCCGAAACGATTCCCGGTATGATGCTGGGGATCGTCACCCGCCAGAAGGTCTGGACCCGGTTGGCGCCCAAGTCCATGGAGGCCTCCTGCAGGGTTTCGTTATCGCCGGAGATACGTCCCTTGATGGTGATAACCGCATAGGGGATGCAGAAGGTACAGTGGCCGATAATGATCGTCCCCATACCCAGACTGACACCCACGGTGATGAAGATGATCAGCATGGCCACTGCCAGCACGATCTCCGGCACCACAATGGGGACATACAGCATAAGGCCGATGAACTTTTTCCCGCGGAACTCGAACTTCTTCAGGCCGATACCGCCCAGCACACCGATGATAACGCTGATGATCGTGGCCAGCACGGCAATGACCAGCGAGTAGACCAGCGACTCCCACAGATCGTGGTTGCCGAAGGAGAAGAGCTTGCCGTACCACTGCGTTGTAAAACCTGTCCACGCATAGTTGCGCTTGGAATCGTTGAACGAGAAGGCGATCATCACCACCACCGGGATATAGAACATGGCGTAGATGAGCGCCGCGTAGAGATCTGTCAGGAATTTGCTGCGCTTTTGCCGGCGAATGCGCTTGTTGTTAACCGTATTCATCACAGCACCTCCATATCTTCGATCTTCGCAAACCGGGAGTAAATGAAGATGAGCAGCGCCGTAATGGCCAGCAGAAGAACGCTTAATGCAGCGCCCAGCGGCCAGTTGCGGATGATGCCGAACTGGTTCTTGATAATGTTGCCGATGTAGAGCACCTTGCCGCCGCCCAGCATATCGGTGATGGTATAGGTACCAAGAGCCGGGATAAAGGTAAGGATGATGGCCGAGAAGATGCCGGGGAAGGTCAGCGGCAGCGTCACGCGGAAGAAGGTTACGCGGGGCACTGCGCCCAAATCGGCGGAAGCCTCCAGCACATGGTTTTCCAATTTCTCAATGGACGCGTACATGGGCAATACCGCAAACGGCAGATAGTTGGTGATAAGACCCAGCATCACCAGCCCATCGGAGTAGATGAACATGATGGGACTGTCGATGATGTGCATGGCCATCAGCAGATTGTTGACCGGGCCGTTGGTCTGGAACAGAAGCATCCAGGCATTCAGGCGCATCAGCGAGTTGGTCCACATGGGGATCATCAGCAGCATGATCAGCTTGGCCGCCACATCCGAGGGCTTGCGGGCGATGTAATACGCGAAGGGATACCCCAGCAGCAGGCATACCACCGTGGTGGTCAGCGCCACCTTGAAGCTTTTGAGGATCACCTCAAAATAGATGGTATCCAGCAGCGTGGCATAGCTCTCCGTGGTAAACTCATACACCACACCGCCGAAGGGCCCGCGGGACATGAAGCTGATGTAGATGATGAACAGAAGCGGCACCGTCACGAACAGGATCATCCACAAGGACACAGGGCCTGCCTGTGCCAGCGCGGGAAGACGCCGCTTTTTTGTCAGCGCGGGGGCGCTCATGACAGCACCTCGGCCTCGGAAGCATCGTGGATGGCAACACCGTGATGCGGCTCCCACCACGCATAGACATCCGCGCCCTCGCGCAGCGTACCGTCCAGCTCGAAGCGGGACTGCTTGATCTCCTGATCATCCTTCAGCTCCACCGCCGTTTTGATGACGGTGCCGATGTAGATGAAATCCTTCACCTTTCCGCGAAGGGTAAAGCCCTCCACCGGCGTGGTGGAAAGATTCAGATACTCGGAGCGGACGGAGACGCAGATCTTTTCGCCCACGGTAAAGCCCTCGCCGCAGGCCAGAATCATACCGTCAGGCGTCTCAACGGAAAGATTCTCTCCCTCCACAGACCGCACCACACCGGAGATCACGTTGCTCTCGCCGATGAAGTCCGCGACAAACCGGCAGTTGGGCCGGTCGTAAATCTTCGCGGGCGCATCCATCTGCAAAATCACGCCGTCACGCATCACCGCGATGCGGTCGGACATGGTCATGGCTTCCTCCTGATCGTGGGTCACATATACAAAGGTGATCCCCAGCTTTTTCTGCAAGCGCTTCAGCTCGATCTGCATCTGCTTGCGAAGCTTCAGGTCCAGCGCGCCCAAGGGCTCATCCAGCAAAAGCACCCGGGGGTTGTTGATCAGCGCCCGCGCAATGGCGACGCGCTGCTTCTGGCCGCCGGACAAGGCATCCGGCTTACGCTTTTCATAGCCGGACATCTGCACCAGCGCCAGCATCTCGGTAACCCGGCGCTTGATCTCATCCTTGGGCACCTTGCGGATGGAGGGCCCGTAAGCCACGTTATCAAATACCGTCATGTGGGGGAACAGGGAGTAGTTCTGGAAAACGGTGTTTACATCCCGCTCATAGGGTTCCTTTTCCTCTACCCGCTGGCCCTGCACCTCGATGGTGCCGGATGTGGCATTCTCGAAGCCTGCAATCATGCGCAGGGTTGTGGTTTTTCCGCAGCCGGACGGCCCCAGTAATGTCAGAAATTCGCCTTCTTGAATTTCAAGATTCATGTCTTTTACCACGTGGTTGTTGCCATACCATTTTTCCACATGGCGCAGCGATACGATGGAATCGGACAAGTGGCCCACCTCTCAATCTTTTTTCGTTGTGTTGTCCTGATGTGATAAGTATAGTATCAACTTATACCAATTACAAGACGATAATCGGTTTTTGCGGCAAAAAAACGTGAATTCTATGTTTCGGCTAAAATCAACCCCGGCCATTTTGGTTAAAATAACAAGAAATGGTAAAAAAATACAGGCGGATAACGCATTTTATCCGCCTGTATTGATAGTTGTAATATAAAAAGTTATACCAATTATGGATTTGTGTGACGGAAGTGGACGACAAACTCCGCCTTGTCGTTGCGCACATAGCTGCGGGAAAACTCCACCACCCGGCCGCCCCGATCCCGGGTGGTGCATGAAAACTCCATTACCGCCTGCTCCGGCGGCACGTCCATGTGCTTTGCCAGCATAGGCGGCAGCCGGGTGATGCGCAGCGTCTGATGCCCCTCTCCCAGCACGATGCCGTTCCACTGATAGATGTCATAGATGGAGAACAGCTTGATATCCACCTCCTCCAGACCGGGCACCACACTGTAGGGAATGTAAAGCTCCTCCAGCGCCACCGGCTCGCCCGCCGTATTTTCCACCCGGCGAATAAACCAGATGTTGCTCTCGGGGGAAATCTCCAGCAGGCGGGCATAATAGGGGCCTGCCTGACGCAGCGTCTTGCTGAGAATCCGTGTGGCGGTGTTTCCGCCGCTCTGGCGCATGGTGTTGTGAAAACCGCCCAGCGTATCCATATTCCGCTTGGCCTTGGGCCCCGCCACAAAGACGCCTTTTCCCTGCACGCTTTTCAAAAGCCCCTCAAACTCCAACGCCGCCAGCGCGCTGCGAACGGACACCCGGTTGAGCCCGTAGGTCTCCATCAGCTGATTTTCCGAGGGTATGGCTGTGCCGGGCAAGTATTCTTCTTCCTCGATCTTACTGCGGATCACCTCGCGCAGCTGAATATACAGCGGGGATTTATAGCTGATTTCACGCATGATCGGCCGCCTCGCTTTCTCCGCGGTGGAGAACGCTGACCAGCTCCACCTTGTCCGCTCTTGCCACGGTGCGGCAATATTCCACGGGAACGCCCTCCGGCGTTTGCGTGATGCTGACGATCCAGAACACAGGATCACCGGCGGCGATGCCGAGATGGACGGCCTCCTCCTCTGCGGCTGTGGTGATGCTGGCCTTCTCTTCGCCGTGATCCAGATCCAGGCCGTACCCCTCCCGCAGCACCGAAAAGAGGGAGCCGGTCACCAGATCATGCTCCTCCAGGCCGGGGGCCAGCGCGGCGGGAATGTAGGCCGTTTCGATAAGGGTGGGCTGGCCGTTGAGAATGCGCAGTCGGGAGATTCGATAGGCCTTTTCTCCCAGCACCAGATGGAGCCGCCGGGAAAGCTGCTTGTCGCACTCCACCTGCGACATGGACAGCAGCCTCGTTTCCGGCCGCAGGCCGCAATCGGCGGCGTATTCCGAAAATCCCTGCAAATCCTGTAGGGTACGGCGAAATCTGGGCGCAATACGGGTCCCGCTGCCCTGAACGGCGTACACAATCCCCTGCTCCGTCAGAGCGGCAATGGCGCTGCGCAGGGTGCAGCGATTAAACCCCCACATCTGGCACATTTCACGCTCCGGCGGAAGCTTATCGTCAGCGGAAAGTTTATTCTCCAATATATACGCCATGATTTGCTCCAGCGCCTGTTCACGCGGGCGCGGCACGGTCATCTGCATAGTCCACCTCCGGATTGGTATAAAATATCCGCCTACATACTACACCATTTTCGGCAGCTTTACAACCACAGAAATGCAAAAGCGCTCGCCGTATCGGCAAGCGCTTCGGCAAGGCTTTTCCATACTCTTTCCCATTCCCGCGGCGCAAAGAACGGCCGGAGTTTCCTCCGGCCGTTCTTTTGGGTGCTGCTCTATGTGTGCGGGAAAGGCATACCCGCCTGATGAGAACCGATAAACGGATTTAAAAGCCTTCGCCCGCCAAGGCGACTCAGTCCAGCTCGATGTCGATGGCGAACAGGCCGCCGGCGCCGCCGGAGTAGAGATACAGCACGTTGTCGGTGGGCTTGAACTTGCCCTCGCGGGCCAGCTTCACCAGACCGGCGAAGGCCTTGCCGGTGTAGACGGGATCGAGGAAAAGGCCCTCATTTTTTGCCATCATGCGGATGGCGGCGTTGCCCTCGGGAGAGGGAATGGCGTAGCCGGGGCCGCACATATCCACCAGATGCACATCTTCGGTCGTGGGAACAAAGTCCAGCTCCAGCATCTGCGCCGTCTCCTGCATAATGCGGGTGGTAATCACATCAAAGGGGTCGCTGTCCACCATCATGCCTACCACCTGCGCTTCGGGCATAAACAGCTTGGCGCCCAGCGCCACACCGGCATGGGTGCCGCCGCTGCCCTCGGCGCAGCAGACGTAGTCAAAGTGCATCCCTGTATCGGCGATCTCCTTCATGCAGTTGACGTAGCCCAGCGCGCCGATGGCGTTGGAACCGCCGCAGGGGATCTTATAATATTTCTTGCCGCTGGCCTTGCCGACACGGTCCATCTCCGCATAGATATCATCATAGCTGTCGGTATCCATGAAGCGCACATCCGTATCCATGAGATATTCCAGCAGCTGGTTGCCCTTGCGCTCGGTAACGCCGCGCTTTTTCAGAATAAGGATCGGCTCCATGCCCAGCTTTCTGGCGCAGGCCGCCGTCAGCATGGCGTGGTTGGACTGTGCGCCGCCGGTGGTGAACACCACCTCCGCGCCCTTGCGCTTGGCGTCCGCCAGCAGGAACTCCAGCTTACGCACCTTGTTGCCGCCCAGACCGATACCGGTCAGGTCGTCGCGCTTGATATACACATTGGTGTTCAGCAGACGGCTGATGTTCTCCAGCTTTTGAATGGGGGTGGGGAGTACCGCCAGAGGGATGCGGGGGAAATCCTGCAAATTCTTCATGTTTGTTCTCCTTTCGCAATGTGACGAAAATACGATAAAAAGAGCGGGTCAACCGAGACCGTACTCCTTTAACCGGTCATAAAATACGGAGCGGGACACGTCCAGCTGCTTCATCGCCAGCTTTCTGTCGCCGCCGCACTGAACCAGCACCTGCTGGATATAGCGGCGCTCCTCCTGCCGCATATGCTGGCGCAGCGTCAGGGGGACGGGCTCCGCGTCCAGATGGATATGCTCGGGGTAGATGATGTCCGTGTCGGACAGCGCCGCGGCGCCCTCCAGCACGTTCTCCAGCTCCCGCAGGTTACCGGGCCAGTCGTAGTTGAGGAGCTTGCTGAACGCCTCGCCGGACAGCGCCTTGTCCGGGATGTGGTAGCGCTGGCAGATCTCCTCCATAAACTCGTTGGCGATGGCGTAGATATCCTCCCGGCAGTCCCGCAGGGGCGGCAGCTCCACGGAAAAGGCGGACAGCCGGTAGTAGAGATCCTGCCGGAAGCGTCCGGCGTCCACCGCCTCCCGCAGGGCGGGGCCTGCCACCGCCAATATCCGCACGTCCACGGGGACGGGCTGGGCAGAGTCCAGCGGCAGCACCTCCCGCCGCTGGATGGCGTGGAGCAACCGGGCCTGTGCGCCCGGCGGCAGGCGGTCTACCTCCTCCAGCAGCAGTGTGCCGCCGTCCGCCTCGCGGAACAGTCCCGGCGCGCCGCCCGCCCGGCCGAACAGCTTTTCCTCCAGCTCGGCGGGGTCGATGGCGGAGCAGTCCGCCTGCACCATCTGGCCGCCCCGGGGCTGTGCCTGTAAGATCCAGCGCGCCAGCCGGGTCTTTCCCGTGCCGCTTTCACCCACGATCAGGATATTGCAGTCCATCTGGCTGATCTTGTACGTCCGCCGCCGCACGGCGCGGGTGGGGGCGGAGTTGCCGAAGGGCAGCAGCGGGTTGGGTACGCTGTCCGGCAGGCTCCGCTCAGAGGACTCCCGGTATTTGCGTTCCGCCGCGGCGATGGCGGTGTTCCGCTCCATGATCGTGGTGCGGATGTCCTCGATATTCCGGAATTTGACGATGATGCCCTCGATCTGCCCGTCGCTTTCGATGGGCAGGATGGAGGCCAGCAGCGCAAAGCCGTTGATCTCGTAGGCCACGTCGGAAAAGCTGGGTACCTCGCCGTTGAGCACCTGATGCAGATGGGTCTCGAACAGCTCGCCCTCGAAGAAATCCCGGAAGTGGTAGCCCACCACGCAGATCTCCTGATCCGGGCCCTTGGCGATGAAGCTGCCGCCGCGCAGCAGGCTGCCGATGCCCTCCTTCCGGGCGGAATAGCCCTTCTCCTCCCAGAATTTTACGCGCTTCGTCCGGTGATCCAAGACCACCATCTGGCCGATGCAGACGAAGTAATTGATGGAGTAGACCTTCTCCCGCACCTCGATGGCGATCTCCTTGTCACCGATGTGGATGGAGATGGGGACGCCCTGAAACGTCACGTCCAGACTCAGCCCCACCGCCTCGCCGCGCCGCAGGTGCTTGTATACCGGCTTGATGCCGGGGCCCTTGTAGACGCCTACCGCCGCCAACATATCGCCGGCGTGGAGACGAGGGTCCTCAATGCCCAGCTGTGCCAGATCGGCGGCGGCAAGGCTGCCGTCGTCCATGCCCATGGCGGAGGTGGCCAGGATCACCATATCCTCCGGCTCCAGACGGCCGGCGGGGTGGGAGTAGAGGCTGTGGTTGAACAGGCCAAAGCGCTCCTTGGCCTGCTGGTTGATATGGGTCACGATGCCCTGCCGGTCCATGGTGAACATGGCATGGGAGGACGAGTCCATCACATTTTGCAGAATATCCATATTTCCCGCTCTCTTTCGGCAGTGATACCGCTATTCTACACCATGTGCGGCCGATTTACAACACAGGGGAAAGCAAAGCCTGCGGCGGATGCAGCAGGCTCTGCTTTCCCAAGGGGGGGACGATCAAAGATCACATTTACAGAGATCGGCCAGCGTCTCCCGACGGACCGCCTCGTAGCTCTCGCCGCCCCGGAGCATGACGATGGGGGCGCGGGGCAGCCGGTTGTAGTTGGAGGCCATGGAGTAGTTGTACGCACCGGTGGTGCAGACCGCCACGATGTCGCCGCGGTTCACGGAGGAGGGCAGCATCACGTGCTCCTGAATAATGTCGCCGCTCTCGCAGCAGCGTCCCACAACGGAGGCCTCGAAGTCGCACGCCTCCTGCATCTTGTTGGCCAGCAGGCAGGTGTAGTTGGACTTATACAGGGCGAAGCGGGGGTTATCCGGCATACCGCCGTCGATGGAGACGTAGTTCTTGTAGCCGGGGATCTTTTTCACCGTGCCGCAGGTGTACAGCGTCATGCCCGCCGCGCCCACGATGCTGCGGCCCGGCTCCATGTGGATCTCCGGCATCTCGATGTGGAGCCGCTCACAGGCCGCCTTGATGGCGGCTGCCACCTGACTTACCTTGGTATCCACGTCCAGATAGGGGTCGCTCTCCACATAGCGCACGCCGTAGCCGCCGCCCAGATCCAGCTGCTTGGCCATATAGCCGTGCTTTTCCTTCATGGCGGCGATGAACTCCAGCATGATGACGGCGGCGCGCTCGAAGATGTCCTCGCCGAAGACCTGCGAGCCGACGTGGCAGTGGAAGCCCATCAGCTCCACATGGGGCTGCGCCAGCGTGAAGACGGTGATCTCCTCGGCCTGTCCCGTCTCGATGGCGGAGCCGAACTTGCTGTCCACCTTGCCGGTGGCGATGGCCTCGTAGGTGTGGGGGTCGATGCCCGGCGTCAGGCGCAGCAGCACCTTCTGGCGTATACCGCGGCGGCCGGCCTCGGCCTCGATGGCCTTGATCTCCTCCACGTTGTCGGCCACGAAGTAGCCGATGTGGTTGTCCATGCCGTAGGCGATGTCCTCGTCCGTCTTGTTGTTGCTGTGGAAGTAGGCGTGGGACAGATCGTAGCCCGCCTGCAGGGCGGTGTAGATCTCGCCGGAGGACACCACGTCGATGCCCATGCCCTCCTCCCGCATGATCTCGTAGATGCGCTTGAAGGAGTTGGCCTTGCTGGCGTACAGGGGGCGGCTGGTGGGGCCGAAGTGCTTCTTGAAGGCGTTCTGATATACCCGGCACTGGTGGCGGATGTAGTCCTCGTCCAGCAGGTACAGGGGCGTGCCGTACTGCTTGGCCAGCGCCACGGTATCCTGCCCGGCAAAGTGCAGATGCCCATTGGCGCCGATGGTGATGTTGTCACAGATCATGGTAAATTCCTTTCTCTCCTGCCCGCCGGAGGCGGGACAAGTCCTATGTATGGTAAGGCTTTCGTTGAGCCGAATATGCGAATTCAGGTATTTTTTCTGTAAAAATAACTATATTCCGTTTATTTGCAGGTAAAAGAGAGGGGGCGGAGGGGCTGCGGCTCAACCACACCGCAGCCCCCTGCCCATTCTGCCGAGAGCAGAGGAGATATGAAATTGCTTGGATCACTCAGCCTTGGTGGCGTTCTTCTTGGCGATGGCCTTATCCAGCCAATCCTTGCCGTCTGCGAAGCGGGAGACGATATAGGTCACCACGTAGTCGCCGGCGGAGTTGATCATGGTGGCGGGAGGATCCACCAGGTTGCCGATGGCCACCAGAATGGGGAAGGCCAGCTCGATCTGGTTGGGGAAGAAGATGGAGCAGATGATGTACTCGCCGATGT
>CABSAW010000027.1:0-16955 GCA_902475745.1 uncultured Oscillospiraceae bacterium
CGGCCCCGCCATCAACATCCTCATCAAGCTGCTGAGCATGGTGTCCATCGTGTTTGCCGGTCTGGTGGTGAACTTCTCTATCCTGTAAGCGGATACATACAACCCAATCCGAAATCCGAAAAGAGCCGCGGTTTATGCCGCGGCTCTTTTTCTGTGCAGGTATAATGTGCTGCTGCCCGGCGTAGAATAACGTTGAACACCAATAAAGGGACGGGGGCGCACGCATGGCGGATATCAGGTGGCGCAGATGGGAGTTGGCCGGCCTATTTGTGACATTGATCTTGGGAAATTTTCTGCACTTTGTCTATGACTGGAGCGGCGGCAGCAGCATCGTGGCGGCATTTGCCGCTGTTAACGAGTCAGTTTGGGAGCACATGAAGCTGCTGGCGGTTCCATGGGTGATATGGTCGCTGGTGGAGGCTGTGGCGCTGCGAAGCAGCCGGCGGCCTGTGCTGCCGGCGCGGACAGCGGGACTGCTGGTGAGTGCCGCTTGCCTTCCCACCGTATACTATACATGTGTCGGAGCCTTCGGGAGCAGCAGTATGATTATGGAGGTGGCGCTATTTCAAGCGGCGGTACTGTTGGGGGCATGGCTATCGTGGAAGATCATGAGGAGTGACAAGCATATAGGCTTTACAGTGACAGCGCTGAGCCTATTGCTCCTGCTGGGACTCTGGGGGCTATTTACATGGTGGACCTATGCTCCGCCGCAGCTGCCGCTGTTTACAGACCCCCTCACCGGCCAGAAGGGAATTCCGCTGCCGGGTAAAATTTGAGAGAGACGGCCGCCGGCCGTCTCTTTTTCTTGACCGACTATAACACTTGAGATATAATAAAGGATAGCACCCGAGGATTGGAGGCAATCAAGATGAAGCAAATTATTCACAAGCCGGTGATTCCACTGTATGCAGCAGCGGGCACATGGCTGCTATACGCCGCGCTGTTTCCGCTGTATAAGCTGCCGCACTTTCTGCTGGCGGCGCTTGCTGCGGCTGCGGTGGGTATCGTGGCCCGTATCTTTTGCCGCAGTACCGTGGAGGAGGTTCCGGAGGAGCCAAAGACCACCGGCAATGCGGAACTGGATCGGATGATCATAGACGGAGAGAAAGCCATTGAAGAAATGAAACGGCTGGATAATAATATTGCCAATCCTACCATTTCAGCGCAGATTGTGCGCTTGCAGCAGCTTTCTGAAAAGATTTTCACGCTGGTAAAGCAAAATCCGGAGAAGCTGCCCCAGATCCGCAAGTTTATGAATTACTATCTGCCGACCACGCTGAAGATCCTCAATGCCTATGACCGCATGGGGGAGCAGGGGGTGTCCGGTGAGAATATCACCTCTACCATGCGTAAGGTGGAGAACATGATGTCCACCATTATCGCCGCCTTTGAAAAGCAGCTGGACAACCTGTTCGGTGCCGACGCGATGGATATCTCAACGGATATGGTGGTGCTGGAGAACATGATGGCCCGCGAAGGGTTGACGGATGACCCGCTGCACCGGACGGCCGGACAGACCGCTCCTGCTGCCGATACGCAGGAAGATGGCGGCGGAATCACCTTAGAATTGTAATACAAAACGTATTTTATTGTCGAAATAATACAGAAAGGAAACGAAATTATGACAGAGAATATGATGCCCGAGCTGACCTTGACGCCGGATACCACGGCCGCAGCAGAAGTTCCCACCCTGACCCTGAGCCCGGAAGCGCCTGCCACCCCCGCTATTCCCGAGGAGAAAAAAGCGGTGGAGCCGGTGGTGCTGGATGACAGCATGCTGACGGAACAGGAGCGTGCCGCAGTGGAGGAGTTTTCCCGGAAGATCGATGTGCGGGATACCAATCAGGTGCTGCAGTACGGCGCTGCCGCCCAGAAAAGCGTGGCGTCCTTTTCCGAGAGCGCTCTGGCCAATATCCGCAGCAAGGATATGGGTGAGATCGGCGATGATCTGAGCCGTCTGGTGGTGGAGTTGAAGGGCTTCGGTGCGCAGGAGGAGAAGAAGGGGCTGGCGGGCCTGTTCAAAAAAACCGGCAATCGCATCGAGGCCATGAAGGCTCAGTACAGCAAGGTGGAGACCAACGTTGACAAGATCGCTCAGAATCTGGAGAATCATCAGATCACGTTGCTCAAGGATGTGGCCATGTTCGACCAGATGTATGAGCTGAATCTGAAGTACTATAAGGAACTGACCATGTACATTCTGGCCGGCAAGAAGCGTCTGGCGGATGTGCGCGCCAACGAGGTGGAGGCGCTGCGCAAAAAAGCAGAGCAGACCGGCCTTGCTGAGGATGCGCAGGCCTACAACGATCTGGTCAGCCTGTGTGACCGGTTTGAAAAGAAGCTCCACGATCTGGAGCTGACCCGCATGGTGTCTATCCAGATGGGACCCCAGACGCGTCTGCTGCAAAATAACGATACGCTGATGATCGAAAAGATCCAGTCCTCGCTGGTGAACACCATCCCCCTGTGGAAGAGCCAGATGGTGCTGGCACTGGGCATGGAGCACAGCCGTCAGGCTACCGCCGCGCAGAATGCGGTGACGGAAATGACCAATGAGCTGCTCAAGAAAAATGCCGACACCCTGAAGATGGGCACGATTGCCACGGCAAAAGAGGCAGAGCGCAGTGTGGTGGATATCGAGACCTTGCAGCACACCAATGAACAGCTGATCTCCACGTTGGACGAGGTGGCCCGTATTCAGAAAGAGGGCGCCGCCAAGCGCAAGGCGGCAGAGGCCGAGCTGGGCCGCATTGAAGGCGAGCTGAAGCAGAAGCTGATGGAGCTGCGTAACTAAGGATGAGATATTCTCCTTTGGAAAGGGGAGAGCGTATGAAATTTTTTAAGAACCGTGCGGTAGCGTTGATTATATTGCTTGTATCTGTGGTTGGCAGCGTCTGCATCGGTTTGGCGCGAAAGGACAGCTTTCTTGCCAAAGAGCCGACCGAATTGCTGGATGTGCAGTATCGGAACTGGATCTGCGATGAGGCAGGGCTGCTGAATGACACGACAGAGCAATTGATTGAGCAGTACAACGCCGCGTGGGATAAACAGTATTATGCCGTGGTGGCGGTGGCCACCGTTGACCACCTGACCGGGTGGAAAGGACAGGAATACGCCGCAAATCTGGGAAAGTCGTGGGGCCTTTCGACCAACGATATGGTTCTGCTGCTGGTAAAGGATGGCGACTGGCAGGTGTACTGCGGCGACACGGTGGGTATGGAGATGACAGATACCCAGCAGCAAAAGCTGCGCAGCGCCATTGAATCCACCTATTATACCGGGGACTTTGACAGTGCGGTGACGGCATTCTTCCGTCAAGCGGATGTGCTTTACGCTCAGCTTCAGCTGGGAAATTCCTCCGGTGGATACGGCACTGGCGGCTGGTCGGCAGAAGAGCCTGCGGCGATGAGAACCGGCGGGGTATCTGTTGGCAGCGTTGTGCTGCTGGTCGTTGCCATTTTTGCAGTATGGGTCCTGTTGGATCGGGTGCGGTATAACCGCTACCGCCGGCGGTATAGACCCTCAATCGGTGTGATTCCCACAATACCCTACTATCCCATCTTTTGGGGACGGCGGCATGTGCCGCATCCGCCCCGGCCTAACAGCTACCGACCGCCCTCCGGCGGCATGGGAAACAATTTCCGCCCGTCTGCAGGCGGTAGCAGAAGGCCGCCCACAGGCAGCGGATCCTATCGCCCGCCGCGCAGCGGCGCCCGAGGTGGCGGCTTTAGCGGCGGCGGCTTCGGCGGAAGCGGCAGAGGCGGCTCCCGTGGGGGCGGCTTTGGCGGCGGCGGTTTTGGCGGCGGACATCGCTAATCAAAAGGAGAGGTCACAAGACCTCTCCTTTTATTCATCCTTATTCGTTCAGCAGCCGCTCCCAATACGGCGTATCCCAAGCGGAGGTGTCAAAAACGGTACGGATGGCCTGACACATGTATTGCAGCTTGTGGACGATGGCGGGAGATTGCATCAGCGGCCCGGCGAAATCCTCGCTGGTCATGATATACTCCATGATCCGCGCACGATCCTCGCGGCTGTCTGTGCGGGCATAGTCGTCCACAAAGTAGACGTCCTCACTGTCGGAGCCGAAGAATGTCCACCGGCTTGAATCGGGATCAGGGTACACCCGCTGATTCTGATAAAGGTATCCGGGCGGGTTATACTTTGCCCATTGCTTCGAATCAAGGCACTCCGGCTCTCGAGACCGAATCACATTTTCTGTGGCATGCCACAGCTCGTGGCAAATTACCCCGTCAAAGGCGGTCAGTTGCACATCGATGGCAATATTCTGCCAGCCGCCGTCTGTTTCGTATGTTAAGCCGATCGCATTGACGTCGTTTTCAATATGAGCGACCGGCATGATCCGTATACCGCCCTCCCCCATACTGTTGCGCAGCTGACGGAAGAAACCGTCCGGATACAGCGCCAAGGTCTGCTCCAATGCCTCCAGCATGCGCATGATTGCCTGCGGCTCATCGTCCAGCCAGGCTCTGTCCGTGGTTGTGATAACAGCATCGCTTGCAAGGGTACAGGCGGACGCCGCCTGTGCAGAGAGGAGGATCGTTATGCCATACTGTTCCTCCAGATGATTGGCATATTGCCGCGCATTGCGCAGAGGCTTTGGCAGAGGCTGCCCATATAACGCAGTCCAATACCGCCGCGGCAGCTCGGTATTTACGGAGAAAGGAGAGTCGGTTTCCGGGGCCTCCACGCCGGCGGTGAAAGGAAGCTGCGCGGGATCGGCGGCAAAAAGATGGAATGCACTGTCGTCATAGACACAGCCAATCAAGATCCGATCAGCCGGCAGCCAGTATAGATTACACGGCGTGCCGCCCGTTACTTCATCCGGCAGCGGAAAAGCTGCAAGCGTTTCGCCCAGCCTGAAAAGCACAGAGCTTTGTCCAACGGCCAGCAGATAGGGAGAGCCGTCTATGGGAAGCAGTATATTCTCAGTCCCGCCGAGCATGTTGGCACCTACCAGACGGCATTTGCCGCCGCTGTCGGTATACAGCAGCTCGGATTCCATGGCAGCATCATCAAATTGCAGGAAATTCAGCGTATCGTTATGGCCGAAAGAAGGCAGATAAAAGTTTTCCTGCAGCAGAGAATAAGCCCCCGTGACAGGGTTCAGAACGGCGGTGCCGCTTTGATAATCGTAAGGAGATAAAAGGCAGTGCAGCACCAATGTATCAGAAGCGGGAGAGATGGATACAAGGGAAGAAAAGCGCATATCAAAAGCCAGAGGTATGCGTGCTGCCTCGCCACTAGCCATATTTTTGCAGCACAGCACATTGTCCTGCAAAAAGTAGTAGCTGCTGCGGTCGTGAGAGAATAGGCCTCCCGATGGCAGCTGTAAAGGTTCTTTTTCGTCCGAAAGCGCGGAATCAATGAATTTCCAAGTGTGATCATTCCAATTGAACAGAGCATAGGAACCATCTGTGAAGGGACCACCCTGTACAGACCAACTGCCCGGCAGGTCACGGAAAGCGATTACCTTGTCGGCGCCAATGCTGATCACGCGCAGGTACGTTTTGTTTTCCTCATAATCCGTCCAGCAGGCCAGCATTTTTCCGTTTTCATGGGGCAGAATGATAGGTGCATATGCGGCCTCAATACAGTCGAGGGGCAGGATCGGACGAGATAGCAGCGGCTTTTTGATGGCGCAGCCGGGAATGAGCAGCAGGAAAAGCAGCGCTGCACACAAAAAGTTGCGAAACTTGGCGTTACAACGCATAAATCCCTCCTAAAATATGGAAAAAGGATTGTGAAATTACAATATTTGCCTGTGGCAAAATTATATTTCCTATAGTAAGGTTTGTCAAGCACTTTGCCCTGCTGGGAGGCGGACTGGCAAAAAGTGGCGGGGTATAGAACGGGCAGGGCAGCAGATACTACCAATGAAAAATCTGCTTTGACTGGAGGAAATTTATATATGAAAGCAACCGGTATTGTCCGGCGAATTGATGACCTTGGTCGCGTTGTGATTCCCAAGGAGATTCGCCGTACCATGCGTATCCGCGAGGGCGACCCGTTGGAGATCTACACAACAAGGGACGGCGAGGTGATCTTCAAAAAATACTCCTTGATCGGCGGGCTGGAGGATTTTGCCGTTCAGTTCTGCGACACGCTGAGCCGCAGCACCGATTTTACCGCCGCTGTTACCGACCGGGATACCGTCATCGCCGTGGCAGGCCCTGGCAAGCGGGAGCTGCTGGGCAAAACCATTTCAGAAGAGCTGGAGCGCATCATGGAGCGGAGGCAAATCTGGCTTTGGGACAGTGGCAAGGAGCCGGTAACAGCCTGCGGAAGTGTCAGCGGGATTGCGGCGGTTGTGGCGGCACCTATCCTATGCGAGGGCGATGTGCTGGGTCTGGTTCTGTTTCTTTCAACGGATAGCCGTGCGGCCGGAGAGACAGAATATAAGCTGGCGCAGACGGTAGCATTATTTTTAGGAAAGAATATGGAGAGCTGAAAAGAGATCCGTACCGGATTACGGTACGGATCTCTTTTTAGTAAACACTGTTTCCGACCTACGTGGTAGGCTGTGGCGGATTATCGGATGCCGGCGATAAAGCAGGTGGGATCGATCTCCCGCTGCCGCTTGGCCCATGCCAGCATGTCATAGGTGTTGATAGCTCCGGTCACAACACCGTCATCCCATGTGTCGGCGGTATGAGATTTCAGCCATGCGTCAGGCGCTGTGGTGCGCACATAGTAGGGATGCGCTTCGCCACTGCCGTCCAGCGCCGTGGGGAGTGCCTTTGCGGTGTAGAACGCGGTGTGCCCCTGCGCAATTGACAAGCAATCCTGCACGACATTTGCAGCAGTGGGCATTTGGCCGGCACCCTGCCCGTAAAAGCTCTGACAACCGATCTGCTCCCCCTCATAGGTAATCAGATTGAAGTTGGCGGGGACAGCCGCCTCCAACGAACTGTCAGATACCAGCGTCGGCTCAATATAGGCGCACACACCGTGCTCGGCTTGTGTGGCCTCCGCCAGCAGCTTGCAGACAAAGCCGCGGCGCTGGAAGGTGCTGATGTCGCCGTCGGTGACCGTGCGGATGCCAAACATGGGAATCTCCTCCTCCGTCAGCAGGGCATCAAAGGCAATATTGGCCGAGATTGCCAGCTTGCGGCGGATATCGTTGCCGTCAATATCGGCGCTGGGGTCTGCCTCGGCATAGCCCAACGCCTGTGCCTGCTTGAGGATGGCGGGGAAGGATATGGGGGATTTATGCATGGCGTCCATAATAAAGTTAGAGGTGCCGTTCATAATGCCGCCCAGACGGCAGATGTTGTCCAGCCTTTTGCAGCGGGCCAGATTGACCAGCCACGGAATGCCGCCGCCGACTGCCGCGGTGCACAGCAAAGCCCTGCCGCAGTCGCTGGCCAGCGCCGTCAGCTCCCGGTAATAGGCGGCGACCAGCGCCTTGTTGGCTGTGACCACATGCTTGCCGGCCTTCAGCGCGGCGGTCACATATTCATAGGCCGGGTGAAGACCGCCCATAACCTCCACCACCACATCAATGCAGGGGTCACGCAGAATATCTTCAAAATCGCGGGTGGCGATGGCGGCGATCTCCGGCTTCTCCGAGCGGATCAACACACGGCAGACGCGGAGATCCTCACGCTTGCGGCACCACTCGTATACGCCGCTTCCCACAACGCCGAAGCCCAGTAATGCAAGATTCATCACGAACCTCCTAAATACGGAATTTTGACCAATTGTACACAACATGCGGCCATTTGTCAATGATAAAACACCTTATGACCGCCGCGGATCATTGTTGTCCCACATTTAGTAGGTGAGATCCTTGAGTTCCTGACGGATGCGGGCCAACGCGGCATCCTCGCCAAGGTCTTTTAGCAGCAAAAGCCAGCGGTCAAGCAGGGCTGCGGTATCCGGATGCATGAAGCGGCTGGCATCGGTATGGCGGAGATCCTTGCTGTGCTGATAGTATTCCCAGGGGGATGCGTTGGAAAACTGCTCCTTCTGGTATACGCGGCAGGCGGCAATCCGGTCACAGAACATTTCTGCCACATACTTTTTCGGCATTTTGCATCCACCGATATAAACGCTGCCGTCCTCACGCAGGCAATAGTCGATCCAGTACTCGAAGTGGTGGCGGTTGCGGCCTTTATGGTGGAGCCACGACAGGCTGACGCCGTTGGCAATACGTTCGGCGTCATTGGGGCTGCGGTAACCCTGATAGTATTTCACGCCGCGCCAGAACTCAGTGGGGCTGTATTTGCTCAGATCATGGATCAATCCCTGCCGCACAAGCCCCAGCTTCCGGCAATAGTGCCACACCAAACGGCGATGCGTATTTATGGTGTGCAGGTGATCAAACAGGTGCATGGCGCCGCCTCCTCACAGGTAATGCCGTCAGTATATCACACTTTTGCCTGCCTGTACAGCCGCAAGGGTGAATAGAGTCCGTATGGGAGGAGCGGCAGCCCATCGGTCATAGTGCTTGTGCCCGACAGCATCTATCCACCCATCCTGTCGGGATGCAGGGCGGCGATACATCGTGGGAGAGCCGGAGGCGATTCTTTTGCATTCCTGTGCGGAAAGTAGCCAATCCTTAACAGCTTCTTAGTCCCCACAGGGTGTATAATACGGCGAAAATATTTCCGAGAAGGAGAAACTCCATGGATATCTGGAAAGAGCTGCAAGATGAGGGAATGGATCACGCTTTGATAGAGGAGATACACCGCTTTGCCGCAGAGCACCCGGCGCCGCAGGAGGCGGCAGCCCGCATTCCAAAGCCGCATTATTTCTATTATGGCCGTGAAGTCTGGGAGAGCGCCGCAGCAGCGCTGCTGTGCGGCCAGCATCTGCTGCTGGCCGGGCCGAAGGCCACCGGCAAAAACGTGCTGGCGGAGAATCTGGCGGCCGTGTTTGGCCGTCCCATGTGGGATGTGTCCATGTATGTCAATGTGGATGCCGCCGCTCTGATCGGCGCGGATACGCTGAAAAAGGGCGAGGTCGTATTTCGTGAAGGCCCCATTTGCCGCTGTGCCCACGCAGGCGGTTTCGGTGTGCTGGATGAGGTGAATATGGCCAGAAATGAGGCACTGGCGGTGCTGCATGCCGCGTTGGATCACCGGAGGGTGATCGATGTTCCGGGCTATGAACGCATCGAATTGGACGAAGCGACCCGCTTTATCGGCACCATGAACTATGGATACGCCGGGACACGGGAGCTGAATGAGGCGTTGGTTTCCCGCTTTGCCGTGCTGGACATGCCGGTTATTTCCGATGAGAATCTGCGCAAGCTGCTGAGCCGCGGTTTCCCTGCGCTGAAGCCGCAGTGGGCGGAGCAGTTTGCGCTGCTGTTTCAGGATTTGCGCACCAAGTGCGACAGCGGTGAGATATCCAGCAAGGCGGTGGATCTGCGGGGCTTGCTGACAGCGGTACAGCTGATGGAAAAGGGGCTCTCCGCCTCTCAGGCGCTGCACCTCGGCATTGTGAACAAGGCGTTTGAACCCTTTGAACGCCAGCTGGTGGCGGACACCGTGCAAGCCCGCATTCCGCAGGATATCAGCGGCGCGCAGCTTTTCGGTGTCTGATCATGGATCGTCAGGAATGGGAGAGCCGCCGCGCCCTTAACCAGATTTGGAACGGCGCGGGCCGCTATACAATCAGCCCCGAGCTTGAGGCGCTGGATACACAGGGAAACGCCGCATTGTATTTTAATACGGTGTTGGGCCTTGCGTGGCGTTATTATGATGTGTCCCGCTTCCAGCCGATGCTGCACGCCTTTCAGCAGCAGCCTCGCGGCGAACTTTATACCGATCTTTTCTGGATAGGGCTGGAGAGCGCTCTATACGCCAAGGAACTGCCCAAACGGCCTGCCTTAGCGGCGCTGCGGCAGCAGTATGCCGAGCTGACGCTTGAACAGTGCCGACCGGGTGCGGAGCGTGAAAGCCTGGAGAGCCTGCGCCGCGCGTGGGCACAGCGGATACTCGGTCAGGTGGTACAGCAGGATTCGTGGTATTCTGCCGTGCTGGATGCGCTGACCTTTTCACCGGATTGGGACGAACAGGAGCTGGTACGGAAAACTGAAGAGGCCCTTTTCCGCTATTTCCACCGTGCCCGCCGCAGTATGACTGACCGGCAGTGGGCGGCATGGGTCGGCCGCTCTGTTACGAAAAACGGCGGCATCCATCTTGTGCGGCCAAATGCGCTGCGGGCGCTGGCGCGCGGCACAGCGCCCAACAGTGCGGGCGCGGGCAAGGGCGGGGGACTGCTGTCCTTTTTGCAGGGGCGAACGCCGGAGCCTGTTTTGCGGCGCTATGTAGAGGACTGCTTCGGCGTGTCGGCACTGTCACCCGACCAGCTGGCCGAGGCACAGCATGAACTGTGTACTGGCGTGCATCGGAATTGCCGGCTACATGTGACACGCGGCGTGCCGCCCAAACGCCAGCCCAGTCCGGAGGCGGCTTGGGATGCGGAGAATTTTCGCCGTCAGCGCCAAAAGAATCGGGCATATTATCAGGCACATCTGGCACAAAACCGCATGACGATTGCGCAGCTGACGCAAAAATTGCAAAATACGCTGCTTCTACAGCAGGAAGAGGATACAACAACGGCGCTGTCAGGGCGGCTACAGGGGTCACTTGCATGGCGCGCCTCCGCACTAGGGGAGGAACGTATCTTTTCACGCAAACAGCCGAACCGGCCCGGTGAGCTGTCCGTGGATATTTTGCTGGATGGCTCCGCCTCTCAAAACCGGCAGCAGGAAAAATTGGCTGCACAGGCCTACCTCATTGTGGAGAGCCTGAGCCGCTGCCATATTCCGGTTCGTGTTACGGCCTTTTGCTCTGTCAGCGGATGCACGGTGATGCAGCTGCTGCGGGATTATGACCACCCGGAGGAAAACGACCGGGTATTTGATTATGTGGCGGCGGGCTGGAATCGGGATGGACTGGCGCTGCGTACCATGGGATGGCTGATGCGTCACAATACATGTGAAAACCGGCTGCTGATCATCCTATCAGACGCCAGTCCCAACGATGATCAGCGGATTCCCGTCGGCGCATTGCCGCTTGGTGGATATAGCTACTGCGGCAAGCGCGGTGTACAGGATACTGCCGATGAAGCGGCGGCACTGCGGCGGCAGGGTGTACAGCCGGTGTGTATTTTTACCGGAAGCGATCAGGAGCTGGACAGTGCCCGGAAGATTTACGGCCATGCATTGGAACGAATACCAACGGTGGGCTGGTTTGCCGACGCGCTTACCCGTTTGATTCGGGGGCAGCTGCATGGGCTTTAAATTCCCATACCACCGGAGCGTAAGATGGCGTAATATCGCGTAATATGTACAGTAAAGCGAGGGGAAAGCATTGCTTTCCCCTCACTTTACTGTACACTTGTCTCAGTCGCCTACGCCTGTGTGGACCACCTTGCCCATATTCCACAGCTGCGCCACACGCTGGGCGGCCTGCAACCGCTCCTCCGGCGTGCGGTAAGCGGCGTGGGCGGTTTCTGCGCCGCAGTCCATACATGTTACCGAGACGCACCACCCCTGTTCATCCTGCATGGCTCCTACGCCGCGGCAGATGGGGCAGTCCTCCAGTTCAATTTCAAAAATCGGATCCATTCCAGTCGCTCCTGTTTCTCTTTGTATTTGTGGGCACAGTGTACCATATTCTGTGCAAAATGGCAACCGTGAAAAGGAAACAGACAGGTTTTTCTGAATTCATATGGAGCGGGGACGGCAAATGCCGCCCCCGCTCCATACAGATGAATGTCAGTTGTTTGAGACTTTACAGGTTCTTCTCGTAGGACTCGATCATCTTCTTGACCATCTGGCCACCGACAGAGCCGGCCTCGCGGGAGGTCAGGTGACCGTTGTAACCGTCCTTGAGGTTGACGCCCACCTCATTGGCGGCCTCCATCTTAAACTTATCCATCGCGGCACGTGCCTCGGGAATATTCAGCTTGTTGGTATTCTTGCTGGACATGATTTAAAACTCCTTTCATGTGTGGTCAAGCAAAAGCTTGTCGATTGGGTATCGCAATGCTAGATTTCCCTTCTGCTGATGCAATATGCATTTTTACGATCTGGTAATTTTCGGATAAACTGACTTCTCTTGCTGCATGTGAAAAAATTTCCCCCATAAGAAATCTATCGGCAGACGATACCAAGATGCTTGGGAAATGTGAGAGCAAGGATGAAGTCATATAGCAGTATACATGTGCAATTGATTCCTCGGGAGAAAAGAGAAGAACAATGGAAAAGGCTAGCCGCAGCCAAATAATTTCTCTGGCACCACTGAGAAGGAGGGTGCAGACTGGCACTGTATTGCAGGACGTCGCCCGGCGTGTACGTCAAAATTTTTTTATGATAGGGGGTAGTATTTTTCGGATTTGGTGATACAATACCCCTGTGACAAATGTCACAGTCTCAAGGAGGACGGTTATGCAAGCAGTCAAAGCGTTTGTCAAGAGCCATCCACATATGTGGTGGGGTTTGTTTCTGCCGGCCTATCTGGCCGCGTTTTTCACGATCGAGCACTTTGTTACCGGAGATTACTGGGCCACGGAGCTGCCCATCGATCGCCTGATCCCCTTCTGCCCCGGGTGTATTTTCTTTTACATGAGCTGGAGCCCGCTGCTGGCGCTGCTGGGGATATACCTGATCGTCCGGGATGCCGAAGGCTTCCGCCGGTATATCTGGATGCTGGCGATTTCCTTTTTCAGCGCCACGCTCTTTTGTGTGCTGGTGCCCAACGGGCAGGATCTGCGCCCTGCGGTAATGCCGCGGCAGGATATCTTTACATGGGCTGTGCAGCTCACCTATGATTTGGATACCAATACGAATGTGTTTCCCAGCGTCCATGTGCTGGGTGTTGTGGCGGCAGTACTGGCGGTATGGAAAACGCCGGGTCTGCGCCGTGGCTTCTGGCGCCCGGCTGCGGTTATCTATGGCTTTGTGATCATTGCCTCCACGCTGCTGGTCAAGCAGCATGCCCTGCTGGATGTGCTGGCCGCTGTCCCGTGGGGGCTGCTGTCCTATGGAATTGTTTACGGTGTCATCGGCCGCTTCCGCGACAGGCGTATCGCCGGGAGGGCACAGCAGGAAGGAGGGCTGGATATATGACGGGATCACCGCTGCTCAAGGGCGTCAGCGCCCGGGAGTGTCAGGCTATGCGGGATTGCCTCGGTGTTTATGAGCAGCACTTTCACCCGGGAGAGGTCATCTATGATTTGGGTGAGGGCCGGGAGATGCTGGGTGTGCTGACCGATGGAACCGCCGTCATCGAGCGGGTGGGCCGCGAGGGTGAGCGTACCATATTGGAGCATTTGGAGCCGGGCGGTGTGTTCGGCGATATGATGATGTTCCGCACTGCCGGGGATAACAGCGTGGTAGTGCGCTGCGCGGCGCCCTGCTGCGTCAGTTTTCTGCGGTCCGAGGCGGTGCTGCGCCGCTGCGAGCGGGCCTGCGAGTGCCACAGCCGTCTGGTGGAAAATCTTTTCCATCTGGTAACGGATAAGGCCACATCTTTGTCCGAGCGAGTAGAGGTGCTCAGCCGCCGCTCCATCCGGGAAAAACTGCTGCGCTACTTCGAGTTGCAGGCCGCCAAAAACGCCGGCGGCACCTTTTGTTTGCCCTTTTCCCTCAGCGCGCTGGCCGACTATATTTCCACCGACCGCAGCGCCATGATGCGGGAGTTGAAGAAAATGCGTCAGGAGATGTTGGTAACCGTATCCGGCCGCCATATCATCCTGCACTGATGGGCAGGTTTTGGAAAAAGAGGGGAACTTATGCATTGACGGCATCATGACAGCGTGATAAAATAAACAAAGCGTACCCTGTGCTTTATCTGCGAAAAGGGCGCAGGAAAGGAAAAAACAGAAATGAGGGAGTAAGTATGTATCGCATCGTAAAAAAGGAAGCGCTGAAACCCACCGTGATCCTCTACGAGATCGAGGCACCCATGGTGGCCAAGAAGGCGCAGCCCGGTCAGTTCATCATTCTGCGTGTGGATGAGAATGGTGAGCGTATCCCCATTACGATCCATGACTATGACCGCGAGAAGGGCACCGTGACGATCATTGTCCAGACCATTGGCGCCACCACAGAAAAGCTGAGCCACAAGCAGCAGGGCGACAGCCTGCACGACTTTGTTGGCCCTCTGGGCAAGCCTACCGAGACCGAGGGCAAGAAAAAGGTCTGCGTGGTGGGCGGCGGCGTTGGCTGCGCCATTGCGTATCCCGTTTTGAAGAAGTTCCACGACTGCGGGGCCGAGGTTCACGCCGTGGTTGGTTTCAAGAACAAGGATGTTGTGATCCTCGAGGACAAGTTCAAGGCAGTTTCCTCTGTGCTGAAGGTTTGCACGGATGACGGCTCCTACGGCCAGAAGGGTCTGGTTACCGAGGCGCTCAAGGAGCTGCTGGATGCCGGCAACCAGTATGATGAGATCTTCGCCATCGGCCCCATGGTCATGATGAAGTTTGTTTCCAAGACCACCGAGCCTTACGGCGTGCCTACCACCGTTTCCATGAGCCCCATCATGATCGACGGTACCGGCATGTGCGGCGGCTGCCGCCTGACCGTTGGCGGCGAGACCAAGTTTGCCTGCGTGGATGGCCCCGACTTCGACGGCCACAAGGTAGACTGGGATCTTGCCGTGAAGCGCAACCAGATGTATCACGACTTCGAGGTGCATAAGCATGAGGAAGTCTGCAATCTGTACAAGCAGGAGGTAAAGTGATCATGGCGAATATGAGCTTGAAGAAGAACGAAATGCCCTCTCAGGACCCCAACGTTCGTAATAAAAACTTCCTCGAAGTGGCGCTGGGCTACACTGAGGAGCAGGCATTGGATGAAGCCGCCCGCTGCCTCAACTGCAAAAACCACCCCTGCGTGGATGGCTGCCCTGTCAACGTGCGCATCCCCGAGTTTATTCAGAAGATCGTGGAAAAGGACTACGAGGGCGCCTATCAGGTGATCCACCAGACCAGCTCTCTGCCTGCCGTGTGCGGCCGTGTCTGCCCGCAGGAGAGCCAGTGCGAGATGCACTGCGTCCGCGGCAAGAAGGGCGATCCTGTGGGCATTGGCCGTCTGGAGCGCTTCGTGGCCGACTGGCACAACGCCCACAGCACCGAGGCGCCCGCCAAGCCCGTCTCCAACGGCCACAAGGTAGCCGTGGTCGGTTCCGGCCCCGCGGGCCTGACCTGCGCCGGCGACCTTGCCAAGAAGGGCTATGAGGTCACCGTGTTCGAGGCGCTGCATCTGGCCGGCGGCGTGCTGGTGTACGGCATTCCCGAGTTCCGTCTGCCCAAGGCCATCGTCCAGAAGGAAGTGGACGGCCTGAAGGCCATGGGCGTGAAGGTGGAGACCAACACCGTGGTGGGCCGCACCATCACCATCGACGAGCTCATGGAGGAGAACGGCTTCGAGGCCGTGTTTATCGGCTCCGGCGCCGGTCTGCCCATGTTCATGAACATCCCCGGCGAGAACCTGAAGGGCGTCTATTCCGCCAACGAGTTCCTGACCCGTATCAACCTGATGAAGGCGTACCTGCCCGACAGCGACACGCCCATCATGGATCTGAAGGGCAAGACCGTGGCCGTCGTCGGCGGCGGCAACGTGGCCATGGACGCCGCCCGCTGCTCCAAGCGGCTGGGCGCCGAGGTGTATGTGGTGTACCGCCGCGGCATGGAGGAGCTGCCCGCCCGTCACGAGGAGGTGGAGCACGCCATCGAGGAGGGCGTCATCTTCAAGACGCTGAACAACCCCGTGCAGATCAACGGCGACGAGCAGGACTGCGTGAAGTCCATGACCTGCATCGAGATGGAGCTGGGTGAGCCGGATGCCTCCGGCCGCCGCCGTCCCGTGGAGAAGAAGGGCAGCGAGTTCGACCTGAGCGTGGACGCTGTCATCATGTCGCTGGGTACCAGCCCCAACCCCCTCATCAAGTCCACCACCAAGGGCTTGGAGGTCAACAAGAAGGGCGGTATCATCGTCAACGAGGATGGCCTCACCTCCCGTCAGGCGGTGTACGCCGGAGGCGACGCCGTTACCGGCGCGGCCACCGTCATTCTGGCCATGGGTGCCGGCAAGCTGGGCGCCAAGTCCATTGACGAGTACCTGAGCAAGAAATAAGCGTACATAGCGGTATGTACCGTTTTTGGAATTAAGCTTTGCGCATGAAAAGAGACAGCCGGGGGCAAACGCCCCCGGCTGTCTTTCATTGGCTGCAAAATCAAACCCTCCGCCCTATCAGGGCAGAGGGTTTGATTTAACCTCGTTCAAAGGCCACCCGCGCCGAACCGTCGGCAACATAGATCACGCCGCATTGGATAAAGCCCTCCCGCAGGATGCAGCGCTGCATGACCCGGTTTTCCGCGTGGGTATCGATCCGCAGATGGTCGGTATGCGTCAGACACCATGTCACACACTGGTGCAGAACGCCTCTGTGCGTGCCGTCACTGCCGATACGGTGAATGGTGCCGTAAGGGGTGGCGACGTTTTGCCATGCCCCGTCAATATGGGCGTAGGTGGGATCGTCCCCCATAATAAAGGCGAATACGCCGTAAATGCCGTGCTCGTCCTCCATCACATAGAGGTTGCCCTGTGCGATATCCTGCCGCAGCAGCTGCGGCGAGGGATATCCGTTGATCCACTGCGCCATATTGCCCTGCGACCGCATGAACTGCCGTGCCGCGTCATAGATCTCCAGAATGCGGGGCAGCTCCTGTTCCGCTGCGTGTCGTATCATACCGGCCGCCTCAATTCTTCAGACTTTGGAGCGGCGCGGGAATCCGGCCGCCGCGGGCAATGAAGTCGGCGCTGGACGCCTCATGCACCGGCATCACCGGCGCGCTGCCCAGCAGGCCGCCCATCTCCACCATATCGCCCACATCCGCCCCCTCCACAGGGATGATGCGCACGGCGGTGGTCTTGCTGTTCACCATGCCCACCGCCGCCTCGTCGGCGATGA
>CABSAW010000028.1:0-16847 GCA_902475745.1 uncultured Oscillospiraceae bacterium
TGCCGGGGGAACGGACGATCTGGCTGACCACCACGCGCTCGGCGCCGTTGATGACGAAGGTGCCGGAATGGGTCATCAGGGGGAAGTCACCCATGAAGATCTCCTGCTCCTTAATCTCGCCGGTCTCTTTATTGTGGAGGCGAACCTTCACCTTCATGGGGGCAGCGTAGGTAGCGTCCCGCGCCTTGCATTCCTCCACGTTGTACTTGGGCTTCTCGTCCATGGTGTAGTCGATGAAGCTCAGCTCCAGATTGCCGGCATAGTCCGAAATCACGTCTACATCGGCAAAGACCTCCCGCAGGCCGGTTTCCAGAAACCACTTGTAGGAATCCTTCTGGATCTCCAGCAGGTTGGGCATTGCCACCACTTCTTCATGCCGGGCGAAGTTCTTGCGCACTGTTTTGCCGTAATACTTGTCCTTGGCCATGTTCGTCCATCACGCCTTTCTGTTTGTTGTGCCGCCCGGGACAGCGCCTGCACCGGTGAAATCGCGTCCGGGTGACTGTATTTCAAATTTTTCTGAACGGTGTTATGCCGCCAGCCGTGATACACGCGGATTTGTTGGCAATTTTGCCGCAAACCTCTTGTATTTCCCGTCCGGCGGTGGTATACTGAGCATGTAGAAGGGGATATATCCCCATCATCCCAATATAAGCGTCTCAGTCTACCATATTTTTGACGGCATGTCAAGTTTTAAAGTACAGGCAGCGGCAAAATATTTTGCCGCCGCCTTTTTTTCTGTCAAAGGCCTTTTTCTGTCAAAGGGAGTGCTTTCCATCGAAAGCACTCCCTTTCGTCTTTACTCTGTCGGCCCCACGTATTTGTACCAGAGCTCCGTGATGTAGCCGGTGCTGCTGTCGGAGTACGCCACATGGCAGCGCACCTCCGTATATGCCGCGTCCGACGCCGACTCCGCGGAAAACACCCGCTCCACCTGCCGCAGCACCACATCGTTCAGATACGCCTGTCCGCCCTTGAAATAGGCGTCGCTGCCATAAAAGTACACCGAATCCACCGTACACTCGTCCCGATTCAGGTTCTCGTTGTAGATCAGCCCCTTGGCGATCAGCCGGTCCTTTCCCAGCTTCTCGGCCGCGGCACAATCATAGTTCCTGGTGGCCTCCACCATCTTCTGTCCCGTTGGCGCGGGGCCGCCGTCCGCTGTCCAGTGGTCCGGCAGTGTCTCGCTGCCGGTGGGGGGCTTTTCCTGCTCTCCGGTCTGCTGCTCCTCTTTCTTATCCTGCGGGGCGGCGGGCTTTTCCGACTGCGCCGGCTGCTTTTCATGGTTGGACACCGATGTCTGTTGTCCGTTTTCCGCAGCAGTCTCCTCCGGCGGCTGTGTCTCCTGCGGCGGCGCGATCACCGTCACCGTACCGGTGGGGTCACCCGGCTCCTCCTCCGCGTCCGCGTTCTCCACCGCTTTGTTTCCGCAGGCGGCCAGCATCAGCAGCAGCGCCAGTCCCAGCGCCAGTACCATGTATTTTTTCATCTCTCTGTCCTCCCCTTTATGCGTTCTCTGTCCGCTCCAGCAGCACTACGCTTTCAATATTGGCGGTGCGGGGGAAGAGATCCACGGCGGCGGCACGGACGGCGGTATAGCCACGCTCCGCAAAGCGCTTTACGTCCCGCCCCAGCGTAGCGGGATCGCAGGAAACGTAGACAACGCGCTTTGGCGCCATGGCGGCGACAGTGTCCACCACCTCGGGCGCAAGACCCTTCCGGGGCGGGTCCACGCAGATCACATCCGGACGCAGGCCGCGATTGGCCAGCTCCGCCGCCGTCTCCTTGGCATCGCCGCAGAAGAATTCCACATTCTCTACGCCGTTGGCCTTCGCGTTCTCGCCGGCGTCGGCAATGGCCTCGGGCACGATCTCCGCGCCGATGGCCCGGCGGCAATGACGGGCCATACATAGGGTGATGGTGCCTGCGCCGCAATAGAGGTCCAGCACCGTCTCTTCACCTGTCAGGGCGGCAAAGGCCACCGCCTTGCGGTACAGCACCTCCGCCTGCGCCCGGTTTACCTGATAGAAGGAGGGCACGCTGAGCCGGAAAGTCAGGCCGCAGAGTGTGTCTGACAGGGCATCCTGACCCCAGAGGGTACGGTAGCTTTCACCCAAGATCGTGTTGCCTTTTTTTCGGTTTGTGCCCCAGACGATGCCCACCGCCTTGGGAACCGCCTCACGCAGCAGCGCCGTCAGCTCCGGTTCGTGCGGCGCACGGTCGCCGCAGCCCAGCAGGCAGATCAGGCTCTCCCCCGCCCCATTGGTGCGGACATACAGGTGGCGCAGCAGACCCTTTCCCGTTTTCTCGTCATAGCAGGGTACGCGGAAACGGCGGATATACTGCCGCACTGCCTGCGCCGCCGCATCGGCCTCCGGCCGCTGGATCAGGCATCGCTCCACCGGCACCACCTCATGGCTGCGGGCCCGGTAAAAGCCCACCATACCGTTGGGGGAGATAGGATACTGACTTTTATTGCGGTAGCACGCCGTGTCCAGTCCGCCCAGAATCTCCTCCACCTGCACGGCACTGCCGCCAATGCGGGAAAGGGCATCCTGCACCCGCTGACGCTTGGCGGACAGCTCCTCGGCGTAGTCCATATGCCGGAAGTCACAGCCGCCGCATTTCCCGTAATAGGGGCAATCCGGCTCCCGGCGGGAGGGCGAGGGTGTGTGAATGGCCGCGACCTTGCCGAAGGCGGCATTTTTCAGCACCTTCATGATGAGGATATCGCACTCCTCTCCCCGGACGGCACGGTGGACAAACACCACCTGTCCGTTGACCCGGGCAATGCCCAGCCCCTCGGAAGAATAGCCCTCGATCACGGCGCGGACGGTCTGGTTTTTATGAAGCGTTTCCATATACTACCTTTCTGTAAAGAATAGAGGAAGCACACGGCTTCCTCTATTTTTATTGTTTCTATCAGAATTCGAACTTCTCGGTGATCTTGCGGATGGCCTCGGCCATGGCGCCGAGGGTCTTGTTGTCCCGGCCCTTGCTGCGGCGTACCAGTGCCTGCAGGGCGTCCGTGGCCTGCAAAAGCTTCTGATAGACCACACCAGCCCGGCTGCCATGTCCATCGAACACCGTCTTTTTGCGCTCCGGCAGGAAGCCCTTGGCCAGCTGCGTGCAGGTGATGAGGTCATATTCCTCGGTATACTGCGGCGCGTGGGCATCAAAGCCCATGGCGCTGACGGTTTCGGCAAACAGAGGGGCTACCTCACGGTCACCGTGGACAACGAACACATGCTGCGGCTTGGGCGCCTTGAAATGGGAGATCCAGTCCAGCAGATGATCCCGGTCGGCATGGGAGCTGAGGCCCTGGAAGTTGACGATCTTGGCCCGCACGGCGATCTCCTCGCCGAACAGCTTTACGCTGGGCGTGCCGTCCAGCAGGGTGCGGCCCAGTGTACCGGGCGCCTGAAAGCCCACGAATACCACGGTGCTGTCCGCCCGCCAGAGGTTATATTTCAGATGGTGGCGGATACGGCCCGCGTCGCACATGCCGCTGGCGGAGATGATGACCTTGGGCGTCTTATCCATGTTGAGGAGCTTGGACTCGTCCACCGTTTCGGTCAGATGCAGGCCGGGGAAGCTGAACATATGGGTACCGTCCCGTACCAGCTCCAGCGCCTGCTCATCCAGATAGCCCCGCAGATCGCCGCAGAAAATGCGGGTGGCGGCCTTGGCCAGAGGCGAGTCCACATACACGGGGAAATCAGGCACGGAGGTGACCAGATGACGGTCCTTGATCTCGCGGATAAAGTACAAAAGCTCCTGCGTGCGGCCCACGGCAAAGGAGGGGATCACCACGTTGCCGCCCCGGCCCAGCGTCTCGTCAATGATAGCGGCCAGATCGTCGGTATAGCTCCAGACCTCGGTATGGTTGCGGTTGCCGTAGGTGCTTTCCATCACCACATAGTCCGCGCCGCCGAAAAACTGAGGATTACAGATGATGGGCTGATCCACGTTGCCGATATCGCCGGAGAACACGATGGTGCGCTTTTCGCCGCCCTCGGTCAGCTCCAGCAGAATGGAGGCGCTGCCCAGCAGATGGCCGGCATCGATAAAGGTGGCCGTTACCCCCTCGCACACATCAACGGTCTGGTTATACTCGCAGGTTTGCAGAAATTCCGGAACGCGCATGGCATCAGCCACCGTGTACAGCGGCTCCACATTGGGGCGGCCGGCCCGCTGGTTCTTACGGTTCTGATACTCGGCGTCGCTCTCCTGAATATGGGCGGAGTCAGCCAGCATGATGCTCAGCAGATCCGCGGTCAGGCGGGTGGTGATGATCCTGCCCTGAAAGCCGTTTTTGATCAGCATGGGAATGCGGCCCGAGTGGTCAATATGGGCATGGGTTACCAGCACCACGTCAATACTGCCGGGATGGAAGGGCAGCGTGGCGTTGTCCACCTCGTCGCGGCCCTGCTGCAGACCGCAATCGATAAGAATATGCTTTCCGTTTACCTCAAGGCAATGGCAGCTGCCGGTAACGCACTGGTCAGCGCCGAAAAAGCGGATCTTCATGGCGTACATCCTTTCCAAAAAGTTCACAACTACGGGTTCTGTTTTCTGCTATGATAGATGATGTTTTATTGTACCACTCTTTTCAGCCGCAGGCAAGCCGGAACTTGTGCAAAGGAATTCTTTCCCCAAATTTCCTTTACATATGTACGGTAAATGTGATACAATGGTATTTGTGTTATTATGTATATGTATATATGCAAAATCTTTTCACAGAAAGGATCCAAAATATATGGGACTGATCACCAAAATCTTCGGAACCTATTCCGAACGCGAATTGAAATCTATCTGGCCAATCGTTCACCAGATCGAAGGCATGGAGGAGGAATATAAGGCCCTGAGCGACGCGCAGCTGCAGGCCAAAACCCCGGAATTCAAGGAGCGCCTCCAAAATGGCGAAACACTGGATGATATTCTGCCGGAGGCCTTTGCCACCGTCCGCGAGGCGGCAGACCGCGTGCTGGGCATGCGGCCCTATCCTGTGCAGCTGGTGGGCGGCATCGTCCTGCACCAGGGCCGCATTGCCGAGATGAAAACCGGTGAAGGTAAAACGCTGGTGGCTACCCTGCCTGCCTATCTGAACGCACTGACCGGCAAGGGCGTACACATCGTTACCGTCAACGACTATCTGGCCAAGCGCGACAGCGAATGGATGGGAAAGGTACACCGCTTTCTGGGGCTGAGCGTGGGCCTGATCATACATGATCTGACCAAGGAGGAACGGCAAAAGGCCTACGCCGCCGACATCACCTACGGCACCAACAACGAGATGGGCTTTGACTATCTGCGTGACAACATGGCGATCTATTCCAACGAGTTGGTGCAGCGGGGCCACAACTTCGCCATCGTGGACGAGGTGGACTCCATCCTGATCGATGAGGCCCGCACACCCCTGATTATCTCCGGCCAGGGCGACAAATCCACCCAGCTCTACGACATGGCCGATTCCTTCGCCCGGAAGCTGAAGCGCTTCACCATCGTGGAGACTGACAGCAAGGAGGAGGAAGATCCCAACATCGACGCCGACTACATCGTGGATGAAAAGGCCAAGACCGCCACGCTGACCGCCCGCGGCATCGCCAAGGCGGAGGAATTCTTCCATCTGGACAACCTGAGCGACCCCGAGAACAGCACCATTTCCCACCACATCAATCAGGCCATCCGGGCCTACGGCATTATGAAGCGCGATGTGGATTATGTGGTGAAGGACGGCGAAATCGTCATCGTAGATGAATTCACCGGCCGTCTGATGTTCGGCCGCCGGTACAGCGAGGGACTGCACCAGGCCATTGAGGCCAAGGAGCGGGTGCAGGTGCAGCGCGAGAGCAAAACGCTGGCCACCATCACCTTCCAGAACTACTTCCGCATGTACAGTAAGCTCTCCGGTATGACCGGTACGGCGCTGACGGAGGAGGAGGAATTCGCCACTATCTACAAGCTGGATATCATCGAGATCCCCACCAACCGGCCCATCGCCCGTATCGACTATGACGACAGCGTGTATAAGACGGAGGCAGGCAAGTACCGCGCCGTTATCCGTCAGGTAAAGGAGTGCCACGCCAAGGGCCAGCCGGTGCTGGTGGGCACGGTATCCATTGAAAAGAACGAGCTGCTGGGCCACATGCTGCAGCGGGAGGGCATTCCCTGCAATCTGCTGAACGCCAAGAACCACGAAAAGGAGGCCGAGATCGTGGCGCAGGCCGGTAAGTTCGGCGCCGTAACCGTGGCCACCAATATGGCGGGCCGCGGCACCGATATCATGCTGGGCGGCAACGCGGAATATCTGGCCAAGAACGACCTGAGAAAGGCCGGTATGAGTGATGAGCTGATCGCCGAGGCCACCGGCTACGCCGAAACCGACAATCAGGAGATTCTGGACGCCCGCAAGCTGTTTGCCGAGCGGCTTCAGAAGCATAAGAGTGAGATCGCCGGAGAGGCCGAGCGGGTTCGTCAGGCCGGCGGACTGTTCATCATCGGCACCGAACGCCATGACTCCCGCCGTATCGACAACCAGCTGCGCGGCCGTGCCGGCCGTCAGGGCGACCCCGGTGAGACCCGGTTCTATATCTCGCTGGAGGACGATCTGATGCGCCTGTTCGGCGGTGATCGGATCACCAACATGATGGAGCGGCTCAATGTGGACGAGGATATGCCCATTGAGAACAAGCTGCTGACCAAGTCCATCCAGCAGGCCCAGACCACCGTGGAGAGCCGGAACTTCCAGACCCGTAAGTCGGTGCTGGAGTACGACGACGTGATGAACAAGCAGCGCGAGATCATCTACGGCCAGCGCAAGCAGGTGCTGGACGGCATGGATGTAAAGCAGACCATCATGGGCATGATGTCCACTTCCATCTCCAATCTGGTCGGCGCCGCTTTCCTGGAAAAGACCCATCTGGACGCCGCAGAGTGCAAGGAGCTGCTGCGGAATGTGGAAGGCATCTACTTCCCCAAGTACGCCGTGAAGATCACAGAGGAGGAGCTGCCCTCCCTGACGGCGGAGACGCTGTCTGAGCGGTTTATTGCAGCGGCTACCGACTTCTATGAGAAGAAGGAGCAGGAGTTTACCCCGCCCATCATGCGTGAGGTGGAGCGCGTCGTCCTGCTGCGTGTGGTAGACGAATACTGGATGGAGCACATCGATGCGATGGATGATCTGCGGCAGGGTATCCGCCTGCGGGCCTATGCTCAGACTGATCCTGTGATCGCCTATAAGAAGGAGAGCCTGGAGATGTTTGAAGAGATGATCTCGGCAATCCAGGAGGAGACGGTGCGGCGGCTGTACAGCGTCCGCATCCAGCACAACGAGGCAATCAAGCGCGAGCGCGTGGCCAAGGGTATGACCGAAAATGTGGGCGGCGACGGAACCGTGAAGAAGCAGCCCAAGAAGGTGATCAAGATCGGCCGCAATGATCCGTGCCCCTGCGGCAGCGGGTTAAAGTGGAAGAAGTGCGACTGCAAGGAGTACCACTCCTGATATGACCCAAACCGGGCGGCGGCAAATGCCGCCGCCCGACCTTAAACCGGCAAAAAGCGATTGCTTTTTTGCCAATAAAAATTCGCTCCGACCCGCGCTCCTCCATGTGCTTGCACGTGGAGGAATACTCTCTGCGCGCAAAGTGTTTTTCTCCACGTACACGCCGCGGTGAAAAACAATCAAAATGATTCGCCGCCTGCGGGCGGCGAACTCTGCGAGGCTTTTACGCCAAGGCGCAAAATGTGTCCAAGGAGGTACTATGTTCCACACCAACACCAAAAACGGCGTCACCTACCTGACCGCCGACACCCTGCGCGGCGTTTGCCATGGCTTTTCCACCCGCCTCGGCGGCGTTTCCCCCGCGCCGTGGGACAGCCTGAATCTGGGGGTTGGCCGGGGGGATCATATGGAAACCGTCCGGGAAAATTATGGCCGCTTCTGCGCCGCCGTGGGCGCCGATCCGCGGCGCGTTGTCCTGTCCAAGCAGATTCACGAGGATGAGGTGCGCCATGTAACGGAGGCGGACGCGGGAAAGGGCCTGTGGCGGGAACGGGACTACGCCTCGGTGGACGGCATGGTGACCGACGTTCCCCATCTGCCGCTGGTGGTTTTCTCCGCGGACTGCAACGTTGTCCTGCTCCACGATCCCGTCAGGGGCGCCATTGGCGCGTGCCATGCCGGATGGCGGGGCACGGCGCTGGGCATCGCCGCCAAGACGGTACGGGAGATGGTGCGGCTGTTCGGCTGCGATGCGGCCAACATCCGCGCCGCCATCGGCCCGGCCATCGGCCAGTGCTGCTTTGAGACAGACGCGGATGTGCCGGAGGCCCTCACTGCCGCGCTGGGCAACGCGGTGCAGCCGTATATCACATGGGACGGGCGAAAATATCACATCGACCTGAAGGGGATCAATGCCCTGTGGCTGCGCAGGGCAGGCGTGACGCAGACGGACATCTGCCCCGCCTGCACCGCGTGTGAGCCGACCCTTTACTGGAGCCATCGGAAGATGGGCAACGCCCGGGGCAGTCAGGCAGCCATGATCTCGCTGGAGGAATAAGGCAATGAAGAAATGTATTGCGCTGCTGCTGGCGCTGCTGCTGGCGGGATTGTGCGGCTGCACAAGCTGGGACGAGGCAGACTATATCAATGACCCGCTGAGTGAATTGCAGCAATACTACCAGCCGCAGGAGGAGGATGATCCGGCTCTGACGGCCTTTGTCCTGCCCTACCGCAGCAGTGAGACCGCAGACCCCATTACATGCCGCGATGGAATGCAGCTGACGCTTAGCGCGCTGCTGTATGAGCCGCTGTACCGGCTGACGCCCGATTTCAAGCCGGAGGCGGTGCTGGCCCTGCGCGATAGCTACGACCCGGTCAGCTTCACCTATACCGTTACGCTGCGCGGCGGCCTGCACTTCAGCGACGGCAGCATCGTGACGGCGCAGGATGTGGCCGCCACACTGCTCCGGGCGCGGCAGTCGCCCCGCTATGCCGCTCGGCTGGCCGATGTAACGGATATCCGCGCCGTGGACAGTGCCACCGTGCAGATCCGTCTGGCGCAGGATCGGCAAGGCTTTACGGCGCTGCTGGACATTCCCATCGTGAAGGCCGGTACGGAAAGCGCCGCCTTCCCCACCGGCAGCGGCCCCTATGTCAAGGCGGCGGACAGCAGCACGCTGCTTCCCAACACCTATTGGCAGGGCGCAGGTACACTGCCCTTTCAGGAGATCGGGCTGCTGGCGTGCAAGAGTGAGGAGGCGGCCGCCTATGCCTTTTCCTCCCATGATGTGCATTTACTGGCCTGCGACCTGACCGGAACGGCCGGAGACGTGGCCTCCACCAGCGGCAGCTCCACTGACGCGGATACCACTATTTTCCAGTTTCTGGGGTTCAATATGAACCGCAAGCTGTTTCAGGACGAGGCCATGCGTCTGGCAGTGGGCATGGCGGTGGACCGCAGCGCTATCGTCAGCGCCTATCTGATGGGGCACGGAGCGGCCACCCAGTTCCCAATCCATCCCGCCAGCAGCCTGTATCCCACAGCGCTGGAGCATGCCTATACGGCGGACGACTGTGCCGCCGCTATGGCAGAGCTGGATATGGCCGACGGCAAGGATATCTATCACCTGACGCTGCTGGTAAACAGCGAGAACAGCTTTAAGGTTGCGGCGGCGCAGGAGATCGCCCAGTCGCTGAGCCAATATGACCTGGAGGTGACGGTAAATGCCCTGCCGTGGGAGGCATACCTGTCCGCACTGGAGGATGGCCGTTTTGACCTCTACTACGGCGAATGCAAGCTGACGGCCGATTGGGATGTTTCGCCGCTGCTGGCAACCGGCGGCAGCCTGAACTACGGAGGTTGGGCGGATCCCACGACTGATACGCAGCTGGCGGCCTGCCGCAGTGCCGACGACACGCACCGCGCCGCGGCGATGGAGGCGTTCTGCGGCCGCTTGCAGGCGCAGATGCCGATTGTACCCATCTGCTTCAAGCGCACCTCGGTGCTGCTGCCCTACGACGCGGTGGAGGGGGTCACCCCTACCGCTGCCGACCCGTTTTATGGGCTGACCCATTGGGTGGTGCATTGGGCGGATGAGAAAATGCCGGAACCGTAAAAGAGAGGCGGCGCAGTGAAGAGAATCACTGTGCCGCTTATTTTTTATAACGAAAAGGGGGTCAATCTGTACGGTGGGCAAGTCCCCGCAGCTCATGCAGGTTTTTAAAGCCGCGTTGATCCATGAATTCGTTCAGCCCGTGGATGATCTTCGGCATGGCCATAGGGTCCACAAAGTTCATGCAGCCCACCTCAAGCGCGGTGGCGCCTGCCATGATATATTCCACGGCATCCTGCCATGTGGCAATCCCGCCGCTGGCGATTATGGGAATATGCAGCACAGGCGCTGCCTGATAAACCAGAAACATATTCAGCGGCTTGATCGCCGGGCCGGAAATGCCGCCGGAAATATTCCCCAACACAGGTCTGCCCCGGTCGATATCTATCTTCATGGCGCGAAATGTGTTGGAAATCGTAACGGCATCCGCACCGCTGTCCTCCGAAGCCAGCGCTGTAGCGCGTATATCGGCAATATTGGGGCTGAGCTTGATATAAAGCGGCAATTTGGTGCAGCGTCGGGCGCCGGACACCAGCTCGGCAACGGAGTGGGGATCGGCTGAAAAAGGAAGGCCGCTGCCCACGTTGGGACAGGAGAGATTTAATTCAACGGCACTGATGCGGGGATCATTATCAAGGATTTCCAGCGACTCGAAATAATGGCGCGGCTCGCTGCCGGAAAGGCTCAGCACTACATTGGTGCCCATATCCCCAAATTGGGGCAGCTGCTCCGCCACAAAACGCTCTATCCCCACGGAGGGAATGCCCACGGCATTGATCATACCGCCCAGCACCTCGGTAATGCGCGGGCCGCAGTTACCCTCGCGCGGCAGACGGTGGACGCTCTTGATCATCACCGCGCCCAACTCACGCACGGGAAATACATTGGCATTGCAGTCAAAATAATCATATGTGCCGGACCCCGGCATCACCGGGTTCTTCATCTTCATCCCGCCAAGATCTACGTTCAGATTCGCCATGGCTTATACAATCCTTTCTGTCGGAAATACCGGGCCGCAATGGCAAACCGTTTCATATTGCCTGCGTCCCTGCCTGTCATGGGTTTCGCAGACGCATCCTTTGCAGGCGCCGACACCGCAGGCCATATGCTCCTCCAGCGACACATAGGTGGGAAAGCCATACCGGCGTCCCAGCGCATGCATCTCCCGCATCAGCCGCTGTGAGCCGCAGGAATAGGCGGCGGCAAAAACATGATCTTTCAAATCCTGCGCAAAAAGATCTGTCACGCGATGAGCGTCATCTGCACTGGCGCGGACGATGGCGCCCATCGCCGTCAGCTCCTGACTGTCGAAAAGCATCTGTGTACTTCGCGCACTGAGATAGGCATATATCTGATGGCCCCGCGCCAGCCCCCAGCCGGCCAGAAGGCGCAGCGGCGCAATGCCGATACCGCGTCCGATCAGGGCAAGCGCTCCTTCAGCATCAGGCAGCGGGAAGCCGTGTCCCAGAGGGCCAAGCGCCTGTATACCGTCACCAGCGCGGAGGGCTGCCATACGTTCTGTTCCCTCCCCTGTCACCTTATAGAGGAAAGTAAGTGTACCGGCAGCGGGGTCTGCAAAATTGATGCTGATAGGGCGCGGAAGAAAGGGCACATGGCCCTCCCACGCCCGGAGCATCATGAATTGGCCCGGCTGCGCCGCAGCAGCCATCTCGGCGGCGCGGACTTCCATGCGCATGTAGCCGGGAATTACCTGTTCGTTTCGAACAACTGTTGCTCTTTGATACATTGTGTTCTCCTTTTCGGCGGCGTACAGCGGATACGCCCGCTGCGCGTGAGAAAAAGAAAAGCGGACATGGTAACATATCCGCCCTTCACTTTTTCAGCCGTTACTTTTTTCACCCAGATACGCCTTGCGCACGTCGTCATTGTTCAAAAGATTTCGGCCGGTATCCTCCATCACAATGCGGCCGTTTTTCAGCACATAACCACGGTCGGCAATGCTCAGTGCCATCTTGGCGTTTTGCTCCACCAGCAGCACGGTGGTACCGCTGTCGCGCACGCTCTTTATAATGTCGAAAATGCCCTTGATGACCAACGGCGCCAAGCCGGTCGAGGGTTCATCCAGCATGATCAGATCCGGCTTTGCCATCAGCGCGCGCGCCACGGCCAGCATCTGCTGCTCGCCGCCGGACAGCGTTTTGCCCAGCTGCTTTCTCCGCTCCTCAAGACGCGGAAACAGCTCAAACACCTCATGCATGCTCTTCTGGATCCCGGGCTTATCCTTGTGACGCAGATATGCCCCCATCTCCAGATTCTCCGTAACCGTCATTTCCGGAAAGATCCGCCGGCCCTCCGGCACCAAGGAAAGGCCCTTGGACACAACCTGCTCGGCATTGAGCGCCGTAATCTGAGCGCCATTATAGATAATGGAGCTGCCCTTCTGCTTGGGAATCATGCCGGAAATTGCCTTGAGCGTCGTGCTCTTGCCAGCGCCATTGGCGCCAATAATCGTAACGATCTCGTTTTTCTCCACATGGATATTTATGCCATGCAGAACCTCAATACTGCCGTAGCTGACATGCACATTCCGCAGTTCAAGCATCTTCCTCATCCTCCTTGCCCAGATATGCCTCAATCACCTGCTGGTCGGCACTGATCTCTTCCGGCGTTCCAAAGGCGATACATTCTCCGAAGTTGAGCACCATGATTTTATGGGAGATGTTCATGACAACGTCCATCTTATGCTCGATCAGCACCACCGTGATGCCCATGTCCCGCATCCGCAGCACACGCTGCGACAGTTGATCCAGCTCCTGCGTGTTCAGGCCGGAAGCCGGCTCATCCAACAGCAGCAGCTCGGGCCTTGTAGCCATGGCGCGGGCAATCTCCAGATTCTTTTGCATACCGTAGGAAAGGCTGCCCGCTTTTTCATTGGCTACATTTGCCAAGCCCATAAAATCCAGGATTTTCATGATTTCTTCGCGGGACTGCTTCTCCTGCTTGCGCTTACCCGGCAGAGAGAGCATCGCGGTAATGGGATCGTAGGTCATGCGGCAGTGCTGACCCACCAGTGCGTTATCCATTACGGACATATCCTTGAAAAGATTGATGTTCTGGAACGTGCGCGCCAAGCCGATGCGGGTACGCTGGTAGGGCTTGAGGGAGGTGATATCCTGCCCTTTGAAATATACCTTGCCGGAGGTAGGCTGGTAGAAGCCGGCAATCAGGTTGAAAAGGGTGGTCTTTCCGGCGCCGTTCGGCCCGATCAGTGCCGTGATCTCCCCTTCTTCCGCTTTGAAATTCACATTATCGACAGCTTTCAGGCCGCCGAACTGGATACCGATATTCCGGGTTTCCAAAATACAGCTCATACCTGTGCCTCCTCATCCGCCGTCTCTGCTTTCCTTTTTTTACCAAGCCTGATGGTTCCGGACAGCACGCCGTCCACCCAGTCCACCAGTCCGCCCAGACCCTTTGGCGCAAAGATGATGATCGCCACCACCGCCGCGCCGTACAGCACCAGCCGGAACTCGCCGATAAAGCGCATTGCTTCGGGCAGGATCGTCAGGGCAATACCGCCGAGAATGGCGCCCGGAATAGAGCCGATGCCGCCCACCACCATCATGGCAAGCAGCGAGGCTGACTCCACGCTGGCAAAGGTTTCAGGGCTGATGTAACGCATTTCATGGGCGTAAAATGCGCCGGCGATTCCTGCGAAGAAGGCAGAAACCATGAAGGCTACCAGCTTGTAGGTCACAACATTGACGCCCATCGCTTCGGCGGCAATGTCATTGGCGCGGATGGCCAACATGGCGCGGCCGGAACGGGAATGAAGCAGATTATAGGTCAGCACAACGGTCAGTACCAAGCCGATCAGCATCAGGTAATAGAACCGGTTATAGCTTTTGAAGGAAACGCCGAAGATTTCAATGGCGGGGATCTTGGTAATGCCCTTGGTGCCGCCGGTGAGCCACTCCATATTCTTAATGCACTGGTAAATGATCTCGCCAAAGGCCATGGTCGCAACAGAGAAATACATACCCTTTAAGCGCAGCGTCGGCAGGCCCAGCAGCAGGCTGAACAGCGCGGAAATCACACCGGCGCCGATAAAGCCCAGCAGAATGGGCATTCCCAATTTTGTTGTCAGGATCGCGGCGGTATAGGCGCCGATCCCGAAGAAAGCAATATGTCCCACGGACATCAGCCCGGTAAAACCGGACAGAACATTCAAGCTAATGGTCAGTATGGCAAACATCATGGAGATATTCGCCATATGCAGAATATAATTGTTGACGCCGGTAAAAGGCAGGAGAACTGCCAGCGCCAAGACGACCCAGATTCTGGTGCGCTTATAGATTTTCTGCGCAGGATTCAGATTATTTTTCATTTCCACAATCGTTCACCTCTCAGACCTTTCGGATATCCTTTTTGCCCATGATACCGGAGGGCTTTACGATCAGGGTCAGGAAGAGGACCAGGAACGCAATCGCCGTCTGCCATGTGGAGGAGCCGTAGGTAGCAGCCAAGGACTCCAGAATTCCCAGTGTGATGCCGCCCACCATGGAGCCGGCATTGGAGGCAATGCCGCCAAACAGCGCCGCAGCAAAGCCCTTATTGCCAAACGTGAGTCCCAGAGAGGCAATCACAAAATATTTGGGGGACAGAAGAATCCCGGCAAAACCGCCAATGGCAGAGGACAGCACAAAGGTCAGGGACATGCACTGGCGGACATTGACGCCCATCAGGCGGGCAGCTTCACGATCCTGCGCCGTGGCGCGCATCGCTTTGCCAATGCGGGTCTTTTTCAGGAAAAGCATCAGCAGCACCACCAGCAAAATACCGATGACCGTATTCCAGATGTCCTGCGGCACAACCATCAGCCCGCCGATATTGATGGCCTTATTACCAAAGATGCTGGGAAAAGAAAATGCATCCGCGCCGAAGATGATCTGGATCAGGTTGCGCAGAAAAATACCCACGCCGATCGTGGCAATCAGGCGCCGCTGGTTTTCTGCGTTGATCAGCGGGCGGAATGCACAAAGCTCGATAAGATAACCGATTACGATGCACATCAGCACCGCAGTGGGAATCGCCAGCCACATGGGAAGGCCAATATATGTATACGCGATCAGCGCCGTGAACGCACCGACCATTACCATATCGCCCTGGGCAAAATTGAGCACGCCCCATGTGTTATAGATCAGAACATATCCAATGGCGATCAAGCCGTAAATACTGCCCAGCGCCAGACCCTGAACCAGCTGTTGCAGAAAAAATGTCATGTATTTCTCCTCCTAATCGCCAATTCACAGAACTGCTTCTATGGCTGACGAGATATTTCGTATTTGAGCAGGAGCGGGGCCGCAGACCCCGCTCCTATTGGCTGACAGCATGAAATCACTTTGCCAGCTGGTAGCCGCCGCCCTCGGTCAGCTCCACCATCAGGATCTCCTGACGGACAGCATCGCCGTTTGCATCCACGGTGATATTGCCGGTGGCAAGATCCATATTTTCAATTTTCTTCATACCCTCCATGATGCCGTCGCTCGTCAGCTCACCATAGGTCTTCAGACTGTAACGGAGGCCTTCCGCCAAAACATACATGGAATCGTAGGACATGGCGTTGTTGGAGTCAGCCATATCGTGGTACTCCGCCTCAAAATTCTCAATGAACGCGGCAGAAAAATCGTTAACCGCATTGGCACCGGCCAAGAAGGTCTGACTGTTGACCACACCGACCACATTTTCGCCGCCCAGTTCATACAGCTTTGCATTGGTCAAACCGCCGCCGCCCATCAGGGGCAGATCACCCATTCCCAGCTCGGCAGCCTGGTTGGCAATGGTGGCGCCCGATGCATACATGCACCACATAATCAGGCAGTCGCAGCCGGCGGCCTTAACATTTTGCAGCTGCGGCGTCACATCGGCGGCCGAGGCCTCAAACGCTTCGTCCGCAGCCAGCTTCATGCCCTTGTCCTTCATGATCTGCAAGATCACATCGCGGGCGCCTCCGCCGTAGTCATCATTCTGATACATCAGGCCGATCTTCTTATAGCCTGCATCGATGGCGTAGTTCACCACCGCGCCGGCCTGCAGCAGGTCGCTGGCCTGGACGCGAACCACATACTGATATCCGCTGGTGGTAATCGCGGCACCGGAGGAAATAGACGCCAGATGGGGAATCTTCTCGTCCTGCGTTACCTCGAGAGCGGCCAACGTAACGGAGCTGTTGACAGAGCCGATCACCGCTACAACCTCATCGCTGTTGATCAGTTTATTGACCACAGAGACTGCCGTTGTTGCATTATTCTCATCATCTTCACTGATGATCTCAATCGGACGTCCTTCAATACCGCCGGCAGCATTGATCTCCTTCACGGCCATCATGACGCCCTCCTGCTGGGACAGACCCACCGCCGCATTTGTGCCGGACATGGGGCCAAACAGGCCGACTTTGATCGGATCGCCGGAAGCGGCATCGCCGCCGTTGCTGTCACCGCCGTTGCTGCCGCCACCGCAGCCAACCAGCGTGAGCATCATAAGCAGAACCAAGAGAATCGCAAGAATCTTTTTCATGTGGTACCTCCTATTTTTGTTCTATTTTCAAACACAATTGTGGTGCTTGACAAAATTACGCCGTCCACTCAAAAAAGGACTTTCGGCACTGTCCCCGCTCATGTGGCAGAGGATGGGGAAAGCTTCCTGTTTTTTCAGAATTGTACACAAACTGCATTTGCACACATTATAATATAGTTGTAAAACTGCGTATT
>CABSAW010000029.1:0-16634 GCA_902475745.1 uncultured Oscillospiraceae bacterium
AGGACGCCGACAGGACGCACAGCTCGCCGGGGTACAGCCGGAACAGCGTCACCTCTCTCCCCTCGTCGGAGAGGAGGTAGGTGCGTATCTCGCCGGACAGCACCAGCAGCAGTCCCAGGCATTCGCTGCCGCCGTCATGGATGAGGGCGCCTTTTTCATACCGGCGCACCATCGCGGCGCGTTCTATTATTTCTTTCTCTTGCTCTGTCAACAGCGACCAGAACGGAACACGGCGCAACGCTTCTTCCATGAAACGCCTCCTAAAAGATCACTTTGTGCTTTTCTCCTTGCGGATGGCCTCCACCATACGGGCGAGTCCCGTTTCAATGACGCTGCGGGGCATGGCCAGATTCAAGCGGACATACCCTGCGGCGTTGCCCACAAACAGAGCGTTGCCGCCCTCCAGCAGCACGCCCGCCTTGTTGGCAAAGAAGTCGGGCAAGTCGGTGCTCTCCGGCAGGCACTTGTTCATATCCATCCAAGCGAGATAGGTGGCCTCCGGGATATACATCACCGCCTCGGGCAGCTCACGAGTCAGGAACGCCTTTGCGAAAGCAAAGTTGCCGTCCAGATACTCCTTCAGCGCCTCATGCCACGCTCCGCCCTGCTCATAGGCGGCCTTGGCCGCCGTCAGGGACAGGGGGTTTACCGTGCCGAACAGCTTCTCCCGCTCCTTGAAGCGGCGGCGAATGGCTGCGTCGCGGATGATGATGTTGGAGAACGCCAGTCCCGCCAGATTGAAGGTCTTGCTGGGCGCCATGCAGGTGATAAGCTTTGGATAGTTGGTCATCACTTTTGCCATGGGGATATGTCGGCGGCCGCAACGGATCAGGTCACAGTGGATCTCATCGGACACCACCCACAGGTTATACTTCCGCATGATCTCACCGGCGCGGCGCAGCTCCTCCTCCGTCCACATACGGCCGGTGGGGTTCTGGGGATTGCACCAGAATACCAGCTTGCAGCCAGGGTCGGCACACTTCTTTTCAAAGTCCTCGAAGTCCAGTTCAAAGGTGCCGTCAGCCTTTTTATGCAGCGGCGAGGTCAGCACGCACACATCAGAGTACTCCGCCGCGTGGGCGAAACAACCATAGGCAGGGGTGTTTACCAGCACCTTCTCGTCCTTGGTGCAGAGCATTTCTACCAGTTGATAAAGAGCAGGAACAATGCCCGGCGTTATGCACAGATCCTCCTGCGGAAAACTCCAGTCGTAGTGATCCATGCACCACTTGGAAAATGCATTATAATATGTGTCATCGTACAGGCCGGTATAGCCGAAGATACGGCGGTCGATGCGCTGGCGCAGGGCATCCAGAATCTCCGGAGCCACGCCGAACTCCATATCGGCCACCCACATACGGACAAATTCCTCGTCCTTATAGGGAAATACCTTCTCAGGTCCTGCATGGAAGATGTAGCCCCGGAAGCCATCGGTGTTCAAGGCGTTTGTGTGGCGGCGGTCGATAATCTCATCAAAGTTGTAAGTCATGACTTCTCCTTGTGTTAAAAAGCAGTAGTTTCTGTTGTGCTCATTATAGAGCGGATACAAGGATAGCGGAAGATATGGGTTGAATAATGCGTGACTATGAAATTTATGAGTATCGCTTAGTGGCAACCGTGATGGCCGCAGCCATGATCGCCACACGTATGGCCGCCCTCGCCATGAGCATGGTCGTGATGGTCGCAGCGGACATTGGGGTTATAGCCGAGATTGCCTGCCAGCAACGCGTTCACCGCAGCATCCGCCTCACCGCTGACACCGCCGTAGAGTTTGATGCCTGCCTCCGCCAGTGCGGCCTGCGCACCGCCGCCAATACCACCGCAAATCAGGGTGTCCACACCCTGCTGCATCAGAAAACCGGCCAGCGCACCGTGGCCGCTGCCGTTGGTGTCCACCACTTCCTCACGGACAATCTTACCGTCTGCCACCTCGTAGAGCTTAAACTGCTCCGTGTGACCGAAATGCTGGAAGATTTGACCGTTTTCATAAGTAACTGCGATTTTCATGATTGTTTCTCCTTTACGTTCGTCATCAGATTTTGTTTCTTCAATTCCGTGCATCCGGCAGCCGCGGCCACAGTGCTGCTGTTCCTGTCCGCCGCAGATGCGGTAGTTGCCGCCGGTAATGCGCAGCGGCTTACCGTGGACAAGACACGCTGCAATCTTGCGCCGGGCGCTTTCATAGATTTCCTGCACGGTGGAGCGGGAAATGTCCATCTGCAGGGCACACTGCTGGTGCGTCTGTCGTTCCAGATCCACCAGACGGATAACCTCATATTCGTCCAGCGTCAGCAGGATCGGCTCTCCCCCCATGCATCCATCGGGGCAGAACACCTCAACCTGCGGTGCGCCGCAGATCCTCCGGCACCGTGGTGGTCTTGCCATTGGTTTGCCTCCTTATTTTCGGTATATACCGATTATATTACAGGATTTGAGAAAGTCAATAGAGAATTTTGCAAAAATAGTCGCCTGAAAGAGTTTTTCGAAAACTTCCAAATAAACCCATTCCCCACTCTTTTTGAACGCAGCGGGGCAAATACTCCCTCGGCACGAATCGCCGGCCAAAAAGAAGTCCCGCGACAAGGACAAATGGCTCTTGACAGAAAAGATCTCCTGTGGTAGTATTTAGTTTACTTTTGAACTATCTATTTTTGAACATATGGAGTACGGCAATGAATCTGAGTATGGAATTTTCACGAAAACTGGCGCTGGCCTACCATCAGGCCTGCAAGCCGCTGTGCCAGCAGCTGAAGCTGCCGCAAACCGCCTTTGACATTCTGCTGTTTCTGGCCAACAATCCCAACTATCAGACTGCGGCCGATATTGTGGAGGTACGAAAAATCAAGGCCAATCTGGTGTCTGTAAATGTTGAAAAGCTTGTAAAAGACGGTTATTTAACAAGGCAAGCGGTGGTCGGTGACCGGCGCAAAACCCAACTGCTCTGCACCGAAAAGGCACAGCCCGTGATTGAAAAGGGCCGCGCTCTACAAGCCGTCTTTTTCGACCGGCTGTTTGAAAACACCAACGAAACCATGCGTGCGGCATTCTTTGAAACCATACGTGTCATGAGCCAAAACCTTGACACTCTGCTGAAGGGAGATCTTCTATTATGACAATTTTGTTTACGATTCTCGTCACCTTTTTCGCCGGCATGGGCGCCGGACTGGGTACCGGCTTTGCAGGGATGAGCGCCGCTGCCGTGATCAGCCCTCTGCTGATCACCTTTCTGGATATGGATCCCTATATGGCGGTGGGTATTGCGCTTTCTTCGGACGTGCTGGCCAGCGCCGTTTCCGCTTACACCTATGGTAAAAACAAGAATCTGGATATCCGCAACGGCCTTATTATGATGGTCAGCGTACTGGCCTTCACAGTGGTGGGCAGCTATATCGCCAGCCTGCTGCCCTCCGCCACCATGGGCAGCTTTTCCGTGTTCATGACGTTTCTGCTGGGTGTCAAGTTTATTGTAAAGCCTGTCATGACCACAAAAGAGGCCATGCTGGCGGTGTCGCCGGGAAAGCGGGCCGTTCAGTCCGTGATATGCGGCGTAATAATCGGCTTTATCTGCGGCTTTGTGGGCGCCGGCGGCGGTATGATGATGCTGCTGATTCTGACCTCAGTGCTGGGATATGAACTGAAAACCGCCGTTGGTACCAGCGTGTTCATCATGTCCTTTACCGCGCTGACGGGTGCAATTTCCCACTTCACCATCGGCGGTACGCCGGACTGGACAGTGTTCGCGCTGTGCGTTGTCTTTACCCTGATATGGGCGCAAATCGCCGCCGTTTTCGCCAACAAGGCCTCTGCCAGAACGCTAAACCGTATTACCGGCGTAATTCTGGTAATTCTCGGCATCGCTGTTATGCTCTTTCAGCTGCTGACATGAGCAGCCTGCAAAAAGCGAAAACTCTTCTTTGGAACAGATAAAAAGCAGCGCTTGCAGCGCTGCTTTTTATCTTCGGTCTATCCAAATCTCGGCCACGGAATAGCTGGCTGCCTTACCGCTTCGCGTATCTGCACAGGTTTACTTCCCCGGCGGTGGTAAACCGGCAAAGACAGTACTTCTCGCCCTTCCTGACTATCATGCTCTGTCTCCTGTTCCGCCGCACAAGTGCGGCATTTCTATCTTTCGGGCTGCAACGTGCCGCGAACACTGCTCACTCTTGCAAATCCACGCTCTTCATGGCATAATGATGCGAGAAAGGATGATGCATCATGAAAAAAATTGCTGTAATCACCGGCGCTTCCAGCGGTATGGGCAAGCGCTTTGCCGAAACCGTAGATCAATATGGTGTCTTTGACGAGGTGTGGGTCATTGCCCGCCAGCAGGATAAGCTTGAGGCGCTGCGCGCTGCGGTTCCCTTCCCGATTCGTGTACTGCCTTTAGATCTGACGGATCGCGCCAGCTTTGACATCTATAAGACCGCGCTGGCAGAGGAACCGATTCAGGTGGGCCTTCTGATGAATTGCAGCGGCTATGGTAAGTTTGCCGCCGTGCTGGATACGCCGCTGGAGGTCAATCTGAACATGACCGACCTGAATTGTCAGGCAGTGGTGGCCATGTGCCAGCTGACAGCCCCTTACATGCCCCACGGCAGCCAGATCATCAATATTGCGTCCGTGGCCGCTTTTCAGCCTATCCCCTATATTGACATCTACGGTGCGACGAAAGCCTTTGTTCTCAGCTTCAGCCGGGCACTGAACCGGGAGCTGCGCAGCCGGGACATCAGCGTGATGGCGGTGTGTCCCTTCTGGACAAAAACCGCGTTCTTCCAGCGGGCCATCTCCTCCGGCAGTGAGGCAGTGGTCAAGAAATATACTGCCATGTACGATCCTGATGATATTGTGCGCCGCACATGGCGGGATGCCAAGCGGGGCCGCGACGTGTGCAAATATGGCTTTGTTGCCAGAACGCAGGCGGCGCTGACGAAGATCCTGCCCCACAGCATGGTCATGGATGTGTGGATGAGGCAGCAGAGCCTGAAGTAATCACCCGGCTTTTCTCCACAGCAGGCGATTATTCTCAAAACAGACTTCCAGCCGGCCGGTATCCTTCAGCCACGCCAGATACGACTTCACCGTGCTGCCCACCAGCACATACTGCTCAAAGGTCAGCGCCAGGCCATAGCCGTCAAACAGCTTCTTCAGCAGCTCTTCAAACATCATCGGTTCCGCGCACAGTGACACCATATGCTCGGCAATCTCCAACACCTTGTCGATGTTGTATTGCGCCAGCGGCGCGATATTCTCCGTTACGTCTGCGTGAGCGGGAACAAAAGCGGCAGCCTGCATGGTCTTAACCTTCTCCAGTGTATCCAGATAGGCAGCCACATCGTAAATAAAGCCGATCTGGTACTTGTCCAGCGTCTCACGGCTGGACAGGCAATCTGCCAGATATACCACGCCGTCCGGGCTGCGGAATCCCGTCATGTGGAAGAAATGGCCCGGCAATTGCAGCAATTCGAAGCCCTCCGGCAGTACATCAGCCGTCAACTCCTCCGCGTCGCTCTCCTGTGCCATCAAAAACTTATGGCGCAGCTCCCTCGGGGGAAAGCCGCCGTACAGAAAGGCCGGCTCCAGCACCGGATGGCAGGTAATGTCACGCTCGATGCCCTGCGCGTAGATCTTGCATTTCGTCTGTCCCTGTAAATATCGGTTGCCGCCGATGTGGTCGGCATTAGAATGGGTGTTGTAGATGGCGGTCAGATGCCAGCCGTTGGCGTCCAGCAGCTGCCGTATCTTGCGGCCTGCGTCCTTGTCGTTGCCACTGTCAATCAGGCATACGTCAGCTTCGTTCAGCCGGACAAGCCCTATTTTAGAGGGACTCTGGATATAATAGCTGTTTCCTGTGATGAGATTCAGTTCGTACATACCGGCACCTCTTTTTATCAGATTTCTCACCTATATTTATAGCGCAGCAAAAAACGCTTGTCAATGAAAACGCCCGATCCGGTGTGCCGGATCGGGCGTTTTCCGCAGGGAAACTACAAAAGGAAGCAATCTTCGCCTACTTCTTGGACAGTGCGCCCTCCTTGCACATAGCGACCACCATACCGCTCAGGGCAAACAGGGCGATAGCGTTGGGAATTACCATCAGGTTATTGAACATATCCGTCAGCTCCCACACCAGATCGTTGCTGGCCAGCGTACCGATAAACACAAACACCAGCGCGATGAGGCTGTATACCACCGTGCAGCGGCGGGAATTCTTTTGGCCGAACAGATAATTGGCGTTGATCTTACCGAACAGATTCCAGCTGAGCACCGTGGAAAAAGCGAAGAAGAACAGGCATACCGCCACAAACATGGCGCCCAGCTTCTCGCCGAATACAGTACCAAAGGCGGTCTGGGCCAGATTTGCCTTATTCAGCGCGGTGCTGGCAGCGGCCGCGCCGCAATCGGCCAGAGGGCCGTCGGCGGTATACAGGGTGGAGATGATCACCAACGCGTTGAGAGTCAGCACCACAAAGGTATCAATGAACACACCGACCATGGCCACCACACCCTGATCGTGGGGATGGGCCACATTGGCCTGCGCGTGGGCGTGAGGAGTAGAGCCCATACCGGCTTCATTGGAAAACAGGCCGCGCTTGGCGCCCTGACTGACCGCGGTCTTGATGGCGTAGCCAAAGCCGCCGCCGATGATGGCCTGAGGCTGGAAGGCATACCGGAAGATCATGGCAAGCGTGGCGGGAATATAGGTAATGCGAACCGCCAGAACGACCAGACCGCCCATCAGGAAGATGCAGGCCATGATGGGAACGATCTTCTCCGTAACGGCTGCCAGACGCTGCACGCCGCCCAGAAAGATAACGGCGCAGATGACGACCAGAATCACACCGGATACCCATGTGGGAACCCCGAAGGCGGTATTTATAGTAGAACCAATGGAGTTGGACTGTACCATGCAGCCCATAAAGCCCAGTGCCAGTATAATAGCCACGGCAAAGAAGCCTGCTAAGAATCTGCCAAATCCGCCTTTGAAGGCGGTGGTAATATAATACACGGGGCCGCCGCGAACCGTGCCGTCAGCATCGATGACGCGGGTCTTTTGGGCCAGCGTTGCCTCAGCGTAGATGGTGGCCATGCCGAAAAAGGCAATGACCCACATCCAGAAGATAGCGCCGGGGCCGCCGGTCAGGATTGCGCCGGAAGCACCCACGATATTGCCCGTCCCCACCTGCGCGGCAATAGCTGTTGCCAGCGCCTGAAAAGAGCTCATACCGGAATCATGGCGGCGTCCCCTCAGCGTCAGATTGCCGAACACCTTGCGCATTCCCTCGCCAAAGCAGCGCACCTGCACAAAGCGAGTCTTGATGGAGTACCACAGGCCTACGCCGATCAGCAGGAACACCAAAATATAGCTGCTGAGATACTCGTTGATTTTGCACACGACGGGAAACAGTACGGATTCAATGGCTTGCATGTTGTTCTTCTCCTTTTACACACAAAAAATAGAGCCGCTGCATGGCAGCGACTCCGGAGAAACAAGATCGACAAAATGTCTTTCTCTGTCCTTTTGCCTGAGAGATTCAGCGCTTTCGCGCCTTACACCTTCGGCACCCAATTCAATGGGATTCTCCAGAGTCCCCTCCCCTTTCAGTTTTCCGCCGGAATTCTGAAAAGTTCATCGGGCGCTGTTCAATTGATGAAGGGAGTATAGCACAGGCGCGCTTTAATTGCAAGCCTTTTTTTCGTTTTTACGAAAAGAGTCCTTTCCGGCACTTTTTGCCATTCTCCTATTTTCGCAGCCAATCCGGGCGAGAGCGGCTGTGAGCGCCGGATACCAATCCCATAGCGGCAAAAATCGTAACAATCGACGTGCCGCCATAGCTGAAAAACGGAAGCGTCAGGCCGATAACCGGCATTACAAACAGGCACATGCCTACATTGGCCAGAATCTGAAACAGCAGCATACCCACCACTCCCACGCAGATGTAACAATCCATCTTGCTTCGTGTGTTGCGGGCCACATAGATGCACCGCAGGATAATGGCCGCCAGAATTGCCAGCGCCAGAACGCAGCCCACCATTCCCAGCTCTTCACCGATCACAGAAAAAATAAAATCCGTGTGGCGATTGGGCAGACTGGCGCTTTCGCTGCTCTGGGTCTGTATCCCGTGAAACAGACCCATCCCCGTCAATTTGCCGCCGCCCAGCGTCATCAGGCTGCGCGTCTGGTGCCAGCCCACATTCAGCGGCTGATAGCTGTGGTCTAAAACAACAATGAATCGATCCTTCATATAGCCCTTGATCACATCCTCCTCCCAGAGGATGTAGAAGGCCAATACGGCGCTGATTCCGCCAATCACAAACCAGCGGGTCGCCACACCCGCCACAAAGCACATGCAGACAAATATGAATACAAACACCAGCCCGCTGCCCATATCGGAGGAGATTTTATAGTAAAGTCCAAAGATTATCAGCAGGTGTGCGCCTAAAAACAGTACATCCGGTATCTTTTGCAGCGTGCGGTTTTCCTGAAGCCATACCAGCTGCCATGCCAGCACCAGAATAAAGGTTAACTTTACGACCTCGGATGGCTGCACCATCACCGGCAGAAGCGGGAACTTCAGCCATGCCAGATTGCCCGTGTCGCCGGCACGGCCCAGAGGACTTTTCAGCAGCAGGATAAACCCGACGCCAAAGACCGTCAGCCACAGCCAGCCCTTTTTCCGCATCAGCTCCTCAATATCCAGCATGGAAAACAGCAGGTACAGCACAATCCCGATCAACACGCCCGCGCCCTGCACGACCACAAGCCGCAGCGTATTCATATAGCGGGTAGCGGAATAGATCATCAGCAGGCCGTATGCCGTAGCCGCACAGCAAAGCGCCAGCAGGACAAGGTCTGCCTGCCGAAAAATATCCCGCAAAAATTCCCGCGCTCGCTGCATGTATGCTTCCTCCATGGTCGTTGCTCCGGAGCATACCGCTCCGGTCGGCTATCAGTTTATTGTATCACAGGAACTTTTCGGTGTAAACCGTCCCTACCCTCTTTTCTTTTTGAATTTTTTGTGCTAGAATAAATTGATCATCCAAAATGGAATTTTATGTATATTCTGCTCCGAAAGGACGTTTCACATGCAATATTTTTCCCACAGTGTCGCCGATACCGAGGCCTTTGGCTATCAGCTGGCACAAAATCTTCGTCCCAACACGGTGGTCGCCTGCCACGGCGGCCTCGGAATGGGCAAAACTGCTCTGACCCGTGGAATCGCCCGCGGTCTTGGCTATACAGGGCGGGTCACCTCCCCCACGTTTACGATCGTCAACGAATACCTTGGTAAAACACCTGTTTTCCACTTTGATATGTACCGTTTGGACAACAGCGATGCGCTGTTTGATATCGGCTGGGAGGATTATCTGGAACGGGGCGGCATTTGCATCGTGGAGTGGAGCGAAAATGTGGCGGACGCTATACCGCCTGACGCTGTATCCGTGACCATTGAACGCGGCAGCGGCGATGAAGAGCGCATCATTACAGTGACAGGAGGCGGTATCGCGTGAAAATCTTAGCTTTGGAGACATCGGCCAAGGCCGTATCCGCCGCCGTGGTAGAGAATCATACCGTGCTTGCCAGCGCTTACCAGAATCGCGGGTTGACCCACAGTGTCACGCTGATGCCCATGGTAGAAACCATGCTGCAAAATGCCGGTATGACCGCGCATGATATGGAGCTTATTGCCGTGGCGGCCGGTCCGGGCAGCTTTACCGGTCTGCGCATCGGTATATCGGCGGCAAAGGGTCTGGCCTGGGCGCTGGAGCTCCCCTGCTGCGGCGTTTCCACGCTGGAGGCCATGGCGGAAAATGTAACCGCGTTTGAAGGCACGGTGATCTGCGCCATGGATGCACGCCGCCAGCAGATTTATAATGCCGTTTTTGATTGTCGCGGTGGATGCCTGACGCGTCGGTGCGAGGATCGGGCCATCGCTCTGGAGGTACTGGCACAGGAGCTGGCACAAGACTCGGACGAAAAAATAATGGTTGGCGATGGCGCACAGCTATGCTATACTTACCTCTCGGAGCAGGGCATCCGCTGTCGTATGGCGCCGGCAGGCTGCCTGTACCAGCGTGCCTCCGGTGTCGGCTTTGCGGCGCAGCGGATAGCAGCGCAGGGTGGTACGGTTGCACCTCAGGCGCTGCGTCCGGTCTATCTTCGGCTCAGTCAGGCTGAGCGCGAACGTCTGGCAAAGGGACTTCCCATCACCGTGGAGCAGCAATAATATCAAAAAAGATTTAAATATAACGGAGGAAAAAGCTATGTTCAGTGAAAAAGTACACATTATGGATCACCCTCTGGTAGCTCACAAGCTGACCATCATGCGCAGCAAAGGCACCAGTGTCAAGGATTTCCGCGAGCTGGTATCCGAGATTGGTATGCTGATCACATATGAGGCCACCCGTGATTTGCCGCTGACCACCAAGCATATCGAAACCCCCATCTGTGAGATGGAGGCCCCCACGCTGGCAGGCAGAAAATTTGTGGTAGTTCCGATCCTCCGTGCCGGTCTGGGGCTGGTAGACGGCGTGCTGCGTATGGTGCCCTCCGCCCGTGTGGGGCATATCGGTATGTACCGCGATGAGGAGACGCTGGAGCCCCACCCTTACTTCTGCAAAATGCCCAAGGATGTGGCCGAGCGCGATGTGCTGATCGTGGATCCCATGCTGGCCACCGGCGGCTCTGCTGCCGAGGCGATCGGTGAAATGAAAAAATTTGGCTGCAAGCACATCAAGCTGATGGTGCTGGTGGCTGCTCCCGAGGGAATTGAGCATATTCAGAAGCTGTATCCCGATGTGGACATCTATGCCGGTGCCGTGGACAAGTGCCTTAACGAGAATGGTTACATTGTACCCGGTCTGGGTGACGCGGGCGACCGTATTTTTGGCACAAAATAACAAAATAGCTCTTTACAGCAGACCTCATTGGTCGTATAATGAACTTAAATATGCAGAAAGGCGGTGCCTCAATGGACGATTATACCAGAAAATTTAATGCCGCAGAGGATCGGGACTCGCAGGTGCATCATGTGCTGACCTCGGTATACGAGGCACTGAAGGAAAAAGGATACGACCCCGTAAACCAGATCGTGGGTTATATCCTGTCGGAAGATCCCACCTACATCACCAATCATAACGGCGCCCGGACGCTGATTTGTAAGATCGACCGGGATGAGCTGCTGCAGATTCTCGTCAAGCGCTATCTTGATATCTGATCGTATTCTTGATACAAAAGTAAGGGAAACCGTCTTGGTTCCCTTACTTTTTTTCGATTTTACAAACTATTTTGCCAGCCGATTTGACAGAGGTTGATTTTTGTGCTATACTGTTATGCAATTCTTGTTAACAGGAGGTAATCAACCCAATGGCAGATGTAAAAAAAGGCGAAGGCCTTGTTTATAAAAACCACCCCCTGCGGCGTGTTGACAACCTGATCTACTATGGCTCCATGGCGGATAAATATGTTGTGATGTTCCAGATCCTTGAAAGCAAAAAGGAACAGGATATGGACGTGGCCACCCGTGTATCCGTCCAGCTGCAGCTGACTGACCCCAACTTGAAATCCCGTGATCGCGTGGTAAAGAAGTCGGAGAAAAACAGCCTGTACGCCGCCATGGATGTGGGCTCCATCTGGTTGGAGCGTGCACTGTCCGGCAAGCTGTAAGGGGGCTGCCTATGAAAGCAAAAAATCATCGTTTGCTTGCTGCGGCAATGATGTCCGCAGCCGTACTGTGCAGCACATCCGTGTGTGCATGGGCATCCTCCGGCAGCACGGTTGTCCTCTCTTCGCAGGACAGCGCCGTATTTACCACCGCGCTGACCTCCGGGCTTGAGGCCCAGGGGCAGAAGCCCGAGCTGCCCCGCCTGCTTCCCAGCGACACCAAGGTAAAGGCAGTGGGTAAAATCACGGAAAAGGATATCCCCCTTTACTTTGATCCCACCGAAGAGAGCAATGTCTATATTCTGCTTCCTCTCGATGCCATCGTATCCGTGATGGAGGATCTGGATGACTGGTTCCGCATCAGCTATAACGACTGTACCGGCTTCATCTCCCCTGAATATGTGGAGCTGCTGAAGCGCACAGATTCCTTTGAAACCTATGGTGTGGTTGACGCAGATGAGCTTTCTCTTCTGAAAGAAGCCAATGGGGAGAGTGAGGTTCTGTCAACCCTGAAAAATGGTGATCGCGTAGAGGTCACAGGACTGGACAACGGCTGGTTTGCCATTAAGAGCGGCGACAAGACAGGCTATGTCACCGGTGACGATTTGGATCTGACCCTGGAGAAGGAAGCACCCAAGCCCAAAGCAAAAGCTCCCGCCAAAAAGACGCCGGCCAACACAGAGAATGCAGGCAGCGGCACAAACGAGGACAACAGTGAATTTGCCGGCAACGGCAGCAGCAGCGATATTGTCGCCTTTGCACAGCAGTATTTGGGTGTCCCCTATGTCTACGGCGGTACCGGAAGCGGAGGGTTTGACTGCTCCGGCTTTACGATGCATGTATTTTCCAACTTCGGCGTCAGCTTAGCTCACGGCGCTACCCCGCAGCTGAACAGCGGCTACGAGGTGTCTATGGGTGATTTGCAGCCAGGTGATCTGGTGTTCTTCTTCGGCACCTACAACACCAGTTCCGCAGCCAGCCATGTGGGTATCTATGTTGGCGGTGGTCAGTTTATTCATGCCTCCAGCAGCCGCGGCGTTATCATCTCCAGCCTCAGCGAGAGTTATTACGCCAGCCGTTACCTGACGGCACGCCGCGTATTCTGATACATTTTAGTATCCTCAGGCAGTCTGCCTGAGGATACTTTTTTGTTCGTCCTCACAAGAACTGTCCGCCTACGGCACTCGCAGGTATTGTCCAGTTATATACACCGGGGCTTTCCCACAGGCCACACAGTCCTGCAACGCAAACACAGTCCTGCACAGTCCTGCAATGAGAAAAAGGTTGAAGAAGCCCCGGTAATATGGTATGATATCATATTGCGATATACTAAAACTGTTGGAAACGAGCGATAGTATGAAAACACATGATTTCTATTTTGATCTGCCTCAGGAGCTGATTGCCCAGACCCCGATTGAACGGCGTGACGCCTCCCGCCTGTTGGTACTGGATAAGGCCACCGGCGCATGGGAGCATAAGCACTTCTTTGACCTGCCGGAATATCTGCGGCCCGGTGATTGCCTGATTCTCAACGATTCCCGGGTGCTGCCCGCCCGTCTGCTGGGTCAGCGTCTCCCCGGCGGCGGCGCCTGTGAGGTGCTGCTGCTGATCGACCGGGGCGAAAAAACGTGGGAATGTCTGGTGCGGCCCGGCAAGAAGATGCGCAAAGGGGCAAAGCTGTCCTTTGGCGACGGCCAGTTGACCGCTGAGGTTACAGAAGAACTTCCCGGCGGCAACCGCTTGGTGCGTTTTGATTATGAGGGCATCTTTCTGGAGGTGCTGGAACGTCTTGGCAAGATGCCGCTGCCGCCTTACATCAAGGAGGAATTGCAGGATCGTGAGCGCTATCAGACCGTGTACTCCAAGGTGGTCGGCAGTGCCGCTGCGCCCACTGCGGGCCTGCACTTCACGCCGGAGCTGCTGGAAAAAATCCGTGCCATGGGCGTGGGGATCGGCTATGTAACGCTGCACGTGGGCCTGGGTACCTTCCGTCCGGTAAAGGAAGATGAAATCACCGAGCATGAGATGCACAGCGAATACTGTGTGATCCCGCAGGAGACGGCTGATCTTATCAACTATACCCGCGCCAACGGCGGCCGGGTCATCTGCGTAGGTACTACCTCCTGCCGCACGGTAGAATCATGGGTGGAAGCAGACGGCACGATGAAAGCCAGTGCCGGCTGGACGAATATCTTCATCTATCCCGGCTACCGCTTTAAGGCGACGGATGCGCTGATCACCAATTTTCATCTGCCGGAGTCCACTCTTATCATGCTGGTTTCGGCGCTGGCAGGACGAGAGCATATTCTGGCCGCCTATCAGGAGGCCGTGCGGGAGAAATACCGATTTTTCTCTTTCGGTGATGCCATGTTCATTCATTAATAAATGACTATGAAACGGTTTTTGATCCCCACGCTGTCCATTGCGTTTGTTTCTCTTGTGGCGGCGGTCATATTGCTTTGCAGTCCGCGGCACACGGAAGGGAAACTGACGGCTGCCGCGATTCTGGGCGGACTCTCCGCGTATTCGGTGATGTTTGCCCTTTGCCTTGGCTATTTTATGGTGTAATAGGAGAATAGAATGTTCAAAGTTATCAAAAAACAGGGCCGTGCCCGGCGGGGACAGTTCCAATGCGCCCACGGCGGCGTGGTACAGACGCCGGTGTTCATGAATGTCGGCACACAGGCTGCCATCAAGGGCGGTATTGACGCCTTTGATCTGAAAGACCAGCTGGGCTGTCAAATCGAGCTGAGCAACACTTACCATCTGCATCTTCGTCCCGGCGATGAAGTGGTAAAAGCGCTGGGCGGACTTCACAAGTTTATGCGATGGGAAGGCCCAATTTTAACGGATAGCGGTGGCTTTCAAGTGTTTTCACTTGCCAGTCTGCGGAAAATCAGTGAAGAGGGGGTAACCTTTGCCTCTCATCTGGACGGTCATCGCATTTTTATGGGGCCGGAGGAGAGTATGCGTATCCAATCCAACTTGGGCAGCGATATCGCCATGGCTTTCGATGAATGTGTGGAGAATCCCGCCACCTACGAATACGCCAAGGCCTCCTGCGAGCGGACGCTGCGCTGGCTGGAGCGGTGCAAAATGGAGCACGACCGGCTTAATTCCCTGCCGGATACGGTAAATCCCCGGCAAATGCTGTTCGGCATCAATCAGGGCGCTACCTTCCCTGATCTGCGAATCTGGCATATGCAGCAGATTGCCAAAATCGATTGTGACGGTTTTGCCATCGGCGGTTTGGCTGTGGGGGAACCTACCGAGGTGATGTATGAGATCATCGACGCGGTGGAACCCCATATGCCGGCAGACAAGCCCCGCTACCTGATGGGGGTGGGAACGCCCAGCAACATCATCGAGGGCGTGGCTCGCGGCGTGGATTTCTTTGATTGCGTAATGCCTGCCCGCAATGCACGGCATGGAAAGCTCTTTACCTGGCAGGGCACTATGAACATTAAAAATGCCCAGTATAAGCTGGATGAGCGGCCCATTGACCCGCAGTGCGACTGTCCGGTATGCCGCAGATTCAGCCGTGCCTACCTGCGCCATCTGTTTACTGCGCAGGAAATGCTGGGTATGCGCTTGGCGGTTATGCACAACCTGTATTTTTACAACAAGCTGGCTGAGCGGATTCGTTTGGCGCTGGATGTGGACGAGTTTGACGCGTTCCGCGCCGCATATAGCCGCAAGCTGGCGGAAAAGGTGTAAATATTTTGGGAACTACGTCCAAACCCCTTGCCAAATAGGCAAGAGTTTTGTATAATAACAAGGATATCTGTGAAAAGGAGTGCCCCTATGTTCAATCTGATTACAACGGCTTACGCCGCGTCCGGCAGCACCGCAGCCGGCGGCGGTATGTCCTCCATCCTGATGATCGTCATCATGGTTGCCATCTTCTACTTCCTGCTGATTCGTCCCGAGAACAAGCGGAAGAAGCAGGCTGAGGAGATGCGCAGTTCCCTGAAGAAGGGCGACTGGCTGACCACGATTGGCGGCGTCTATGGCCGTATTGTTTCCATTACGGATCGCACCGTGGTCATTGAGACCAGCGAGGATCGCGTCCGCATCGAGTTCCTGAAGTCCGCCATCGGTCAGGTCGGTACGCTGGACGAGCAGGCAGCTGCTCAGGTGCGCAGCGGCAAGAAGACCAAGAAGAAGGAAGAAGCTCCCGCCGAGGAAAAGGTGGAGGCTCCTGCCGAAGAGACCAAAGCGGAAGAAACCGAGACCAAGGAATAATTGTTTTGCGCACAAATGAGCGGCGCGCTTTGCTGAGAACAGAAAAAGAAACTGTGAAGCCGCGTTCATCGGCGCAGTAATCAAATCCATGAAAAAACACCGAGGATTGTCTTAAACAGGCATTTCTCGGTGTTTTTTCTGCATATCCAGTTTTTCACGTTCTTCACTGTAATGTTATCCACCCGATAATTCTTTCAGCAGTCCCCGGCACCCTTCCAGCACATCCCGCCAAGTTGTCTCGAAATCGCCCGTATACCACGGGTCGGCCACATCGCCAGGACGAGCCGTGTAGTCCCGCAACAGGTGCATTTTCCCCTCCGGGTCACCGCCGCAGATGCGCCGCATGTTTTGCAGATTGGCACTGTCCATGCCAATGAGAAGGTCGAATCCTCTGTAATCGGCTTTGGTGAGCTGTCGTGCCGCATGGCCATTGCAGGCGATTCCGTGCTCAGCCAACTTGCGCCGCGCCGGAGGATAGATGGGGTTGCCGATCTCCTCGCGGCTGGTTGCAGCGGACTCGATATGGAATTGGGCTGTCAGTCCCGCTTTTTCTACCAAGTCCTTCATCATGAACTCGGCCATGGGGCTGCGGCAAATATTGCCGTGGCAGATGAACAGGATATTCTTCATATTGCTTTACTCCGAAAATTCAATATTTTTTAATGTTTCCTTTTCAGTCCTCCACCACCAGACGGCCCTCCACCCGGCGGTTGAGGTGCTGGTTGAC
>CABSAW010000030.1:0-16242 GCA_902475745.1 uncultured Oscillospiraceae bacterium
CGGCTGCTACAACGTGGTGTACTCCATGCTGATCCTGGCCGTGTCCGCTTTCTGCCTGACCTCCGTGGATACCGCTACCCGTCTGGCTCGTTACATGTTCGCTGAGTTCTTTGTCGAGCCCGGCCAGTCCCGCGATGACCTGAAGGGCTGGAAGCGCGCTATCACCAACCCCTATGTTGCTACCGCCATCACCGTGGTGGCCGGCGTGGCTCTGGGTATGACCGGTTATGCCAAGATCTGGGCTCTGTTCGGCGCTGCCAACCAGCTGCTGGCTGCTCTGGGTCTGCTGGCTGTGTGCTGCTGGCTGGGCAAGATCGGCCGCAACAACAAGATGTTCTACTTCCCCATGTTCTTCATGCTGGTCGTGACCCTGACCTCTCTGGCCTTCACCATCAAGGCTCAGTTTGCTGGCATCGCTGCCGGCGGCGCTGGTGTGGCTTGGTTCTACGTCCGTGCGATCATCGCCATCCTGCTGGTGGTTCTGGCCATCGTGCTGGTGGTGGAGGGCGTCCGCGCTCTCAGCCGCAACAAGCAGACTGCCGGCAAGGCCGAGTAATCTTCTCGTTGTCATACATGATCCGATAAAAAAGGACGGATTCCCATATGGGAGTCCGTCCTTTTTTGTGTCCGCAAGGGGCAAGCCTTCCGCCTATTCCGCCGAGAGCACCTGCTGCGTAGCCACATCGTAGCGAACGATCACCTGATGGTCGGCGTTGTCAGTGCCGGTGTAGGTGCATTTCACCTGCAGCACCGTGCCTTCCCAGCCATCGAAGGTCACGTCAAAGATGGGATAGCCGGACGGCTGTGCCTTTTTCACGGCGGAAAATGCCGCCCTCAGCGCTTCATCCCCCTCATGCCACAGGTACTCCAGGATAAGTCTCATGCTGCCGTCTGACTGACCGTACCACCGCTCATCCTCGCCCTGATAGAAATGCCAGAGCTTGCACTCAAGGTAGGGTGTTTCGTTCCGAATGCTCTGGCCGATGGCCAGATAGGCGCTGTCCGGCGACCAGTACAGGCCGGTGACCGACGTGTGGGGATACGATTCGCTCATACCCGCATTCACACCGCCATCACCCCAGCGGCGCTGTATATCGGCCGGGTTCGTCACCTTGACCGATGAATTTCCGAAGCTGCCGGTATACGTCACCACGGTGATGCTGCCATCGGGTGATGTACTGCTTTCGTTGCGGAACAGCTTTCCCTGCACCTGTAGACTGCTGAGAAGGACATACATACCTGACAGCACGATCAGGCTCAGTGTCGCCGCCATGGCGATGAACCAGCGTCTGCGCCGCCGGGCGCGGCGCTCCGCCAGCGTCAGGTCAAGCACCGCCTGCACCGCTTCCGAGGTGGGCGCAGGCTCCTCCGCCCTTTCCGTTTCCGCCGGAGCGGTCTGATAGGTCAGCAGCTGATCTACGCTGAGACCCAGCGCCTCCGCCAACGGCTCCAGCAGCGAGATGTCCGGGCAGCCCATGCCCCGCTCCCATTTGCTGACAGCCTTATCCGTCACATGCAGCATTTCCGCCAGCTCCCGCTGGGTCAGCTTCAGTTCCTTGCGTCTCTGGGCGATGAATCTGCCCAACATTTCTCGATCCATGGGATCACCTCCGCCATCATGATAGCAAACCTGTGATAGCCGCGCAACCGACGCAGCGTTGACATACCCTTTCGGCGCGGATAAACGGGCCGTTTCTCTCCGTCTCTCTCCCTTACGATACGGAAAAAGGCGTCCGCTCTGGACGCCTTTTTCCGTACAAAACCCTTATTCAGGCAATGCTTTTGACGGTATAGCCCGCCTCCGTGACAGCCTCGCGGATGGCCTCATCGGTCACGTCGCCCTCCACCACGGCAGTGCCTGACGCCAGATCCACCGTGGCCTTCACGCCGCTCAGGGCGTTAAGGGCCTTCTCCACATGGGCCACGCAGTGGGCGCACATCATGCCCTCAATGGTAACGGTCTTTTTCATCGTCGGTTCCTCCTCATTCAATACAGTATTATGTTCTGCCGCAGACGATGCGGCATGAGCAGCAGCTTTCACATCCGGCTTCCACCGCCGCAGGCGCAATGCATTGGACACCACGCACACGCTGCTCAGCGACATGCAGGCGGCGGCGATCATGGGGTTGAGCAGCAGGTGCAGCGCCGGATACAGCGCACCGGCCGCCACGGGAATGCCCACACTATTATAAAAGAACGCCCAGAATAGATTCTGCCGGATGTTCCGCAGCACGGCGCGGCTCAGCGCCGCAGCCCCGGCCACATCGGCAAGGCTGCTCTTCATCAGCACGATATCCGCCGACTCGATGGCAATGTCGGTACCCGCGCCGATGGCAAGGCCCACATCCGCCTGCACCAGCGCCGGCGCGTCGTTGATACCGTCGCCCACCATGGCCACCAGCTGTCCCTTCTGCTGAAGCCGCGCCACGCAGGCGGCCTTATCCTGCGGCAGCACCTGTGCGATCACCTGATCCACCCCTACCTGTCGGGCGATGGCCTTGGCAGTCTGGGCATTGTCGCCGGTCAGCAATACCACACGGCAGCCGCTTCGCTTCAGGGCGTCGATGGCGGCGGCGCTGTCAGGCTTCACCGTGTCAGCCACCGCCAGCACACCCAGCACCCGGCCCTTCTGCGCGAAATACAGCACCGTTTTGCCGTCCTCCGCCCACGCGGCAGCCTGAGCGGAAAAGGCCGCGATGTCCACGCCCTTGGCCTCCATATAGGGTGCGTTCCCTGCAAAAATAGTCTCCCCGTGCAGCGCAGCCTGTACACCGCCGCCGGGCACGGCGGTAAAGTCCGTCACCTGGCACAGCGGGATACACCGCTCCTGCGCCGCCTCGGCAACGGCACGGCTGAGGGGATGCTCACTGGGCTGCTCCACGCTGGCCGCCACGCACAGAAGCTCCTCCTCGGTGACGCCATCGGCGGCGAGGCAGTCGGTCAGTCTGGGACGCCCTTGCGTGACGGTACCGGTTTTATCCAGCACCACCGTTTTGACCCGGCCCATCAGCTCCAGGGACTGGGCGGATTTGATCAGGATACCGTTCTCCGCCGCCTTTCCGGTGCCCACCATAATGGCCACCGGTGTGGCAAGCCCCAATGCGCAGGGGCAGGAGATCACCAGCACGGCGATCCCCACCGACAGACAGAACGTCAGGTTCTGGCCGCCCACGAAGGCCCACAGCAGCGCCGCAGCCGCCGCGATGGACATGACCACCGGCACGAAAACGCCGCTGATCCTGTCCGCCAGCCGGGAAATCGGCGCTTTACTGGAGGAAGCCTCCTCCATCAGCTTTACGATCTGCGAAAGGGTGGTATCCCCTCCCACGCGGGTGGCCTCCAGCTCCAGATAGCCACTGCGGCTGACGGTGGCGGAGGTGACCTTGTCCCCCACCGTCTTTTCCACCGGCAGACTCTCACCGGTGATGGCGGATTCATCCACCGCGCCGCTGCCGGACACCACTACGCCGTCCACGGGAATCTTGCCGCCCTGACGCACCACCACGATATCTCCCTTTTGGATATCCTCTGCCGCCACCGTGACCTCCGCGCCGTTGCGCTTCACCACGGCGTTTTCGGGCGCCAGCGCCAGCAGGGCGGAAATGGCGTCCGTGGTTTTTCCCTTGCTGCGCTCCTCCAGATATTTGCCCACCGTCACCAGCGCGCAGATCATGCCCGCCGACTCGAAGTACAGCTCCGGCATATCGGACGCCTGTCCCATTGCCAGACCCGCCAATTCAATCAGACTGTATAGCAGTCCTGCCCCGGCGCCCAGCGCCACCAGCGTGTCCATGTTGGGGCTGCGGCGCAGCAGCTGGGAAAATCCCACCGTGAAATAGCTGCGGTTCAGAATCAGGATCGGCACGCACAGCACCAGCTGGAAAACGCCGTGGAGCAGATGGCTGGCCGTGAGAAACGCCGGCAGGGGCAGTCCCATCATGTGTCCCATGCTGATATAGAAAAGAGGTACCAGACACACAAGTGACCATACCAGCCGGCGGCGCATCCGCGTCAGCACCTCGTCCTGCTCGTGATGAAGGTCCTTTTTCACATCGGCCGCCCGCTTAGCGCCGTAACCGCCGTGCTCCACGGCGGAGATGATCTGCTCTTCCGTCACCTTCTCCGGGTCATAGTCCACCTGCAAGGTGCCCAGCATCAGGTTCACCGCCGCGCTGCTGACCCCCGGCAGCTGACATGCCGCCTTCTCCACATGGGCCGCGCAGGCTGCGCAGGTCATACCCGTCACCGCAAATTTTTCCTGCATCACACCGCCCCCTTATTTCATCAGCTTTTGCAGCGTGGTCACCAGCTCGTCAATGACCCCGTCATCCCCCTGACGAATCCCGTCCGCCACGCAGGTACGGATGTGGGCAGCCAGCAGCTCCTTGCTGAAGCTGTTCAGCGCCGCGCTGACAGCGGACACCTGAATCAGAATATCGGGGCAATAGGCGTCCCTTTGCAGCATGTCCTTCAGCCCCCGCACCTGTCCTTCAATGCGGTTCAGCCGGTTTCCAAGCCTCTTTTGCTCCTCTTCAGAGCGGTGTTTCGTTTTATGCTGGCAGCAGCCGTCCATATCATATACCTCCCAGGGGTATTATTTGATGGTGGCATTATATACCCCCTCCAGGTATTTGTCAACGCTTTTCTTTGGGCTTGCACAGCACCGCCGCCAATAGGCCGAATACCACCGCCGCGGCAATGCCGCCTGCGGCAGCGGTCAGCCCGCCGGTAAGGATACCCATTCCTCCCTTCTCCTCCACCGCTCCGGCCACGCCGCGGGCCAGCGTGTAGCCAAATCCGGTCAGCGGCACGGTAGCGCCTGCTCCGGCCCAATCCACCAGCGGCTGATATAGCCCCGCCGCCTGCAAGATGACGCCCGTCACCACATAGCCCGTCAGGATACGAGCCGGGGTCAGCTTGGTCAGGTCGATCAGCACCTGCCCGATCAGGCACAGCGCGCCCCCGCACAAAAAGCACCTTACATACGCCATTTCTTCCTCCTTATCGCTCCGCCGACAGCACCACCGCGTGGCACACCGCCGGCATGGTCTCCTTCTGAAAGACGGTGGTGGGGCTTTGCAGCGCCCCCGTGGGGGCAAAGATCATCCGCTTCCACCGGCGGCTTTTCAGTCCCGGCAGCAGATAAGCGCACAGCACCGAGGCGCTGCATCCTGCCCCCGAGCCGCCGGCGTGCATGTCCTGTCTTTCCCGGTCAAACAGCAGCAATCCGCAGTCTGTATATCGGTCGTCCATGGGAAAGCCGTCCCGCGTCATCAGTTCCTTTACCGCGCTGTGGCCCACGGTGCCCAAGTCGCCCGTTACAATAAGATCATAATCCTGGGGCATGGTATGGGTATCCCGGAACAGTGTCTCCAGCGTGTCGATGGCAGCCGGGGCCATAGCCCCGCCCATGTTGCACGCATCGTTCACGCCCATGTCCACCACCCGTCCCATCGTAACGTGGGTCAGGTAGGGGCCGTCGCCGCCTCGGCCCAGTACGCAGCAGCCGCTGGCCGTGGCTGTCCACTGGGCGGTAGGGCACCGCTGCGAGCCGTAGGGCAGCGGCATGCGGTACTGCCGCTCGGCCGTGCAGTAGTGGGAAGAGGTCATCACCGCCGCCCTGCGGGCCGCCCCGCTGTGCAAAAGCATGGCCGCCAGTGCCAGTCCCTCCCCCATGGTAGCGCAGGCGGCATATAGACCGCCCACACTGAACGGCTGGTTCCGCAGGGCAAAATTGCTGGCGGCACACTGGTTCAGCAGGTCGCCCGCCAGCACCAGATCCACCTCCTCCGGTCGCATGCCGCCTCGCTCCAGCGCATGGTGCAGCGAGCGCTGCTGAAACACGGATTCCGCCTTCTCCCAGCTGGACTGCCCGCAAAAGGAATCCGTCTCGATCTCGTCAAAATAACGGCCAAGCGGCCCCTGTCCCTCCAGCTTTCCGCCGATACTGCCCCATGACAGCACACCCACGCCGCCGCAAAGGCTGACCGTCCGTCCCGTCCGATGCATTTCCATTTGCCTTCACCTCACAGTTTTCCGGTAGTATGCGGCGCAGGCAGAAAAATATGTGTGGTGGTTTTTCTCCCCTTCTGCCGGCATATAGCGGGGAAACAGCAACAAATTCTTGCCATCTTTCCCCATATGTGCTATTCTGTATACTGATATTTTGTCGGTATACGGGAGGCGGAGCCATGGCGCTGCTGGCAGACAAGCGGCTTTTTTTACTGGATATGGACGGTACGCTCTATCTGGACGAGCACCTCTTCGACAAGGTTCCGGAATTTCTGGCGCTCATTCGCCGCCGGGGCGGCCGGTATCTGTTTTTGTCCAACAATTCCTCGCGGGGCTCGGCGGACTATATTGCCAAGATGCGCCGCCTCGGTATCGAGACCGTCCCCGAGGACTACCTCACCTCAGCCGACGCGGCCGAGCATACGCTGCTGACGGAGTTCGCCGGACAGAAATGCTACGTCTCCGGCACGGCATCGCTACGTAAACAGCTGGCACAGGCGGGCATCGACGTGACGGATACCTTGTCCGACGATATTACCGTGCTGCTCAGCGGCTTTGACACGGAGCTGACCTTTCAAAAGCTGGAGGACAGCTGCATCCTGCTGAACCGCGGCGTCACATGGCTGGCCACCAACCCCGACTGGGTGTGTCCCACCCGGTACGGTTTCGTGCCGGACTGCGGCAGCGTGTGCCAGATGCTGACCCGGGCCACCGGCAGAAGCCCCCGCTTTCTGGGAAAGCCCCAGCCGGAGATGGTACGTCTGGCGCTGGCGCGCACCGGCTTTGCCCCCCGGCAGGCCGTCGTTGTGGGCGACCGGCTGTATACCGACGTGGCCTGCGGCGTCAACGCCGGTATTGACAGCATCTTTGTCCTCAGCGGCGAGGGCAGCGTGGACGATATTGCCGAATACCATATCAAGCCAACGTGGATCTATCGGGATATTGCTCTGCTCTATCATGAACTGAAGGAGAACGCGATATGAAGCTCAACTACAAACGCACCATTCTGGTGGGCTTTGCCTTTTTCCTGATCTGTGCTTTCTGGCAGGCCTATGATAACACCATTCCTCTGATCCTCACCAACAAGTTCGGCATGAGTCAGACCTGGTCCGGCATCATCATGGCGCTGGATAACGTACTGGCGCTGTTCATGCTGCCGCTGTTCGGGGCCATCTCCGACAAGTGTACCCACCGTACCGGGCGGCGCACGCCCTTCATCGTGCTGGGAACGCTGGTAGCCGCAGTAGCCCTGATCTGTCTGTCCTTTGCGGACAATGCCCAGCTGAAAAATCTCAAGCTCGGCCCGGCAGTGGATGATCCCGCCGGTCTGCGGATGATCTATCAGGCCCAGGCCGACAAACAGTTGATGACCCCTTCCGGCAAAAGCTTTGTCCTCTCCCAGCAATTCTCCGAGGATGAGTTTGCCGCCATTGACAGTCAGATCACCGATCATACGGGTAAAACCGTCACCAATCCCGACTATACCAACTATGTAACCCCCGCCCGGCAGGCCTATGCCCGCGGCGTCACCCGGAGCCATCCGGGCACGCTGGTCTTTTTCATTGTGCTGCTGCTGGTGATTCTGGTGGCCATGGCCTCCTTCCGCTCCCCCGCCGTGGCGCTGATGCCGGATGTAACCGTAAAGCCGCTGCGCTCCAAGGCCAACGCCGTCATCAACCTGATGGGCAGTGCCGGCGGTATTCTGGTGCTGGCGCTGGGCATGGTGTTTGCCACCTCTGCCGTGGGCAATTCCCTGATGAGCTATACCGGCTATTTCAGCGTCATCGCCGCCATTATGCTGGCCGCCCTGGTGATCTTTATGCTGACCGTCCGCGAGGTGGAATGGTCGCAGGAGATGCAGCGTGACAGCGTTGCCTCCGGTATCGAGCCGGTATCGGCGGAGGACGGCTCCGGTGAGGAGCACCGGCTCTCCGCCGGCGAGATAAAGTCCCTGCTCTTTATTCTGCTGAGTATTGTGCTGTGGTTCTTTGGCTATAATGCCGTCACCAGTAAATACTCCGTGTACGCCAGCAATATTTTGCATAAGGACTATAACCTGACATTGATCATTGCGCAGGCGGCGGCCATTGCGGCCTACCTGCCGGTAGGCCTGATTTCCAGCCGTGTAGGGCGTAAGCGGGCGATTCAGGCAGGCGTCATTATGCTGACCGTTGCCTTTGGCGTGGCAGGCTTTTTACATGCGCAAAGTCCCACCGCGCTGATGAATGTCATGTTCGCGCTGGCCGGCATCGCTTGGGCCACCATCAATGTGAACTCCTTCCCCATGGTGGTGGAGTTGTGCAGCGGCGGCAACGTGGGCAAATACACCGGCTTTTACTACACCGCCTCCATGCTGGCGCAGGTGGCCACCCCCATGCTCTCAGGCCTTCTGATGGATAAGCTGGGTATGCGGGTGCTGTTTCCCTATGCCGCGGTGTTCGTGGCGCTGTCCTTTGTCACCATGCTGTTTGTCCGCCATGGTGACAGCAAGCCCGCAGCCAAGCTGGGGCTGGAAGCTTTAGAAGATTTGGAGAACGACTGATATGCTATTACTTTGGATCCTTTTGGCACTGATCGTGCTGGTATTGCTGCTGTATATTCTGTGTCTGCGCTGCCGCCGCCGGACAGACTGGGCGCGTTTCCGCGGCTGGTATTACGCACACCGCGGCTACCATGACAAGCCCCGCATCCCCGAAAACTCCATTCCCGCCTTCCGCCGGGCCGTGCAGCGCGGCTTCGGCGCGGAGCTGGACGTGCATCTGATGAAGGATGGCCATCTGGCCGTCATCCACGACGCTTCACTGCTGCGCACGGCAGGCGCCGATGTGCAGATCGAGGATCTGACGGCGGCGGATCTTTCCCAATATAAGCTGGAGGGCAGCGAATATCATATTCCGCTGCTGGAAGAGGTGCTGCCCATTTTTTCCGGAAAGGCGCCGCTGATCGTGGAGCTGAAGGCGGAGCGTGGCAACGCCGAGGCGCTGGCCGCCGCTGTCTGTAAGCTGCTGGATAAGCACCGCGGCGTAACCTGCTGTCTGGAATCCTTTGATCCCCGGTGCCTTGCATGGCTCTGGCAGAACCGGCCCGATGTTGTGCGGGGCCAGCTGAGCGAAAACTTCAGCCGCCACGGTGACGGGCAAAACCTGCCCGGCGTTGTGCGGTGGGCGCTGAGCAATCTGCTGCTGAACTGCCGTACCCGGCCGGATTTCATTGCCTATCGCTTTGAAGACCGAAAGTGCCTGTCCCTGCGGCTGTGCCGCAGGCTGTATGGTGCCCAGGAATTCAGCTGGACCATTCGCTCCGAAGCGGATATGGCCGCCGCCGAATCAGCCGGCGCGCTGGTTATCTTTGAACAATTTGACCCAAGGGGGATCAACAAATGAGAGTAATCACCGGCTCTGCCCGCGGCAGAATCCTGAAGGAATTACAGGGGCTGGAGACCCGTCCCACTACGGGAAAGGTAAAGGAGAGCATCTTCTCCATCATTCAGTTTGACATTGAGGGGCGGCGGGTGCTGGATCTGTTCGCCGGAACCGGTCAGCTGGGCATTGAGGCCCTCAGCCGCGGCGCACGGCAATGCGTGTTTATTGACCAGCGCAACGACGCGGTGAAGCTGATCCGGGAAAATCTGGAGGTCTGCGGCCTGAGCGATCAGGCGGTGGTGCGCAGCGGCGACGCCATGGCCTATCTGAAAAGCGGCGAAAAGTTTGACATCGTCTTTCTGGACCCCCCCTATGCCTCCGATCTTTTGATCCGGGCACTGGAGGATATCGCCGCATTTGACATTTGCCGTGAACATGGTATAATTGTGGCGGAAAGTGCCGTAGAAACGGAATTACCGGCACTGGCGCCGCCCTATTCGCTGTACCGTCAGTATCGATACGGCAAAATCAAGCTGAGCGTCTATCACCGCAGCGGAAGCGAGGATACCCTATGAAGATCGCCATTTATCCCGGCAGCTTTGATCCCATCACACTGGGGCATCTGGATATACTCAGCCGGGCCGCCCGGTGCTTTGACCGGGTATATATGTGCGTGATGGTCAACTGTGACAAGAAGCAGCCCATGTTTACGCAGGAAAAGCGACTGGAGCTGATCCAAAAATCCATTGCCCACATTCCCAACGCGCAGGCGGAGCTGTTTTCCGGGCTGCTGGCAGACTATGCCCGGCAGAAAAACGCCCACATCATTGTCAAGGGTGTGCGCAATATGACGGATTTTGATTCAGAGATGCAGATGGCCCGGATCAATCAGGGCATTGACCCCACATTGGAAACGCTGCTGCTGCCCGCTCAGGCAGAATTCGAGCATTTCAGCTCCACAATGGCCCGCGAAATGATCCGCTATCACCAGCCTTTGGAAAAGTATGTACCCGCACCGGTTGCGGAGGAATTGATGAAAGGATGTGACCGCTGACATGGAAGAAAAAGACGTACAGCGCCTGATCGACATGCTGTATACCATGATTGACGAAGCCAAGAGCGTTGCTTTCAGTGCCGAAAAATGCACCATCAACCGGGATGAGGCGCTGGACATTCTGGACGAGATGCGCTCCAAGCTGCCTCTGGAGCTGAAAAAGGCCAAGGAGCTGATTGCCGCCCGCAACGACTATGTGGCCGGGGCTAAAAAGGAAGTGGAGAAGATGATGCGTCAGGCCGAGCTGGACGCAAAAACCATCGTCTCAGAAAGCGAAGTCATTCAGCAGGCACGGCAAAAGAGCGCCGATATCATCCACCGGGCCGAGGAGCGCAGCCGCGAGCTGTATCGTGTGGCCAACACCTATACCGAGGATGCGCTGCGCCGCACGGAAGAGGCTATCCAGACCGCGCTGGCCGAGGTGCAGTCCTCCCGTGTCCAGTTCCGCACCGCCTCTCAAGAGCAGATGCAGGCCGCTCAGGAACACCTGAAGCAGGGCGCCGCCAAAAATGGGGACGACACCAACAAGTAAATCCGCCGCCATCAACCGCCTGAGGCAGGGAGCTTCCTGCCTCAGGCGGTTTTTCCCTTTTGCCCCCTCTCAGCCCAGCTGTGTAAAACTCACAAATTTTCAATCATAATTTCTACACTTTGCACAACTCTCTTCATTTTGTGCCATTCTTCGTCAGAAACACAAGGTATTGTGTTTCTGACGTTTTCCCTTTTCCAAAATGAAACATACGTTTTATTGTTGCTCTTTTTATAGGAAAATGCTGGAAATACAGCCCGCAACCCCCTGTATTTGCTGCAAAATTTTCCCTTGCAATCTCTTTCCGATTTCGCTATACTGTGAACTAGTGGTGAATAGTGGAGCCAATATCCACATTTGTGGTGGATAATCCCACACTTCACGCAAAACGGTCGGGAGGTGAAGAACATGACAGGTCAATATGCGCACACCATTGACGCCAAGGGCCGTCTGTTCATCCCCGCCAAGCTGCGTGAGGAACTGGGCAGCACCTTCCACGTCACCATAGGGCAGGATCACTGCCTGTCGGTATACTCGGACGACAGCTGGAACACCGTGATGGACAAGCTGAAAACCATGAATTACAGCGATGTCAAGCGGCTGCGCCCCATGTTCGCGCTGGCCGCCGACTGTGAGCCGGATGCGCAGGGCCGTATCCTGCTGCCGCTGAAGCTGCGGCAGTACGCAGGCTTGGAAAAAGAAGTGGTGGTCACCGGCAGCTTCGACCGGGTAGAGATCTGGAATGCCCAGCGCTGGGCCGAAATCGAAAATGCCGCCTTTGCTGACGGTTCTCTGGAGCTGGCCATGGCGGAAATGGGGCTTTAAGGCATGGAAATAAACCACAATGTACAGGAGGATCTCCTCTACGGCCATCGTCCGGTGCTGCTCAATGAATGTCTGGAGGCGCTGAACATCCGTCCCGACGGTGTGTATGTGGACGGTACGCTGGGCCGTGCCGGTCACTCGCTGGAGATTGCCCGGCGGCTGACAAGCGGCCGGCTCATCGGCATTGACCGGGACGAGACTGCCATCGCCGCTGCACAGGAGCGGCTTCGGGACTATCAAGCTCGCGTCACGCTGGTACACAGCAATTTTGAACGTATCGGTGAAATACTGGACGAGCTGCACATTTCCGGTGTGGACGGTATGCTCTTCGATCTGGGCGTGTCCTCCCCCCAGCTGGACGATGCGCAGCGGGGCTTCAGCTACATGCACGATGCGCCGCTGGATATGCGGATGGATCGCAGCGCGGCACTGGATGCCCGCCAGGTGGTCAACAGCTGGTCCTACGAGGAGCTGCGCCGCATCCTCTATGAGTATGGCGAGGAGCGCTATGCCCCCGCCATTGCCCGAAATATCTGCCGGGTGCGCCAGTCGGCGCCTATCCAGACCACCTATCAGCTGGTGGACGTGATCCGCTCCGCCATGCCGCCTCAGGCGCTCCGTGAAAAGCAGCACCCTGCCAAGCGCAGCTTTCAGGCGATCCGCATCGCCGTTAACGGCGAGCTGGACGCCCTCCCCCCCATGCTGAGCGCCGGTTGCGAGCACCTGAATACAGGCGGCCGCCTGGCCGTGATCTCCTTCCATTCGCTGGAGGATCGCATGATTAAGAAAACCATGCAGGAGCTGGCCACCGGCTGCACCTGCCCGCCCAGCTTTCCCGTTTGTGTGTGCGGGAAAAAGCCCAAAATGAAGCTCATCTCCCGCAAGCCCATTGTGGCGGGGGAGGCGGAGCTGGCCGAAAATCCGCGGGCACGAAGCGCCAAGCTGCGGGTCGCAGAAAAATTATAAGATACCCAAAAGAGAGAAAAAAAGAGAGGAGTGCTTCTCCGTGACCGATGAACGCCGCCGCAACATGACAATGATATACGGTTCTCTGGCCTATGATCTGGATTCGATGGTGCGTGAGCGCCAGTTGGAGGAAGCCGGTGACATGCGTCCCAGCGCGCCCGCTCCCCAGCCGAAGGCACAGCGCCGTCCGCAGGCGCAGGCCAAGGCCCGTCCCTCCGCACTGCTGTTGGGCGGCATTGTTGTCATCGCAGCGCTGGTGATGGTGCTGCTGCTGGGTTATGTCCAGCTGACCACCGTCTCCAACCATGTGGTTACCATCAAGCAGGAGCTGGCCTCTCTGGAGGATGAGCATGTCTCCTTGCTGACCGAATACGAAAAGACCTTCGATTTGGCCACCGTCAAGGCGGCCGCCGAGGAGGCCGGTATGTCCAAGCCTACCTCCGGTCAGATCCAGTATATTGACCTGAGCGGCGCCGACGCCGCCGTGGTCTACGCAGATGAACCCGGCATCATTGAAAAAACCGTCACCACTTTGAAAAGCAGCGCCCGATCCCTATGGGAATATTTCCGCTGAACACACCGTATAATGACGCAAACAGCAAGGAGTAAGAAGATCAATTCTTGCTCCTTGCTTTGGACTTTCCATATCCCTCTCCATCCACCCGCAAAAGGAGCCGCACCATGCCGCAGAATTACCCACACAACCGCCAGAATCCCGGTCGAAAGGACGAATCCATTCGCCGGGCCAACCGCGTTATCCAAAGCCGCACCTTTGTACTGATGCTGATTATGGGCATCGGCATGTTCATCGTGCTGTTCTTCAAGCTGTATTCCCTTCAGATCACCCGCCACGAGGAGCTGCAATCCAAGGCGGTCAGCCAGCAGACCCGCAGCAGCGTGGTCACGGCCAATCGCGGCACGATCTACGATGCCTCCGGCAACATTCTGGCCATCTCATCCACGGCGGAGACGATTTTCCTCTCACCCAAAGAGATCAACGACGCGCTGAACGATGAAAAAAATCCCGTGGCATGGACCAAGGAGATTCTGGCCGGCGCACTGGCCAAAATTCTGGATATCAGCGAAGACGGCATCCTGAAAAAAATGGCCCGGACCGACTCCATGTACGAGATTTTAAGATACCGTGTGGAGGAGGACGTTGCCAATCAGGTGCGTCAATACATCAATGAAAACAAGGTCAAGGGCGTATTCCTGACCACCGACGCCAAGCGCTACTATCCCTACAGTGACCTTGCTTCCCACGTCATCGGCTTTGTAGGTACCGACTATACGGGTCTGTACGGGCTGGAGGCGGAATATGACAAGCAGCTGCAAGGAAAATCCGGCCTTGTGGTTACAGCGAAGGACAACCGGCAGAACGACATGCTGTTTGAGTATTCCCAGTATTTCGCCCCGGAAAACGGCGATGAATTGCAGGTAACGCTGGAATCCACCGTGCAGTACTATCTGCAAAAGGGCATGGAGGAGATGTGCAGCGCCTTCTCCCCGGCCAACGGCGCCACCGGCATTATTATGGACGTGCGCAACGGCGGCATTCTGGCCATGGCCTCTTACCCCAACTACGATCTGAACGATTTTGCCACCGTCGGCGACAAAACGCTACTGGAGCGCATTGAGCGCGGCGAGCTCGACACGGGTGACGCGCAGCTGATCCAATGGCGCAACAAGGCGCTGAACGATACCTTCGAGCCCGGCTCCACCTTCAAGGTCGTGACGCTGGCCGCCGCGCTGGAGGAAGGGCTGATTGATGAGAACACCATGGTCAACTGCGGCGGCGCAGTGACCGTCTCCGGGCAGACCATCCACTGCTCCAACGTTGCCGGACACGGCTATCAAAACCTGAAGCAGACAGTGGGTAACTCCTGCAACCCCGCCTTTATCTCCTACGGCCTGAAGCTGGGCACAGATAAATTCTATGAATACATGCGCTCCTTTGGCCTTATGTCCGCCACAGGCATTGATCTGGGCGGCGAGGCCACCGGCGTATTTGCCGCAGACGCCAGCTTTACCCAGCTGGATCTGGCCTGCTATTCCTTCGGTCAGAACTTCACCGTCACGCCGCTGGCCCTGATCACGGCGCAGGCCGCCTGCGTCAACGGCGGATACCTCTATACCCCTCACTTTGCCAAGCAGATCACCGACAGCGAAGGGAATGTGATCTGGCAGCATGACGATACGCCGGTGCGTCAGGTCATCAGCGAGGAGACCTCCGCCACCGTCCGGGAATGTCTGGAATATGTGGTGGCCAGCGGCACCGGTAAAAATGGTCAGGTGGCAGGCTACCGTATCGGCGGCAAGACCGGCACGGCCGATAAGGGTCAGACCGGCGACGTGGTGGTTTCCTTCCTGTGCTTTGCCCCGGCAGACGATCCTCAGATCATGATGCTGATCACCATGGATACCCCCAGCCGCTCCACCGGCACCTATGTATCCGGCGGCAACATGGTCGCGCCCACAGCCAGCCATATTATGGAGGAAATCCTCCCCTATCTGGGCATTGAGCCCAGCTATAGCGCCGAGGAGCTGATGGGCGTGGACACCACGGTTCCCAATGTGATCGGCATGTCCGTGGCAGAGGCCAAGGATCGCATGAAGGAGCGCGGCTTTGCCTGCAAGGTGGAAGGCGACGGCGAGAATATCACCGACCAGACGCCTGTGGGCGGCGCCATCATTCCGGGAAAATCCACTGTCGTGCTGTATGCCGGTGCCGAAAAGTCGGATAAAATGTGTACAGTGCCCTCTCTGGTGGGACGCACGCCCTCCGAGGCCAACACCGCCGTCACCAATGCGGGCCTGCTGATCCGTTTTACCGGCACGACCAGCTCTGAATCCAACACCGTGCTGGTGTTCAGTCAGGAGCAGGAGGCCGGAACAGAGGTGCCCGCCGGAACGGTCATTACCGTGCGGCTGGGTGATACCACTGTGCGGGACTAAAGACGCAGCTTTTGCCATATAACCGGCAGATAATGTCCTTTTCTATGCGTTTTATGTCTGCTATACTGGTGCCAAGCGGTGCCGATACCGTCCCGAAACGATAGCTGTACCGTTCCCAAACAGAACTTGAGGAGGAATCTTCCATGAAATTAAAAGACGTATTGAAGGGACTGCCTATTCTGTCTGCCACCGCGGATCTTGAAGGTGAGATCAGCGGCGTGAGCTATGACTCCCGCTCTACGGAAAGCGGAAACGTATTTGTAGCCATCAGCGGCGAGGCGGTGGACGGCCACCGCTTCATCCCCATGGCCGCCGAAAAGGGCGCGGTCTGCGCGGTGTGCGAGCGTGTGCCGGAGGGAAACATCCCCTATGTGCAGGTGGAAAGCTCCCGCAAGGCGCTGGCCGTGATGGCAGGCAACTGGTTTGACCATCCTGACCGGGAGATGACCATGATCGGCGTGACCGGCACCAGCGGCAAAACCACCTCCACCTATCTCATCAAGAGCATTCTGGAGCAGAAGGCCGGGGCCAAGGTGGG
>CABSAW010000031.1:0-15836 GCA_902475745.1 uncultured Oscillospiraceae bacterium
TGGCCCTCAGCGAGAAATACGGCCTGAAGGTGGACCCGGACGCGCTGATCGAGGATATCACCGTGGGTATGCAGCAGCGTACCGAGATCCTGAAGATGCTGTACCGCGATAACGAGATCCTTATTTTTGACGAACCCACCGCCGTGCTGACGCCGCAGGAGATCGACGAGCTGATGGAGATCATGCGCCATCTGGCGTCGGAGGGCAAGAGCATTCTCTTCATCTCCCACAAGCTCAACGAGATCATGGCCGTGGCTGACCGCTGCACCGTGCTGCGCAAGGGCCGGTATGTGGGCACCGTGGAGACAAAGGATACCACCATGGAGCAGCTGTCTGCCATGATGGTGGGCCGCAGCGTCAACTTCCATGTCGAGAAAAAACCGGCTGCCCCCGGCGATGTGGTGCTGGACGTGGCGCATATGACCGTGGCCAGCAAGGCGCATAAGAACAACGCCGTGAAGGATGTAAGCCTGCGGGTACACCGGGGCGAGATCGTCTGCCTCGCCGGGATCGACGGCAATGGCCAGACAGAGTTTGTCTACGGGCTGACCGGGCTGGAGCCGCTGAGCGCCGGCAAGATCAGCCTCTGCGGCAAGGATATTACCCACGCCTCTATCCGCAGGCGGAATGTCATGGGCATGTCCCATATTCCGGAGGATCGGCATAAGCACGGTCTGGTGCTGGACTATACGCTGGAGGATAATCTGGTGCTCCAGCGGTACTTCGAGCCGGAGTTCACCGACAAGGCCGGCTTCCTCCGCCGCGACAACATCCGCCGCTACGCGGAGAAGCTGATCGAGCAGTACGATGTCCGCAGCGGACAGGGGCCTGTGACCATTGCCCGCAGTATGTCCGGCGGCAACCAGCAAAAGGCCATCGTGGCCCGCGAGATCGACAAGGACCCCGAGCTGCTGGTGGCGGTTCAGCCCACCCGCGGCCTGGACGTGGGCGCCATCGAGTATATCCACAAGCAGCTGGTGGCCGAGCGAGACAAGGGTAAAGCGGTGCTGCTGGTGTCCTTGGAGCTGGACGAGGTGATGGACGTGCCTGACCGTATCCTTGTCATGTACGAGGGGGAGATCGTGGGCGAGCTGGATCCCAAGACCACCACTCAGGAGGAGCTGGGCCTGTACATGGCCGGCGCCAAGAGAGATGAGGTGACGGTATGAAAAAGAATATCCTGAAGAATAGCGGGGTGCAGTCCCTGCTGGCGTCTCTGGCCTGTGTGGTGCTGGGCATGCTCATCGGCTACATTGTGCTGCTGTTCATCAACCCGGACGGCGCCGGCGAGGCCATCGCCACCGTCATGAAGAACTTCCTGACCTACAGCCGTCCCGACACGCAGGCAAAATATCTGGGCAATACACTGGTCAAGACCGCGCCGCTGCTGATGTGCGCGCTGGCTATCCTGTTTGCCTATAAGGTGGGATTGTTCAACATCGGCGCCGCCGGACAGTACTGCGCCGGCGCGGCCCTGAGCCTGTACGCCGCACTGGCGTGGGGCTGGAGCTGGCTGCCCTGCATGCTGCTGGCCATGGCGGGCGGCGCTCTGCTGGGCACCGTTTCCGGCCTGCTGAAATCCTACTGCAACGTCAACGAGGTCATCTCCGGCATCATGCTCAACTGGATCGTCCTCTACCTGACCAATATGCTCCTGACAAACGTCAAGGAGGTAGCCAGCCCCTATACCGTGGTGCTGGCGGACACCAATCCCCGTGCGCTGCTGCCCTCTCTGGGGCTGGGCGCTCTGTTCAACGACAACAAGTATGTGGGCCTTGCGCTGCCGCTGTCCGTGGTCATCGCCGTCCTTGTCTGGGTGGTGCTGGAAAAGACCCGCTTCGGCTACGAGCTGCGGGCCACCGGCAACAACAAGAACGCCGCCAAGTACTGCGGCATGGCGGAAAAGCGCAACATCATCCTGACGCTGGCCATCTCCGGCGCACTGGCGGCGCTGGGCGCGGCCATGTTCTACCTCACCGGCTATGAACAGTGGCAGTGTACCGCCTCCTCCGTGCCCGGCATGGGCTTCAGCGGCATCGCCGCCGCATTCCTTGGCGGCCTGCACCCCATCGGCACCATTTTGGCGTCCTTCTTCATCCAGCATATCACCGCCGGCGGCGCCTATGTGGATAAAACCATGTACTGCGCCCAGATCTCCGACCTGATTGCCGCCGTGATCATCTACCTGTGCGGCTTCGTGCTGTTTATGAAGTATGCCATGAACCGCGCCATTGACCGGCGCGAGGAGCGGGCCATTCACAAGGCAAAGGAGCACTCTGCTGCACAAGCGGATGCATCCGGTGAGAAGGGAGGCGATCGGTAATGGTACTGCTGATGCAATATACATTGATCTTCGCCTCTGTGCTGATCCTTGTGGCGCTGGGCGGCTGCTTCTCCGAGCATTCCGGCGTCATCAATCTGGGTCTGGAGGGCGTTATGATCATGGGCGCGCTGGGCGGCGCGCTGGCCATGCGCTACATGCCTGCCTCTGCCTCCGCCTTTTCCATGATCGTGGTGGTGCTGCTCTCTGCTGCCGTGCTGGGCACAATTTATTCCAGCCTGCTGGCGGTGGCCTGCATCAACTTCAAGGCGGATCAGACCATTGTGGGTACGGCGCTGAACATGCTGGGTACTGCCGGTGCCACCGTGATTGTCAAGGCCATCAACACCGCCTCCAACCCCGACGACGTGTCCTCCATTATCCAGTATGCCGGCGCCAAAAAGGCGTTCTCGGTGAATATCGGCTCTTTCGAGTTCAGCTGGTTTATGCTGGTAACGCTGCTGCTGCTGATTGCAGCCTATGTGGTGCTCTATAAGACCCGTTTCGGCCTGCGGCTGATGGCCTGCGGCGAGCATCCGCAGGCGGCGGACTCCGTGGGCATCAACGTCTACAAGATGCGCTGGGCCGGCGTGCTGATCTCCGGTATGCTGGGCGGCCTTGGCGGCATCGTGTTCATTACCGCCGGCGTGTCCGAGTGGCGGTTTGAATACGGCGTGGCCGGCTTCGGTTTCCTGGCGCTGGCCGTCATGATCTTCGGCCAGTGGAAGCCCACCCGCATTGCGCTGGCGGCACTGCTGTTCGGCCTGTTCCGCGCACTGTCCAATGTGTACGCCGGGTTTGAATTCCTGAAGGCCATGAACATCCCCAGCCCCGTGTACAACATGATGCCCTATGTGATCTCTCTGGTGGTGCTGGCCTTCACGTCCAAGAAGTCCCGTGCCCCCAAGGCGGAGGGTATCCCCTACGACAAGGGCCAGCGCTGAGCGGCTCTCATAAAAAAACAAGCGGAAGCCTCCGGGGAGGAGGCTTCCGCTTATTTTTGATGAAAGGGTATGCTGCCCATGGTCGGCAGACGGCGCTTTACGGTAAAGCAAAAAGAGGAATGACCTGCGTCATTCCTCTTTTGATTCAGCCGCACAGATTTTGCGCAGACGCTTTTCAGGTGTACTGGCGCAGACCCTCGGTTGCCAGATCCTCGTCGGCGCTGATGGTAACGGTGAACTTCACATCGTTGCTGCCGCTGAAACGATCCAGCCAGCCCAGGAAATTCTCCACCGCCTGCAGATCCTTGTCCCCGGCAATCTTGCACAGGTTATCCACGAACACATGGGAAATATCGTAATTGCCGGCATACAGGCCGCAGATGAAGCCGCGCAGGCATTCGTAATTATTCACGTTATACTCGCTGGCGTTGACCAGACGCACATTGTAGCTGACGTCATAGGTCATGTCGGCGCTGGGCTCGATGCATACAACGCTGCCGCTTTCGTTTTCAACGGCAGAATGGATCAGCTCGATCAACTGTTTCGTCTTACCTGCACCGTTGGAACCCATAATCAATCTAACCATAAGAAATCACTCCTTTATCCAAAGTGGAGATGGGGATACTCCTATTTACAGAATAGCATATCCGCATCAAAAATGCAATGAAAAAAACCGTAAATTCGTAAGGAGTTTCAAAGCCCCTTAACGTCCCAGCTTCTTGAGCAGCGTGGCGCGCAGCTCCTCATAACCGGGCTTGCCCAGCAGGGCGAACATGTTTTTCTTATAGGCCTCAACGCCGGGCTGGTCAAAGGGATTTACGTCCAGCAGATACCCGCTCAGTCCGCAGGCATACTCGAAGAAATAGATCAGCGCGCCAAGGGTGTGGGCGTTGCTGCTGTCGGTTTCGATGATGATGTTGGGCACGCCGCCCTCAACGTGGGCCAGCAGCGTACCGTCCATGGCCTGACGGGCGATGAAGTCCATGGATTTGCCTGCCAGGAAGTTCAGCCCGTCGCCGTCTGCCGCGTCAAAGGGCACCTGCTGCTGATGGGCGGAGGGGCCGAAGCGCACCACGGTTTCAAACAGATGCCGCTCGCCCTGCTGGATATACTGGCCCATGGAGTGCAGATCGGCGGTAAACTCGACGCTGGCGGGGAACAAGCCCTTGTTCTCCTTGCCCTCGCTCTCGCCGTACAGCTGCTTCCACCACTCGGCCATGAAGCGGAAGGCCGGCTCATAGGCGGCCAGGATCTCGATCTTGCGGCCCATGCGGTACAGCTCATACCGTGCGCCGGCGTATTGCCACGCGGGATTGTCCGCCATTTCACCGGCTGCGCAGGTCTCCATCATCTCTGCCGCGCCGCCCATCAGCGCGTCGATGTCGATACCGGCGGCAGCGATGGGCAGCAGGCCCACGGCCGTCAGCACGCTGTAGCGCCCGCCGATATTGTCGGGCACCACAAAGGTCTTGTAACCGTTGGCGTCCGCCAGAGATTTCAGCGCGCCCTTGTGCGCATCGGTGGTGGCATAGATCCGCCGCGCCGCGCCCTCCTTGCCGTAGCGCTGCTCCAGCAGCTCCCGGAAAAAGCGGAAGGCCACGGCAGGCTCGGTGGTGGTGCCGGATTTGGAGATCACGTTAACGGAGAAGTCCACATCCGCCACCAGCTCCATCACCTCCGTCAGCGCTTCGCTGCTCAGGCCGTTGCCGATAAAGTAGATGTTGGGCGTTGCCTTCTTTTTCAGATTATAGTTGGGCGAGCACAGGCACTCGATCACGCCGCGCGCCCCCAGATAAGAGCCGCCGATACCAATGACCACCAGCGCCTGAGAATCCTGCTGGATCCGCTTTGCCGCCGTCTTGATCCGATCATATTCCTGCCGGTCATAGTCCTGGGGCAGGTGTACCCAGCCGGTAAACTCGCCGCCCAGACCGTCGCCCTGCTGCAAGCGGGCGTGGGCAATGCGCAGCCGGGGAGCCAGTGCCGCCTCATAGGGCAGACGCAGAAAGCTCTGGATATTGGTAAGGTCAACCTTGATCATCGTATATGCCTCCTAAGTAGATCTGACAGGTATCTCGTTTTGATCACACTATCTTGTAAAGATTTATAATACATTGCCGCAAGGGAAAATACAAGGGGAACTTTGCATTCAGCCGCAAAAAATAGCCATGCGCAGCATTTGTACCGCCGTTTGCCCCCAGGAAAGCCGTGCCACGTCCTCGCCTGCCACAACGGGAATCGTCAAAAGCTCCTCCCCCTCGCGCCGGACGCTCAGCGTCCCCAGCGTCTGGCCTGCCTGCACCGGGGCACAGACCCGTTCAGGCAGCGTCAGCGTTTGCGTCAGGCCGGAGGCGCGGCTTTTTTCCAGCAGCAGGGTGCGGCCTTCCTCCGGCAGCACGGTGGTCACCGTGTCCGCGCTGCCCAGCGTGACGGGCAGGGCGGGCAGCGGCTCTTCCGGTGCAAGCGTCAGCAGCGTATAGACGGAAAACCCGTAATTGAGCAGCGCTTTGGCGTCCGTATTCCGGCTCTCGGCGGTGGCGCCCTTCATCACCACGGCGATCAGCTCCATGCCCTCCCGCTCCGCCGTGGCACTGATGCAGTATCCGGCCTCCTGTGTAAAGCCGGTTTTCAGTCCCGTGGCCCCGTCATAGAACCGAATCAGCTTGTTGGTGTTGTTCAGGCCGAAGGTGCCGTTCCGGAGAGTGTCCATCCAGATCGTGGTATAGCTGCGGATCTGCGGGTGGTACGCCAGCAGCTGGCGGCTCATCAGGGCAATGTCGTAGGCGGAGGTAACGTGTCCCTCGGCCGTCAGACCGGTACAGTTGACAAAATGGGTGTCCTTCATGCCCAGCTCCCGGGCACGGTTGTTCATCTGCTCCACAAACAGCTCCGTCGCGCCTGCCACATGCTCCGCCAGCGCCACCGCCGCATCGTTGCCGGAGGACACGCACACGGCCTTGAGCAGATCGTCCACCGTGATCCGCTCACCCTCCGCCAGAAAAACCTGACTGCCGCCCATTCCGGCGGCATAGGCGCTGACAGTTACCACATCCTCCGGCGCAATGCGGCCGCTGTCAATGGCCTCCATGGTCAGCAGCATCGTCATGATTTTGGTGACGCTGGCCGGCGGCAGCGCATCATGCTCATTCTGTGCATAAAGGATCTCGCCGGTGGTTTTTTCCATCAGCAGCGCGGCGTGGGATGTCAGAGCCAATTCCGCGCCCTGACACGGCACCGCCATACACCCCATCAGCAGCGCCGCCGCCATAAGACCTGCCATCCGCTTCATCATCGTATGCCTCCCTTTCTTTTCTGCTGCTATGATATGCCGCGGCGGCAGAGCCTATGCCCCGCGTTCCGCCGCGGCGCACGCTGCCGCGCAAAGGCAGTGCTTCCTATTTTTTCTGGGGTGATCAGCTTGCTGACGGCTCTGGTAAAATCCGTGTAACAAGGGGGGAAGTGATTGTCTCCGCTGAGACTGATTTCCGTTTCGTCTGCCAGAACGGCACAAAAGCGCAGGGCGCTTCCGTCCAGAACATCCGGCGAGCTGTCGCCGCGGAAGTCTGGCCATTGGGCCATCCCATACTGCCCGAACAGCGCGCACAGCGCCTGATAGAGCGTCTCGTCCCCGTCAAATTCGCGGACGGTCTGGCGAAATTCCACATAGTTGCGTTCCTCGTTGTCCCATAGGCTCGAGCGGATGTAATACGCCGGATGGACGCCGTTTTCCGTCCTGTATCCTTCGTATACACGATCCTCCGCGGACATGTCGGATTCTTCGCAGCAAAAGCTTTTGAATTCCATTGGCGCACCTCCTTTGTTGTCATCCCCGTTGTTGTGATCGGTTTTTATCATGGCCGAGCAGCCGGGAAAAACCAGCAGGGAGATGGATACAAGCGCAAAGCAGATCAGAAGCCTTTTTTGTCAAGCGCCATCTTGTGGACAAAGCATCTGGCTTTCCGTCTCCATCACGCGCAGAGCGGATTGACTTTGCCTGCTGCGGCCACTATAATAGGGGCGGATAGAGTAACCTTTTCAGGATGGACTGTGATGAATAAAGACTTGACTGCGGGACCCGTGATGGGCGCCATGCTGCGCTTTGCCATCCCTATGATTCTGGGGGATCTGCTGCAGCAGTGCTATAATATTGCCGACACGCTGATCGTGGGCCGGTATCTGGGGCGTGACGCGCTGGCCGCCGTCGGCTCCTCATTTACGCTGATGACCTTTCTGACCTCGATCCTGCTGGGCCTTTGCATGGGCAGCGGGGCTCTTTTTTCCATCCGCTTCGGCCAGCGGAATGAATCGGCCCTGCGGGAGAGCGTGTGCGCCTCCTTTGTGCTGATTGCGGCCGCGGCACTGGTGCTCAATGTGCTGGCATTCGTCTGCCTTGACTGGCTCTGCGTGTTCCTCCGCGTTCCCGCGGAGGTCTGGGGCGGCATGCGTGCATATCTGGCCATTATTTTTCAGGGAATTCTTGCCACATTTCTATATAATTATTTTGCCTGCTACCTGCGGGCGGTGGGCAACTCCGTGGTGCCGCTGGTGTTTCTGGCGCTCTCGGCCGTGCTGAACATCCTGCTGGATCTGTGGTTTGTTCTGGGGCTGGGCCGCGGCGTGGCCGGCGCGGCGGAGGCAACGGTGATCGCCCAGTATGTCGCCGGCCTTGGCATCGCCCTCTATGCGCTGGCGCGTTGCCCGCAGGTGCGGGCCATTGGGGCGCTGCGGTGTCTGCGCTGGCGGCGCATCCGCGAGATCGGCACTTTTTCCATCCTGACCTGTGTGCAGCAGTCCGTTATGAATCTGGGCATCCTCATGGTGCAGGGACTGGTCAACAGCTTTGGCCCGGTGGTCATGGCGGCCTTTGCCGCAGCGGTAAAGATCGACGCCTTTGCCTATATGCCGGTGCAGGATTTTGGCAACGCATTTTCCACCTTCATCGCCCAGAACTATGGCGCCCGGCAGGAGCAGCGCATCCGTGCCGGACTGAAAGGCGCCGTCTGGACGGCGGCTCTGTTCTGCGCAGCGGTTTCCGCGCTGGTGTTCCTGTTTGCCCGGCCGCTGATGGGGCTGTTTGTGGACGCGGGCGAGACGGAAATTATCCGCGAAGGCGTCCGTTATCTGCGGATCGAGGGCACGTTCTACTGCGGCATCGGCTGCCTGTTCCTGCTGTACGGTCTGTACCGGGCGCTGGGTAAGCCGGGCATGAGCGTCGTGCTCACGGTGATTTCGCTGGGCACCCGTGTGGCGCTGGCCTACCTGCTGTCAGCCATTCCGGCCATCGGCGTGGTGGGGATCTGGTGCTCGGTGCCGATCGGCTGGTTTTTGGCGGATCTGGCGGGGCTGACCTACTATGCCCGGCGGAGGGACCGCTTGCTCTCTTGGAAAAAGCCGGAGGTGTAAGCGCCTTATATGAAAGCGCCTTATCTGCGAAAAAAAGCAGGAGCGGCCCAAAGGGCCGCTCCTGCTTTTGGTGCGGGTATGGGGACTCGAACCCCAACGCATCGCTGCACGAGAACCTAAATCTCGCATGTCTACCAATTCCATCATACCCGCAATTGCTTTTTCAGTTTACCACATCCTGCGCCGATACACAAGAAAAAATTGACGCACATCTGGTATTTCCCGGCGCAAAAAAACTGGACATACGAAGAAGGGGGAAAAGGTGGTATACTAAATCATTACTGTCAAAAAGAACGGGGGATTTTCCCATGAAACGTATCGCCAGCATTCAGGACGTGTCCTGTCTGGGACGCTGTTCCCAAACGGTAGCGCTGCCGGTCATCTCCACGATGGGCGTGGAATGCGCCATATTGCCTACCGCCGTGCTGAGCACCCATACCAGCTTTCCGGATTTCACCGGCATTGACCTGACGGATACCCTGCTGCCCACAGCGCGGCACTGGAAAGCGCAGGGGGTACACTTTGACGCGCTGTATACCGGCTATCTGGCCTCTCCGCGGCAGGTGGCGGTGGTGCTGGAGCTGCTGGAGCTGCTGCGGGAAGCGGATACGCTGCTGTTCGTGGATCCGGCCATGGCCGACCACGGCCGGCTGTATACCGGCTTTGGGCCGGAGTTTCCGGCGCAGATGGCGCAGGTGGTATCCAAAGCCCAGATCGCGGTGCCGAACATTACCGAGGCCAGCCTGATGACCGGTATGCCCTACCGCGAGACGTATGACGAGGCGTATATCCGCGCACTTTTACAGGGTGTGGCGGCGCTGGGCGCGGAAAAGGTGGTGCTGACCGGCGTCTCCTTTGCGCCGGACAGCATCGGCTTTGCCTCCTACGACAGCGTAAGCGGCGCGTACGACAGCTACTTTAACCGCCGGGACGCTCAGGCCTATCACGGCACCGGCGACATTTTTTCCGCCACGGCGGTGGGGGGCATCATGCGGGGGCTGAGCCTGCGGGACGCTTTTTGCCTGGCTGTGGACTTCACCCTGCGGTGCATCGAAGTGACCCGTACAGACCCCGCTGCGGCATGGTACGGCGTGGAATTTGAGCGTGCGCTGCCCATTCTGGCGGAGCGCATGAAAGAGGACTGAGTAACATCTGAAGCAGCGTGAAAAACGCCCTGCCATAGGCAGGGCGTTTTGCTTCTATAGATGGATTATTCCGCCTTTTTGTCATCGGGCGTGTCCGATGAAGCAGCGGGCTTTTCACCGTTTGCCGAGGGAGCCTCAGGTGCATCGACCACCGGCTTTTCTTCGCCCAGCTCCGGCATGGGGATGGGCTGAGAGACGATGTTGATGTGCTTGGCGGGCGGCTCGATCACATCGGGTACGCTGGGGCGGAAGGTATGCGTCTCCGTCTCCCGGGTAGCGCCGTAGTTGTCCACCGTCTCCGGGTCGCGGCCCTCGATAATGGCCATCATCTCCTGACCGGTGATGGTCTCCTTCTTCAGCAGATATGCCGCGATCTTGTCCAGCAGCTCCCGGTTCTCCGTCAGAATTTCCTTGGCCTCCTTGTGGCACTGGCGGATGATCTTGATGGTCTCCCGGTCGGCGGCGGCATAGGTCTCCTGGGCGCAGGACATGGAGTAGGAGCCGTCCAGATACTGGTTTTGCACGGTGCCCAGCGCCATCATGTCGAACTCGTCGCACATGCCGAAGCGCGCCACCAGATTCCGGGCCATCTCCGTGGCCCGCTCAATGTCGTTGGCAGCGCCGGAGGTCATGGTGTGGCACACGATCTCCTCGCTGGAGCGTCCCGCCAGCAGCGTGCGGATCTCCGCCAGAATGTCCTCCCGGGACATGAGGAACTTCTCCTCCTCCGGCAGGTGCAGCGTGTAGCCCAGCGCCCCCTGCGTATGGGGCACAATGGTGATCTTGCTGACCGGCTGGGCATTCTTCTGCTTGGCGGCCACCAGTGCGTGACCCACCTCATGATAGGCGATGATCCGCTTTTCCTCCTCGGTGATCACGGTGCCCTTCTTCTCCGAACCGGCGATAACCACCTCAAAGGATACCAGAAGGTCATTCTGATTCACGGCCTTGCGGCCCTTGCGGACGGCCCGCAGCGCCGCCTCGTTCACCAGGTTGGACAGATCTGCGCCCACGCAGCCTGCGGTGGCCTGGGCGATCTTGTTCAGATCCACATCCTCGGCCAGATGGATGTTGCGGGTATGCACCTGCAGCGTGGCCAGACGGCCTGCCAGATTGGGCCGGTCCACGGTGATGCGCCGGTCAAACCGGCCGGGACGCAGCAGCGCCTTATCCAGCACCTCGGGCCGGTTGGTGGCGGCCAGTACGATGATGCCCTTGCCGGGGTCAAAGCCGTCCATTTCCGCCAGCAGCTGGTTCAGCGTCTGCTCCCGCTCGTCATTGCCGCCGCCAAAGCGGCTGTCGCGGGTTTTGCCGATGGCGTCGATCTCGTCGATAAAAATGATGCAGGGGGCCACCTTGGCCGCCTCCTTGAACAGATCGCGGACGCGGCTGGCGCCTACGCCCACAAACATCTCCACAAAGCCGGAGCCGGAAATGGAGAAGAAGGGAACGCCCGCCTCACCGGCCACCGCCTTGGCCAGCAGCGTCTTGCCGGTACCGGGCGAACCCACCAGCAGCGCACCCTTGGGCAGCTTGGCGCCGATGGCGGTGTACTTGCCGGGGTTATGGAGGAAGTCGATGATCTCCTCCAGCGACTCCTTGGCCTCATCCTGCCCGGCCACATCCTTGAAGGTGACGCCGGTAGATTTTTCCATATACACCTTGGCGTTGGATTTGCCCACATTCCCGATGCCGCCGAAGCCACCGCCGCTGGATTTGCTGAGGATGCGGATCACCAGCATGAACAGGCCCACCATGATCAGCGTGGGCAGGATATAGCTGACCATGAACTGCAGCACCGGGTTGGCCTGCGCCTCATAGTAGCCGGTGTAGGTCACGTTGTGCGCCTCCAGCAGCGGCAGCAGCTGGTCGTTGACCAGATGAGCGGTGTAGAGGATCAGCTCCGAATCCTTAGACTGTGTATAGCTCTTGGGCTCCGCCTTGCTGCCCTCTCTCGGCTCCTCGGTGTAGGTGTAGCCCTCCACCGGCGTGATGTAGATGGTCTTGTCTCGGAACTGAAGCTCCTTGACCTGATTCTTTTCGATCATCTCCACCATCTGGCTGTATTTGATCTCGTGGCTGGAGGCTTTGTTGGCGGCGTTGCCGGAATAGGCGCTGATATAGTTCATCACCACCGTCAGCACAATGGCCCAGGCCACCAGCGTCAGAATACCCCGCAGGCGGTTGTTGTTCTTGTTGTTTTTGTTGTTGCGGTTGCTGTTATTATCAGACATAAAACCCTCCTTGGAAGAGCGGATCATACGATCAGACATAAATAGTAAAATTCAGTATAGCACAAAAGGCTGCGCGTCACAAGCGGCACCGCGTCGGATTTTCTGTAAAATTTCTATGAATCGCGCTTTATCTTGTCGCCAAGGTATGGTATAATCAAATCCGTATCTGTATCAATTGACGGAAGGAACGGTTTTCATGAAAGAACAAGCTGAGAAGCGTCGTCCATTGCCCGAGGCGGAGCCTGACGGACTGATCGAGGGACGCAACGCGGTGATTGAAGCGCTGCGTGCCGGAACGGCCATCGACAAGATCTATCTGGCCAAGGGAGAGACGGATAAAACGCTGGGACACATCGCCTCAAAAGCCCGTGCCGCGGGCGTCGTGGTGGTAGAGGCCGACCGGCGCAAGCTGGACGGCATGAGCCGTACCCATGCCCATCAGGGCGTGATCGCGCTGGCCGCCGTCCGGGAATACGTCACGGTGGAGAGCATTCTGCAAACCGCCGCCGACAGGGGCGAGGCGCCGCTTCTGGTGGTGTGCGACGAGATATCCGATCCCCATAATCTGGGCGCCATCCTCCGCACTGCCGAGTGTGCCGGCGCCCACGGCGTCATCATCCCCAAGCGCCGCAGCGCCGGGCTGACCGCCATTGTGGCCAAAACCTCTGCCGGCGCGGTCAGCTATATGCCGGTGGCCCGGGTGGCCAACATCCCCTCCCTGCTGAAGGACTTGAAAAAGCAGGGGATATGGGTGTTCGGCACGGCGGCCGACGGCAATACCACCCTCTACAACGCCGACCTGAAGGGCCCCGCCGCCATCGTCATCGGATCTGAGGGCGATGGGATGACCCGCCTTGTGTCGGAAAACTGTGATTTTCTGGTAAGCATCCCCATGCGGGGGCATATTTCCTCGCTGAACGCCTCTGCCGCCGCCGCTATTTTGCTGTATGAGGCGGTACGCCAGCGGGGATAACGCGGAACGGAGCGGACATGTCCAAGGATGAGCGACAACTGCATACATCTTCCTCCCCGGAGGAGGAATTCTCTCTGGATGCCATTCTGGCCGAATACGGCAAGGGTGGGCGTCAGTCTGCCCGGAAGACGGCGGTAACGGAGGATCCGCCGGCCATTCCGCCGCAGTCGGTGCCGCGCGCAGAACAGCCGCCTGAGGCGGAAGCACCGCCCCCCACTGCTGCACAGGGGGAGATCACAGTTCGCCTTCCAAAATCAGAAAAGCCAAAGCGTAAAAAGAAGCCGGTCAAAAAACAGGACACTGCGGAATTTGCGTCGGTCCGCACAACGCGGGAGCCGCCGACCGCACCGCCGGTCCAGACGCGGGACGCCGCGGAAGCCGCCGCCCCGCTGAATGAAGAAGACCTTCCGCCTGACCGGGTGTCGCTGAAAAACGTGATGTTCGATACGGTGGACGCCGTGCTGGCCGAGAATGAAGACGGGATATTGTCGCCGCCGCCCCCGCTGCGCCAGCGCCTGCGCGGGCTGCTGCGCGGCGGCGCTCCGCGCCGCCGCCGGGCGCAGGATACCGAGCAGCTGTGGCAGGAAGCGGAGGAGGAGCCACGCCGTGCGCCGCCTCCGCCGCCTGAGCCGGACAGTGACGAGGCGTTCCGGGCGGAAAAGCGCCGGGTCAAGCATCTGCACCGCGGCTTGACGCTGCTGAGTGTGCCTGCCGCCGCGCTGGCCATTCTGGCGGCGCTGGATACGCTGGGCCTTCTGCCTGCCGTCTGGTGGGAAAACGCATGGCTGCGCAGCGGCGTGCCGGGCGGCTGCCTGCTGCTGGCGGCTCTGCTGGCCATGGATGTGTGGCGCAGCGCTGTCAACGAGATACGCAAGAAGCATGTAACCGGGGAGCTGGGCGCCCTGCTGCTGACGCTGGTGATCCTTGCCTCCTGCCTTGCCGACGGTGTGACGGGCCGGACGGACCGCCCACCCTTTGCCGCGGCGGCCGCCGCGCTGATGTGGGTGCAGCTGTGGGCCATGCTGCTGCGTGCCGAGACCCGGCGCGAGGCGTTCCAGCTGGTCAACGTGGGCGGCGAGCCGCCCTATGTGGCGTCGTGTACCGATGCCGGCATTTGCAAGCAGAAGGGGCGGCTGGCCGGGTTCTACCGGCTGAGCGACCAGAGCGACCCGGTCAGACGTTGGGAATGGTGCCTCGTGCCGCTGCTGCTGAGCGCCGCCACGGCGCTGGCAGCCGCCGCCTGCCTTAAAAATCAGAGCATGGATCGTTTCTTGTGGGTCTGGTCGGCCCACCTGACGGTGGCACTGCCGCTGTCCCTGCCGCTGACGGCGGCGCTGCCGCTGAAGCGGCTTCAGCACCGGCTGGTCCGGGGCGGCAGCGCTTTGGCCGGCTATGCCGGCGCGCCGCCGCTGAGCCGCAGCCGCCAGCTGCTGGTGACGGAGAATGACCTCTTTCCCACCGGCACGGTGGCCTTCAATGGCTATAAGGTCTACGGGGAAGAGCGCGTCAAGATGCTCTCCTACGCCGCCGGAATGGCGCAGGAGGCCCACAGTCAGCTCACGGCCCTGTTCCGCCAGCAGCTGGCGGCGGAGGGCGGCTTCTCCGCCCGCGTGGATGACCTGCGCTTTTGCGAGGAGGGCGGCGTGATCGGCACCATCCGCGGCGAGACGGTGGCCATGGGCAGCGCCTACTTCATGCGCAAGCAGCGCATTCCGCTGCCCCACGACCTGAAGCTGCAAACCGGTGTATTTTTGGCGGTGGACGGTGTGCTGGGGGCGATTTTTGTCATCAAGTACCAGCCCTCCCGCAATGTGGAGTGGTCGCTGCGGGCGCTGCGCCGCGCCCGGATGCGGCCTGTGCTGGCGGTACGCAGCGGCAACGTGACGCCGGGTCTTTTGAAGCGGAAATTCAGCGTGGATTGCCGCCCGCTCTACCCCAATGTGTCGGCGCGCCTTGCGCTCTCGGATGTCATGGAGCAGCGGGGCAAGCTGCCCTGCGCCGTCATTTACCGTGAAGGCCTGATGCCGCTGGCTGAGGCGGTTATCGGCAGCCGCCGCCTGCGCAGCGCGGCGCGCACCGGCACGTGCCTATGCGGTCTGGGCGCGGTGCTGGGGCTGCTGCTGACGTACTATCTCACCTCGGTGGGCAGCTATACCACGCTGCTGCCGCTGTACATGCTGGGCTTTATGGCGCTGTGGCTGCTGCCCACGCTGCTGCTCAGCGGTCTGGTGAAGCATTTTTAACGCGACGGCGCATCACCGCCGCATATCAGGAGCGGGCTTGTGGCCCGCTCCTTTTTTCTCTTGGCGACCTGACCAGTAAAACAGACATGCAATTGTATAACTTGACGAAATTTGGCGCTTCTTTGCGGAATTTTCATACAAATATCAAAAATACCTGTTGTCAGCATTGGAAAACTGAGCTATAATCGTCATGTTGAGCGTTTTGCGCACGGCAGTGTCCGTGGGCTTGATCAAATTGAAGGGAGAACATAACCATTATGACTGCTAACGACATTCGCAATATTGCCCTGCTGGGTCACGGAGGCTCCGGAAAGACTTCTCTGGCGGAGCAGATGCTTTATATGACAAAGGGTACCGACCGTCTGGGCAAGACTGCCGACGGCAATACCACCTGCGACTATGATGCCGAGGAGATCAAGCGTCAGATTTCCATTTCTCTGGCCTTTGCTCCCGTCATGTATAAAGGCAAGAAGATCAACGTGATGGACGCTCCCGGCAACTTCGATTTTGCCGGCGAGTCCGTGTGCGCCATCCGCGCCGCCGAGTGCGCCGTCATCGTGGGCAACGCCAAGGA
>CABSAW010000032.1:0-15697 GCA_902475745.1 uncultured Oscillospiraceae bacterium
ATCGACTGCGTGGCCATGTGCGTCAACGATATCATCTGCTGCGGCGCAAAGCCCCTGTTCTTCCTGGACTACATCGCGATCGGACGGAATGTGCCGGAAAAAGTAGCGGAGCTGGTGGCCGGCGTGGCGGAGGGCTGCGTGCAGTCCGGCTGCGCCCTGATCGGCGGCGAGACGGCGGAGCACCCCGGCACCATGGCGGCGGAGGACTACGATCTGGCGGGCTTTGCCGTGGGCATTGTGGACCGTGAGAAGATCATTGACCGCAGTCAGGTACGCGCCGGTGACGTGGTGCTGGGGCTGCCCTCCTCGGGCCTGCACTCCAACGGTTATTCGTTGGTGCGCAAGGTGTTCGACGTGGAGCGGGCCGATCTTGGCGCGTGGTATGACGAGCTGGGCTGTACGCTGGGCGAGGAGCTGCTGCGGCCCACGCAGCTGTATGTAAAGCCGGTGCTGGCGGCGATGGAAGCGGCGGAAATCCACGGCGTGAGCCACATCACCGGCGGCGGCTTCTATGAAAATGTGCCCCGCTGCATTTCGGACGGACTGTGCGCACGGATCGAACGAAACGCGCTGACGATTCTGCCGGTATTCGGCCTTTTGCAGCGGATGGGGCAGATCCCGGAGCGGGACATGTTCAACACCTATAACATGGGCACCGGCATGATTCTGGTGGCGGCAAAGGAACAGGCGGACGCCGCCATTGCGGCGCTGGCGGTCAATGGCCAGCGTGCGGCGGTGATCGGTGAAATCGTGCCGGGAGAGGAAAAGGTTGCGCTATGCTGAGCAGAGCGCGGATCGCCGTGCTGGTTTCCGGCGGCGGCACCAATTTGCAGGCGCTGCTGGACGCCCAGCAGGCAGGGAAGCTGCCCCATGGGGAGATCGCGCTGGTGGTCTCCTCGAAGGAGGGGGCTTACGCGCTGGAGCGGGCGGAAAAGGCCGGTGTGCCGGCCTGCGCGCTGCCATCCGGTATGGAGCAGGCGGACTTTGAGCGGCGCTTGCAGGCGCTGCTGGAGCAGCACCACATCCAAGTGATCGTGCTGGCGGGCTTTTTGCGGATCCTCAGCGGTGCGTTTACCGCACGGTGGCCGGAGCGGATACTGAATGTGCATCCCTCGCTGATCCCGTCGTTTTGCGGACAGGGGATGTACGGACTGCGGGTCCACGAGGCGGCGCTGCGCTATGGCGTGAAGGTCACCGGCGCGACGGTGCATTTTGTCAATGAGATCCCGGATGGCGGCAGGATACTGCTGCAAAAGGCGGTGGAGGTGCTGCCGGGCGATACGCCCCAGACCTTACAGCGCCGTGTGATGGAGCAGGCGGAGTGGCTGCTGCTGCCGCAGGCGGCGGAGCAGGTCTGCGCAAAGCTGTGTGAAAGCGAGGAGAAGTGACGATGACGGATTTTTTGAAGTTTTTGGAAAAGACCTCCTATCCCGGCCGGGGTATTCTGGTGGGGAAGAACCGGGTGTACTATTTTATCATGGGACGCAGCGAGAACAGCCGCAACCGTATCTTTGTGGAGACGGAGGACGGCATCCGCACCCAAGCCTATGACCCGGCCAAGCTGGCCGATCCCAGCCTAATCATCTACCATCCCGTGCGCACCATGGGCGATGCGCTGGTGGTGACCAACGGCGACCAGACCGATACCGTGTGCCAACGCGGCGACTTCCGTGCGGCGATGATGCAGCGGGAGTATGAGCCGGACGAGCCCAACTGGACGCCCCGCATCTCCGCCATCCTCCATGCAGATGGTTCCTTTGAGCTGGCGATCCTGAAAAGAGAAAATGGACGCTGCCTGCGGGAGTTCTTCTGCTATGAGGGCTGCCGTGAGGGCGAGGGCTATTTCATCTGCACCTATCAGGGAGACGGAAGCCCGCTGCCCAGCTTTGCCGGAGAGCCGATGGCGGTGTCCGTTCCGGAGCCGGAGGCGGTCTGGGCGGCGCTGAACGCCGACAACAAGGTGGCGCTGTATGCCAACGTAGCCGGACAGGTAAAGCTGTTCAACAAGCATCTGGGCGACTGAGCAGAGAGGGGAAAAGAATATGAAGGAATTGGAACTGAAGTACGGGTGCAATCCCAACCAGAAACCGGCAAAAGTGTTTATGCGGGACGGAAGCGAGCTGCCCTTTACCGTGCTGAACGGCAAGCCGGGCTTTATCAATCTGCTGGACGCCTTCAACTCCTGGCAGCTGGTGCGCGAGCTGAAGGAGGCCACCGGCCTGCCCTCCGCCGCCAGCTTCAAGCATGTGTCCCCTGCCGGTGCGGCGGTGGGCCTGCCGCTGACGGAGACAGACCGGCAGGTGTATTTTGTGGATCCGGAGGCGGAGCTTTCTCCCATTGCGTGCGCCTATATCCGGGCCAGAGGCGCCGACCGGCTGTGCTCCTACGGCGACTGGGCGGCGCTGAGCGATGTGTGCGACGCGGCCACCGCCGCCTATCTGAAGGACGAGGTGTCCGACGGCATTATTGCACCGGGCTATACCGATGAGGCGCTGGCGATTCTGAAAACCAAGAAGGGCGGCAAGTACAACGTGGTGGAAATGAATCCCGGCTACGTTCCCGCGCCGCAGGAGCAGAAGGATGTGTTCGGCGTGACCTTTGAGCAGGGACACAACGATTTCAGGATCGATGAATCTCTGCTGGAAAATATTGTGACGAAGAATACCGTTTTGCCGGAGCAGGCAAAGCGTGATATGGTGGTGGCGCTGATCACCCTGAAATATACCCAGTCCAACTCCGTGTGCTATGTCAAGGACGGACAGGCCATCGGCGTGGGAGCAGGACAGCAGAGCCGCATCCACTGCACCCGTCTGGCGGGGCAGAAGGCGGACGGCTGGTATCTGCGGCGGCATCCCAAGGTGCTGGGACTGGAATTCGTGGATGGGATCCGCCGTCCTGACCGGGACAACGCCATCGACGTGTACCTCTCCGACGAGTATGAGGATGTGCTGGCGGACGGCGTGTGGCAGACCAAGTTCAAGGTGAAGCCCCAGCCGCTGACGGCGGAGGAGAAAAAGGCGTGGATCGCCACCCAGTCCGGCGTGACGGTGGGTTCCGATGCGTTCTTCCCCTTTGGCGACAACGTGGAGCGGGCCAGAAAGAGCGGCGCGGCCTATATCGTGCAGCCCGGCGGCTCTATCCGCGACGACAACGTGATCCAGACCGCTGACCGCTACGGTATGGCGATGGCCTTTACGGGGATGCGGCTGTTCCACCACTGAGAAGGAGAACGTGCAGATGAAGCTGATGGTGATCGGCGGCGGCGGCCGCGAGCATGCAATCATTAAAAAGCTGAAGGAGGATCCGCGGGCGGAAATCATCTACTGCCTGCCCGGCAACGGCGGCATTGCCGCTGATGCGGTGTGCGTGCCGGAAATCGGGGCAAAGGATATCCCGGCACAGGTCGAGTTCGCCGTGAAGCACGGCATTGACTACGCCGTGGTGGCGCCCGATGATCCGCTGGCGCTGGGCGCGGTGGACGCCCTGAACGCGGCGGGGATCCCCTGCTTCGGCCCGGACGCCAAGGCAGCGGTGATCGAGGCCAGCAAGGCGTTTTCCAAGGAACTGATGAAGAAATACGCCATCCCCACGGCGGCCTATGAGATATTTACCGATGTGGAGAGCGCCTGCGCCTATATCGACGCGCAGGGCGCGCCCATTGTGGTGAAGGCTGACGGACTGGCGCTGGGCAAGGGCGTTGTGGTGGCCCAGACCTGTGAGGAGGCCAAGGAGGCCGTGCGGGCCATGATCGAGGGACAAGCCTTCGGCGCGTCCGGCGCACGGGTGGTCATTGAGGAGTACATGGAGGGGCCGGAGGTGTCGGTGCTGAGCTTTACCGATGGAGAAACGGTGGCGCCCATGGTGTCCTCTATGGATCATAAGCGGGCCATGGACGGGGACAAAGGCCCTAACACCGGCGGCATGGGCACGGTGGCCCCCAACCCGTTTTATACCCCGGAGATAGCGGCGCAGTGCATGGAGACCATTTTTCTGCCCACCATCCGGGCGATGAAGGCGGAGGGCCGGCCCTTTCGGGGGTGCTTGTATTTCGGACTGATGCTGACAAAGGACGGGCCGAAGGTGGTGGAGTACAACTGCCGCTTCGGCGATCCGGAGACGCAGGTGGTGCTGCCGCTGCTGGAAGGCAGCCTGCTGGAGATCATGGAGGCTGCCACCAACGGCACGCTGAAGGATGTAAAGGTGAAGTTCGCGGATCGTGCCGCCTGCTGCGTGGTGCTGGCATCCGAGGGATATCCGGTGAAGTATGAGAGCGGCTTTCCCATCAGCATGACGGAAGAAGCGGCGGCCCACGCCTATGTGGCGGGGGCAAAACGGAAGGACGACCGCCTGCTGACGGCCGGCGGCCGCGTGATGGGCGTGACCGCCGTGGCCGACACGCTGGCCGGGGCGGTGGACGAGGCGTACCGTCTGGCCGGCGGGGTGCGGTTTGACAACAAGTACTGCCGCAGCGACATAGGCCGCCGGGCACTGGCGGCCCAGAAGGGAGAGCAGTGATGGTATACCGGGTATTTGTGGAAAAGAAACCGGGGCTGTCCCCGGAGTGCGGAACGCTGTTGAATGATTGCAGGGCGTTTCTGGGCCTGACGGGTGTGGAAAAGGTGCGGATCTGGAACCGCTATGACGCCGAGGGACTGGATGAGGCGCTGTTTGAGCGGGCCAAGCAGGTGGTATTTTCCGAGCCGCCGCTGGATGTGGTCAGCGATGCGCCGGAGACTGACGGCGCGGCGGCAGTATTCGCGGTGGAGCCGCTGCCGGGGCAGTTTGACCAGCGGGCCGACAGCGCGGCCCAGTGCATCCAGCTGCTCAGTCAGGGCGAGCGGCCGGCGGTGCGCACGGCAAAGATATACGCCCTGTACGGCACGCTGACGGCGGAGGACGCGGCAGCGGTGAAGCGCCATGTCATCAACCCGGTGGAGAGCCGCGAGGCCAGCTTTGATAAGCCGGAGACGCTGCATACCCAGCACCCGACGCCGGCGGATGTGGCCCATGTTGAGGGCTTTCGCGCCATGGACGGCGCGGCGCTGGAGGCGTTGGGCGCGCAGATGGGCCTTGCCATGGACGGGGATGATCTGAAGGTATTGCAGGATTATTTCCGGCAGGAGGGTCGGGAGCCGACGGCGACGGAGATCCGCGTGGTGGATACCTATTGGTCCGACCACTGCCGCCACACCACCTTTGCCACCCATCTGGACAGCGTGACGCTGGAGGATGAGGCGGTGCAGGCCGCCTATGGCCGGTATCTGGCGGCCCGGGAGGAGGTCTACGGTGCGGAAAAGGCGGCGGCGCGTCCTCAGACGCTGATGGACATTGCCACCATCGGTACGAAGGTGCTGAAAAAGCGGGGACTGCTGCCGGAGCTGGATGAGAGCGAGGAGATCAACGCCTGCTCCATCCATGTGAGCGCCGAGGTAGACGGACAGCAGCAGGATTGGCTGCTGATGTTTAAGAACGAGACACACAACCACCCAACGGAGATAGAGCCATTTGGCGGCGCGGCCACCTGCATCGGCGGGTGCATCCGTGATCCGCTGTCGGGCCGTGCGTATGTCCATCAGGCCATGCGGGTGACCGGCGGCGGCGACCCCCGCAAGACGCTGAGCCAGACGCTGCCGGGTAAGCTGCCCCAGCGCCGCATTGCCCAGACGGCGGCGGCGGGCTATTCCGCCTACGGCAACCAGATCGGTCTGGCTACCGGCCATGTGGCGGAGGTATATCATGACGGCTATGTGGCCAAGCGGCTGGAGTGCGGCGCGGTGGTGGCGGCGGCTCCCGCACAGAATGTGGTGCGTCAGCGGCCGGAGAGCGGCGACGTGGTGATCCTGCTGGGCGGACGCACTGGCCGGGACGGCATCGGCGGCGCCACCGGCGCATCCAAGAGCCACGACATGAAATCGCTGTCCACCATGGCCAGCGAGGTGCAGAAGGGCAACGCGCCGGAGGAGCGGAAATTGCAGCGGCTTTTCCGCAACGGCGAGGCCACAAGACTTATCAAGCGGTGCAACGACTTCGGCGCAGGCGGCGTGTCTGTGGCCATCGGTGAGCTGGCCGACGGACTGGAGATCGATCTGGACGCGGTGCGGAAGAAGTATGAGGGCCTGGATGGCACGGAGCTGGCCATTTCGGAATCTCAGGAGCGCATGGCGGTCGTGGTGGCTGCCAAGGATGAGGCGGCATTTATCGCCGCCGCTGCCGCGGAGAATCTGGAGGCCTACCGCGTGGCGGTGGTGACGGAGTCTCCCCGGATGGTGATGCGCTGGCGCGGACAGGTGATCGCCGATCTTTCCCGGGCATTTCTGGACACCAACGGCGCGGCCAAGCACGCGGCGGTGAGCGTGGCGCGGCAGGACAAGGCCGCTGGTGCAGCGGAGCGCACGCTGCGCGACATGGCGGGCAGCCTGAAATGCGCGTCGCGCCGGGGCCTGACGGAGCGGTTTGACAGCACCATCGGCGCAGGCACGCTGCTGATGCCCTTCGGCGGAAGAACCCAGACCAGTCCCGCCCAGGCAATGGCGGCGCTGCTGCCGGTGCTGCCCGGACAGACGACGGAGCAGGCCAGCGTAATGGCTTGGGGCTTTGACCCGGAGCAGATGAGCGCCAGCCCCTATCACGGCGCACACAGCGCGGTGTATACCTCTGTGGCCAAGGTGGTGGCCGCAGGCGGCGACTATCGGAAGGTATATCTCTCCTTGCAGGAGTTTTTTGAGAAGCTGCGCAGCGAGCCTGCCCGGTGGGGCAAGCCCTTTGCGGCGCTGCTGGGCGCGCTGGACGCACAACTGGAGCTGGGCGCGGCGGCCATCGGCGGAAAGGATTCCATGTCCGGCTCCTTCCTGGACCGTGACGTGCCGCCTACGCTGATCTCCTTCGCGGTGGCTCCGCTGCCGGCGGGAGATGTGCTGAGCACCGAATTTAAGAAGGCGGGACACGGCGTGTATCTGTTCCGGGGCGAGACGCCGCAGGAGCAGATGGCGGCATGGGACAGCCTGCGTGGACTGGCGCATCAGGGTAAGGTGGCCGCGGCCTGGGCCGTGGAGAACGGTCTTGCCGAGGCGGTCATGAAGATGTCCTTTGGCAATGAGATCGGCTTCCGGGCGGCGGAGACGGCGCAGGACTGGTATGCGCCCATGCCCGGCGCGGTGGTGGCGGAGTTGACAGAGCCGCTGCCCCATGGTATCCTGTTGGGTACAACAACGCAGGAGCCTGCGGTGTCCATCGGCGGCGACCGGGAGGAGATCCGGGCGCTGCGGGCATGGAACGACGCGGTGCTGGAGGAGGTCTATCCTACGAAGGCGGGCGGAAAAGAGCAGGTGGCGCCCATTCGCTTTACAGGAGGCTGCGGTGCGGCTGCGGCGGTCAAGACGGCGCGGCCCAAGGCGCTGATCCCCGTATTCCCCGGCACCAACTGCGAGTATGACACCCAGCGGGCGCTGCTGGCTGCCGGCGCGGAGGCGGAGATCTTCGTGGTGCGCAACCTGACGGCGGAGGATATTTCCCGCAGCGTGGAGCGCTTTGCCAAGGCAGTGAGCGACGCGCAGATGATCGTGATCCCCGGCGGCTTTTCCGGCGGCGACGAGCCGGATGGCAGCGCTAAGCTGATCACGGCGTTTTTCCGCGCTGAGGCGGTTCGGGAACAGGTGACGGCGCTGCTGGAGCGGCGGGACGGCCTGATGCTGGGTATCTGCAACGGCTTCCAGGCCCTGATCAAGCTGGGGCTTGTGCCCTTTGGCCGGATCATGGATACGGACGCCCAGTGCCCCACCCTGACTTATAACGTGATCGGACGGCACCAGTCCAAGCTGGTGCGTACCCGGGTGTGCTCCACCCTGTCGCCCTGGCTGGCGGCCACACAGGTGGATGAGGTATACACCGTGCCCATCTCCCACGGCGAGGGCCGCTTCCTGGCGGCGCCGGAGCTGGTGGAGCAGCTGGCGGCACGGGGACAGATCGCCACCCAGTATGTGGATCTGACCGGCACGCCTACCATGGACGCAGCCTTTAACCCCAACGGCTCTATATGCGCCATCGAGGGCATCACCTCGCCGGATGGCCGCGTGCTGGGCAAAATGGGGCACAGCGAGCGGATCGGCCCCAAGCTGTACCGCAATGTGCCTGAGCGCTGCGATATGCAGTTATTCACCTCCGCGGTGCGGTATTTCAAATAACAGGAGGAAACGTTTATGGCCTATTATTATCCCGAGCCTTCCCATACCTTCAGCGAGTATCTGCTGGTGCCCGGCTACACCTCTGAGGAGTGCGTACCCGGCAACGTTTCACTGAAAACCCCGCTGGTGAGATACCGCAAAGGGCAGGAGGAGTGTCCCATCAGCCTGAATATCCCCATGACCTCCGCCATCATGCAGGCGGTGTCCAACGATACGCTGGCCATCGCGCTGGCCAAGGAGGGAGGACTGGCGTTCATCTTCGGGTCACAGTCCATCGAGAGCGAGGCGGCAATGGTGCGGCGCGTCAAGAGCCACAAGGCGGGCTTTGTGGTCAGCGCCTCCAACCTGACGCCGGAGCACACGCTGGCCGATGTGCTGGCGCTGAAGGAGCGCAACGGCTACTCCACCGTGGCGATAACGGAGGACGCGACGCCCAACGGAAAGCTGCTGGGCATTGTGACCGGCCGCGACTACCGGGTGAGCCGCATGAGCACCGATATCAAGGTGAAGGAGTTCATGACGCCCCGCAGCAAGCTGATCACCGCGCCGGCCACCACCACGCTGAAGGAGGCCAACGACATCATCTGGAACCACAAGCTGAACTCTCTGCCGGTGGTGGATGAGGAGGATCATCTGCTGTATTTCGTGTTCCGCAAGGACTATTCCGAGCACAAGGAGCATCCGCTGGCCTTGCAGGACGCCCAGAAGCGGTATCTGGTGGGAGCGGGCATCAACTCCCGTGACTACGCCCAGCGCATTCCGGCACTGGTGGAGGCCGGTGCGGATGTGCTGTGCATCGACTCCTCTGAGGGGTATTCCGTGTGGCAGAAGAAGGTCATCGACTTCGTGCGGGAGCAATATGGCAATACGGTAAAGATCGGCGCGGGCAATGTGGTGGATCGTGACGGCTTCCGCTTTCTGGCGGAGTGCGGCGCGGACTTCGTAAAGGTGGGTATCGGCGGCGGCTCCATCTGCATCACCCGTGAGACGAAGGGGATCGGCCGCGGACAGGCCACGGCGCTGATCGAGGTGAGCGCGGCGCGGGATGAGTACTTCCGCGAGACCGGCGTGTATGTGCCCATCTGCTCTGACGGCGGCATTGTACACGACTATCATATGACGCTGGCGCTGGCCATGGGCGCGGACTTTTTGATGCTGGGCCGGTATTTTGCCCGGTTTGACGAGTCCCCCACCAACAAGCTGCTGGTGAACGGCGTTTACGTCAAGGAATACTGGGGCGAGGGCTCCAACCGCGCCCGCAACTGGCAGCGCTATGACTTGGGCGGCAAGACCGGTCTGGCCTTTGAAGAGGGCGTGGATTCCTACGTTACCTATGCCGGTTCCTTGCAGGACAACGTGGCGCGCAGCCTGTACAAGGTGAAATCCACCATGTGCAACTGCGGCGTGACCACCATTCCCGACTTGCAGAAGAACGCAAAGCTGACGCTGGTTTCCGCCACCAGCATTGTGGAGGGTGGCTATCATGACGTGATGCTGCGCTCGACCAATACGAGCAACACCTGAGTGAGATAAAAGAACCCCCGCAGCCAGCCGCAAAAGCGGCCTGCTGCGGGGGAATTTTCTGTTTAGAGACGCTCTCAGGCGCGGGCGGTGATCCAGCTCTCGTCGGAGGGGTTATTGCGGAAGCGGATCAGCCGGGCCACATCCTCCTGACGGATGTAGTGCTGCTCGGCGGCCACCTGCGCAATCACATCAAAGCAGGTCAGGCTGTGGTTTTCCACATGAGCGGCAGCCAGGCGGTCCAGACCCTTCTGCATTCCGTAGGTGAAGATACTGGCAACACCCAGCACCTCGGCCCCGGCGTCACGCAGCACCTGCACCACGTCCAGCACGCTGCCGGCGGTGGAGATCAGATCCTCGATGACCACCACCTTCTGACCCGGCTCGAGGCGACCCTCGATCTGGTTGCGGCGGCCGTGATCCTTTCCGGAGGAGCGGACATACCCCATGGGCAGACCCATCATGTGGCCGACGATGGCAGCGTGGGCGATGCCGGCGGTGCTGGTGCCCATCAGCACCTCTGCGTCCGGATATTCGCGGCGGATGGTGTCGGCCAGCGCGGACTCTACCGTGCTGCGCACCTCGGGTGCGGTCAGGATCAGGCGGTTATCGCAGTAGACCGGGCTTTTGATGCCGCTGGCCCAGATGAAGGGCTCCTCGGGGCGGAAAAAGACGGCGCGGATGGACAGCAGTCCCTCGGCGACCTTACGTTGTTGTTCCATGGTGGTTCTCCTTTCAGTCGTGGTGCAGGAGCAGCTCCCGCAGTGCATCCGGTGTGGCCGCAATGGCATCGGCACCGGCGTGGGTCAGTTCTGTCAGGCTTCCGTAGCCATACAGTACGCCCACGGTTTGCAGGCCGGCCTGACGGCCGCCCAGAATGTCATGCTCCCGGTCGCCGATCATGACGGCGCGGGAGAGGTCGCCACAGTGGGCGGCGGACAGAGCGGCGCCGATGACGGCGGCCTTTCGCCCGGCTTCGATATCGTCCGGCGGCGCGCCGCAGATACCGGAAAAGTAGTGGGCAAGCCCAAAATGGGTCAGCACCTGATGCGCCAGAGATTCCAGCTTGGAGGTGGCCACATACAGCTTTTTTCCGGCGGCGCACAGCGCCTGAAGGCAGTTCTCAATGCCGGGATAGGGGGCGTTTTCCAGCCAGCCGGTTTCGCGGTAATACTCCCGGAAACGGGCGATGGCGGCGTTGACCTCCTCAGGTGGGAAGTAGCGCAGAAAGCTGTCCGCCAGCGGCGGGCCCACAAAAAATGACAGGGTACGGCTGTCTGCAACATGGACGCCGCCGCCGCGCAGGGCGTACTGTGCCGCGTGCATGATGCCGGGACCGGAGTCGGTCAGCGTGCCGTCCAGATCAAAGAGGAGGGTATCCCAGCTCATCCAACGAACTCCTCCATGCAGCGGCGATAGGCCGCGACAGGATCCGCCGACTTGGTGATGGGACGGCCCACCACGATATAATCAGAACCCAGCTGCTTGGCGTGAGCAGGCGTGGTGACACGCACCTGATCGTCCGCCTTGGAATCGGTAAAGCGGATGCCGGGCGTAACGGTCAGGAAGTTGGGAGAGCAGGCTGCGTGGATCATGCCGGCCTCCAGCGGGGAACAGACCACGCCGTCCAGCCCGGCGGCTGCCGCGTTCTGCGCGTAGGAGATAACCACCTCGTCCAGAGGCTTGTCGATGAGGATCTCGTTGGTCATGCTCTGCTGGCTGGTGGAGGTGAGCTGGGTGACGGCAATCAGCAGGGGACGGGTACCGTCGGGCCGGGTCAGGCCCTCCATGGCGGCCTCCATCATGGCGCGGGTGCCGGCGGCATGCAGGTTCAGCATATCAACATCCAACCCGGACAGCACCGAGATGGAGCTGCGGACAGTGTTGGGGATATCGTGCATTTTCAGATCCAGAAAAATCTTGTGGCCGCGGGCCTTGACTTCACGGACGATGGACGGACCCTCGGCAAAAAACAGCTCCATACCGATTTTGACAAAGGGCTTTTCATTTGTGAAATTGTCCAGAAAGGCCAGCGTGCGCTGACGGCTGGGGAAGTCCAGCGCGATGATAACGTCTTTACCCATGATGTGCTCCTCCAATGATCTCTTTGATGTCGTTAATATGATAGTAGTCCATAACATCGGGAAGGGAATCCACGATGTCGAGACAGGCAAAGGGGCTGGTAAGGTTGGCCGCACCGATCTGCACGGCGGTGGCACCTGCCAGCATCATCTCCACGGCATCCGCTGCCGAGCAGACGCCGCCCATTCCCACGATGGGGATGGAAACAGCCTCATAGACCTGCCAGACCATGCGCAGCGCCAGCGGGAAAATGCCGGGGCCGGACATGCCGCCGGTGCCGTTGGCCAGCAGGGGACGGCGGGTTTTGAGATCGATGCGCATACCCAGCACCGTGTTAATGAGGCTGACAGCGTCGGCGCCGGCATCCTCACAGGCCTTGGCGATCTGGGCAATGTCGGTGACGTTGGGAGAGAGCTTGACGATGACCGGCTTTTTCACCGCGTCACGGACGGCGCGGGTGACCTGCGCCGCCGCCTTGGGGTCGGTGCCGAAGCTCATGCCGCCGCCGTGTACATTGGGGCAGGAGATGTTGACCTCCAGCCATCCCACCTGCTCGCAGGTGTCCAGACGGTGGCAGACTTCTACATACTCCTCCAGACTGAAGCCGCTGACATTGGCCATGACAGGCTTATGAAATACTTTTTTCAGCCGGGGCAGCTCTTCGGCAATGACGGCGTCTACACCGGGGTTTTGCAGCCCGACGGCATTGAGCAGCCCGCCCTCGTACTCCGCGATGCGGGGCTGCGCATTGCCCTTGCGGGGGTGGAGCGTGGTGCCCTTGAACGAAAAGGTGCCCAGACAATTGATGTTGTAGATCTCGGCAAACTCGTAGCCGTAGCCGAATGTGCCGCTGGCCGGGATGATGGGGTTGTCCAGTGTGATGCCGCAAAGGTCTACTGTTGTTACTGCCATATCAGTTCCTCCCTCCGAAATACAGGTCCTTCCTTACAAACGCGCTTGAGTCCGCTGGTGGTTTCGATGGTGCAGCCCATGCACGCGCCGAAGCCGCAGCCCATGCGGGCCTCGAGACTGAGGAGACCGGGCTTGTCCGTGGCGGCGCACAGGGCGCGGATCATGACCAGCGGGCCGCAGGCGCAAAAGCTGTCAAAATCATGGGGCAGCACCTGCGTGGCCAGGCCCTTTACACCGTAGCTGCCATCCACTGTGGCAACGGTGGTGGGGACGCCCAGCGCGGCAAACTCCCGCTCGTAAAATACCTCTTTGCGGGTATTGAAGCCAAGCAGCGCCTTGGGCTGCTTTCCGGCGGCGATCAGGCGGCGCGCCAGACCGTACAGCGGCGGCGTGCCGATACCGCCGCCCACCAGCAGCGGGTGCTGACCGCAGGCGGACACGTCAAAGCCGTTGCCCAGACCGGCCAGCACGTTGACGGTTTCGCCGGGATGCATGGTGGAGAGAATGGCCGTGCCCTTTCCCACCTTGCGATAGATGATGGTGACGGTATCGTCGTCCCAGTCGCAGATGGACAGGGGACGGCGGAGAAAGCCACCCTCCAGCTGCAGTTCCAGAAACTGGCCCGGCGCAGTAATGGCGCTGGTGTCGCCGGCCAGACGCATCCGGCAGATCCCGGGGACCAACAGGACATTTTCAATGATTTGCAGGGTAAGTTGCTGCATGTTCTGACTCCCTTCTCCGACATGGGTGGATAGCGACCCGGGAGGAACGACCCTCCCATAAAAAAACCCGGTCTCCGGTGATGTGGAAATACATCAACGAAGCCGGGTATTAAAATAAGAAAAACAGGTATCCGCCACAGAGGAAAAAACACCACTGCCGCAGGAAACACCAATCACACAGGAGAAAAAAGCACCGCCGTTGAGTCGATTGCTCTTTGTTGCCGCGGTCACATGTATCGCCCCTTTCCTGTGCATTTCTGCTAGAATACCATGCCGGGAGTGGCTTGTCAAGGGGTTGATCGAAAAAGGGGAAGGATGACCGAAATATGGGGTTTTATTGGGGGGAAGCTTGATGAAATTGACGACCGGCGCAGCAAATCCCGCAACGGCATCGCGGGAGGTGTGCCGGGGCAGCTGTAGGATGGACGCGGCCGCATGAAAAAGGCAGATGGTGGTGGGAGGTTGCCGCTGGGGGGTACAATAAGGGAAAATCTGCTTTCGGGCATGAAAAAACTCCCGAAACACCTGTGTTTCGGGAGCTTTATCTGGAGGTGACACCCGGATTTGAACCGGGGAATGAGGGTTTTGCAGACCCTTGCCTTACCACTTGGCTATGTCACCGTGGCGTGTTGTCCGAGGGACATTATACAATACCGGGTGGCAGTTGTCAAGGGAAAAGGGAAATTTTCCTGTGAATAAAAATTTTCGGCGGTTACTCCTTGGCGTGGACGTTGATGAATTCGGCGCGGAGCTTGGAATAGAGGATGGTCTGGCTGCTGTACAGGCCGCAGTAACCGGACAGAAGATAGCTGATGGCACAGGCAAAGGCGAAATACAGCAGGCCATCGCCGCTGCCGAACAGCTCCATGCTCAGCAGCACCGAAGCAACAGGGCAGTTGACCGCACCGCAGAATACCGAAACCAGACCGATGGCCGCGCCGAACCCGGCGGGAAGCCCCAGAAAAGGCGCGGCGACACAGCCGAAGGTGGCACCCACAAAGAAGGAGGGGACGACCTCGCCGCCCTTGAAGCCGCAGCCGATGGTGACGGCGGTGAAGAGAATTTTCAAGAACCATGCCCAGCCGGAGGCGCTGCCCGCCATTGCCCGGGTGATCACGTCCATGCCGGCGCCATTATAATCCCGGCCCAGCAGCAGCGTCAGGACAATAATGACTGCGCCGCCGACGGCGGCACGCAGATAGGAGTTTTTGAGCCAACGCACCGCCAGATGCTCGATAAGATGCATGCCGCGGACAAAGAGAATGGATACCAGCGCGCAGCCGATGGCCAGAAGGATCACCAGCAGCACCGTTCGCGCATCAGGCGAGGGGATCACCACGGCAAACCGGGTGGGGGGCACCTTGAACAGTGTGGCAATCAGATAGCCCACCGAGGCGGCGGTCAGGCAGGGGATCAGTCCGGCGTAGTACAGCACGCCTACACTGATGACCTCCAGGGCAAAGATGGTGGCGGTCAGCGGTGTGCCGAACAGGGCGGAGAACACGGCGCTCATGCCGCACAGTGTGGCCAGCGGCAGATCCTTTTCGCCAAGGTGCAGAAGCCGGCCTGTGCGGTAACCAATGCCGCCGCCGATTTGCAGCGCCGCGCCTTCACGGCCGGCGGAGCCGCCCAGCAGGTGGGTGATGCAGGTGGAGATAAAGATCACCGGCACCAGCACCAGAGGTACATCCTTGCCGAAATGGACAGACTCGATAATATTATTGGTGCCGCGTCCCTCAATGTGCAGCGCCCGGTACAGCAGGACGATGACCACGCCGCCCAACGGCAGCAGCCAGAGAATCCACGGGTGCGCCAGCCGCAGCTCGGTGGCATGTTCGACACCGACGTGGAAGGCGGTTCCCACGGCGCCGCCGATCAGCCCTACAAGGCCGCCGATGGCCAGCCATTTGGCCAGCGCAACAATATAAAGTGAGATATGTTGTAAGAATCCTTTGACCCGTTCCATGGCGGCGGCTCCTTTGATATTTTATGTAGAAAAACAGGGTGTTTGGCGCCGTTTCGTCGCCAGCTTACGACATTTTAACACCCGCCGCAGGGCTTGTCAATCCGGGGGTTGGGTCGGTTTGAACAAGAAAACTGACATTTTGTCAGCAACCCACACAAACTTTCGGATTTTTAGCTTTGCAGGTTGATTATCCGGAAAAGATGCCGTATACTATAAGAACAAGCATACAATCGGAAAAAAAGGAAGCAATATAACATTTGAGGAGGAAAACCAAATGAAATACGGTCGTACTTTCAATTTCTCCGCCGGCCCCG
>CABSAW010000033.1:0-15268 GCA_902475745.1 uncultured Oscillospiraceae bacterium
TACTGGCTGGCCGTGTGGTACGCGGACCGGCAGCTGGGCGGCATGTCCGGCGATGTGTCCGGCTTTTCCCTGACGCTGGGCGAGCTTTGCGGCCTGGCGGTATTGACTTTGGTGAGGTGAAGGATATGGATCTGGTGATCGGCGGCGCGTTTCAGGGCAAGCTGACATGGGCGCTTGCGCATTACGGCCTGACCATGGCCGATGTGTGTGATCTGGCGGCGGGCGACATCGTCCCCGGAAAGAAATGCTACTGGCATCTGGAGGCGCTGAGCCGCCGCTGCGGCGATGCGGCGCAGTATCTGCCTATTTTTGCCGATGCGGCGGTCGTTATTACCCGAGAGGTAGGCGGCGGCATCGTCCCCATGGACGCGCAGGAGCGGGCGTGGCGTGAGGCCCACGGAACGCTGGTGCAGCAGCTGGCCCGGGAGGCCCGGCATGTGACAAGAGTTTTATGCGGATTGACGGAGGAATTGAAATGATATTGACCATGCTGCGCCATGCCCAGACGGAGGGCAGCCGCCGCGAGCTGTACTACGGCGCTGCGGATATCCCGGCGCTGCCGGAATCACTGGCGGAGCTGCACGAACGAGCGGCGGAATACCCCACCGCGCCGCGGTACTACACCAGCGGCCTGCTGCGCACGGAGCAGACCCTCTGCGCGCTGTACGGCGATGTGCCCCACACGGCGCTGCCGGGCTTGCAGGAGATGGATTTCGGTGATTTTGAGATGCGCAGCTATGACGAGCTGAAGGACGACCCCGCCTTTCAGCAATGGATCGCCGACAGCGAGCACAACGCCTGCCCCAACGGCGAGAGCGCGCCCCAGACCATGGCGCGCAACCGCGCCGCCATGGAGCAGGTGCTCTCGGCAGGCGAGGACGCGGTATGCGTGATCCACGGCGGCGTCATCGCCGGGTTTATGATGCACTGGTTCGGCGGACTGCGGGTGGACTGGTACCGTGCCCCGGGCACCGGCTATCAGGTGACGTTTGACGGCGGCGTGCCCACCGGATGGGTGCGCGTGCCGGAGGATACCCACCGCTGAAGGAGACGGAAGATGGACATTTCTCCCCTGCTGCATGTGGGTCCCGGCGTTACCGCCCTGATCGGCGGCGGCGGAAAGACCACATTGATGTATACGCTGGCCGAGGAGCTGCGCCGCCGCGGCACGGTGATCGTGACCACCTCCACCCATATCCAACGGCCGGAGGGCTGCCGCCTGGTGCTGACGGCGGATGCCGCCGCCATCGCCGCCGCGCTGGCGGCGCAGGGGGCAGTGTGCGTGGCCGGAGAGGGCCCGGAGGGGAAGCTGACCGCCCCCGCCCTCCCCTTTGAGACGCTGGCCGCGCTGGCGGACTTTGTGCTGGTGGAGGCCGACGGGGCCAGACGCCTGCCCCTGAAAGCCCACGAACCACATGAGCCGGTGATCCCCGCCAATGCCGGCCAGACCATCTATGTGCTGGGGGCCGACGGCTTCGGCCGCCCCATCGGGGAGACCTGCCACCGGCCGGAACGGTACGCCGCCCTGTGCGGCGCGTCGGAGAGCGATATCGTTACCCCCGCGCTGGCGGCGGTGGTGCTGCGATCCGAGGGGTATGACAGGAGCCGCATTTTTATCAACAAGGTGGAGACGGCGGCGGATTGGGTCAACGCAAAGGCGCTGGCGGCGCTGCTGCCGGGAGAGGTAACGGCGGGCAGCCTCTGGAATAAGAAATATGAACTGCTGTAAGGCAGGCGGAAAAGCCGCCGCGGAGTGGGTAATGCCCCTCTGCGGCGGCGATTTTTGACGATATGGCACAAAAATCCGACAATACCGCACAGACCGTGTTGCGCGTCGGAGAATAACGCTGTAAAATAAAGCATCGAAACGGTATCCGGGAAAGGAGGAGCGCCCATGAAGCAAAAGCCGTTCTGCCCCGCCGACAGGCGGGCCGCGCTGTGTATCGCCGCACTGGCGGCGGCGCTGCTGGCGCTGTTCCTGTTTTCCTTTGTGCTGGGGCGGTATGATGTGCCCATCTGGCAGGTGGTGCGCATTCTGCTCTCACGGCTGCTGCCGCTGGAGCAGACATGGACGGGCAATATGGCCACGGCCGTGCTGAACGTGCGCCTGCCCCGGATCCTGCTGGCCTGTCTGGTGGGCGGCGCGCTGTCCGCCGCCGGTACCGCCTATCAGGCCGTATTCCGCAACCCCATGGCCGCGCCGGACATTCTGGGCGCATCATCGGGAGCCTGCTTCGGCGCGGCGCTGGCGATTCTGCTGGGCCTCAGCCGCTTCGGCGTCACGGCCATGGCCTTTGCGGCCAGTCTGGCCACGGTGGTGCTGGTGTATGCCATCGCCCGCCGCATCCGGGGCAATCAGGTGGTGAATCTGCTGCTGTCGGGCATCATGATCTCCTCCCTTTTCTCGGCGGGAACGTCCTATATCAAGCTGGTGGCCGACCCCTCCAATCAGCTGCCCGCCATCACCTATTGGCTGATGGGCAGCCTCAGCGGCACGCGGATGCAGCATGTGGTCTTTGCCCTGATCCCCATGGCCGCCGGCGCGCTGCCGCTGCTGTCGCTGCGCTGGCGCATCAATCTGCTGACCCTCAGCGAGGAGGAGGCCCGCTCCATGGGGGTCAACACCAGGGCTTTGCGTCTGGTGGTGATCCTGAGCGCCACGGTGCTGACCGCCGCCAGCGTGGCCGCCGCCGGTATGATCGGCTGGGTGGGTCTTGTGATCCCCCATCTGGGCCGCAAGCTGGTGGGCAGCGACTGCCGCCGCCTGCTGCCGGCGGCCATGCTGATGGGCGCCTTTTTCCTGCTGGCGGTGGACAACATCTCCCGCAACCTGCTGGCGGTGGAGATTCCCATCGGCATCCTGACAGCCTTTGTGGGCGCGCCCTTCTTCCTCTATCTTATGACCAGAAAGGAGCATGTGCTGTGAGCCTTTCTGTGGAAAACCTGTCCTTCTCCTATGGAGCGATTCCCGTGCTGCGTGAGGTGACCTTCACGGCGGAAAAGGGGGAGCTGCTGTCTGTCCTGGGGCCCAACGGCGTGGGAAAGACCACGCTGTTTCGCTGCATACTTGGCGGGCTGGCGCCCGCATCAGGCCGCATCACCGTGGACGGCGCAGCGCTGACGGAGCTTACGCCGCGCCAGCGGGCGGAGCGCATCGCCTATATCCCCCAGATCCATCCCCCCACCTTTGGCTACACGGTGCTGGACACGGTGCTGATGGGGGTTTCCCGCCAGCTTGGCGCGCTGGGGCTGCCCGGCGCGGCGCAGGTGCGTCAGGCGGAGGAGGCGCTGGAGCAGGTGGGGGCGTCCCACCTGCGGGAGCGGAACTTCACCCGTCTGTCCGGCGGCGAGCAGCAGCTGGTGCTGATCGCCCGGGCGCTGGCCCAGCGCTCGGAGGTGCTGGTCATGGACGAGCCTACCTCGGCGCTGGATTACGGCAATCAGCTGCGCATTTTGCAGCTGGTGCGCCGTCTGGCGGCGCAGGGCTATACGGTGGTGCTCAGCACCCACAATCCCCAGCACGCCCTGACCTTTGCCCACCGGCTGCTGGTGCTGCTGGATGGCCGGAGCGCCGCACTGGGGCGGCCTGCCGATGTGCTGACCCCGGCGCTGATGGAGCGGCTGTACGGCGTACAGGTAGAGTTTCTCCACACGGCCTCCGGCGTGGTGCTGGCGCCGCGGGCGGAAGGAGACGGCCATGTTTGAGTGGACTGCGGAAAAGATCCGCTTTATGGAAGACGCCGCCGCTTATGGCGACTTTCACGCCCGTCTGGCGGCGCTGCTGGCGCCCTATCTCCCACCGGAGGGCCATGTGTGCGACGCCGGCTGCGGCACCGGTCATCTGGCGCTGGCCCTCTCGCCCCATGTGCGTCAGGTGACGGCGGTAGACATCAGCGGTGAGGCGCTGGCCCTGCTGGCGGACAACTGCCGCCATCGCGGCATTTCCAACATCGCCATCCGCCGGGGCGATATCGCCTCTGTGCCGCCGGAAAAGCCCTATGACGCCATGGTGTTCTGCTATTTCGGCCATATCGAGGAGATTCTGGCCATCTCGGCGGCGCAGTGCCGGGGTACGGTGCTGGCCGTGATGGGGGCTGACAGCTGCCACAGGTTCTCCGCGGGACACCCTGTCCGCCGCCACGGCGGCTATTTTCGCGGCGTATCGGTGCTGGAGGCACGGGGTATCCCCTTTCAGGCCGAACGGCTGGCGCTGCCCATGGGGCAGCCCTTCCGCTCGCTGGCGGATGCCCGCCGCTTTTTTGAACTGTATCGCCGCGACGGCGATACCACCCCTGTCACAGACGCACTTCTGCAAGCACGGCTGACGGACACCGGACGGGAGGATTTTCCCTTCTTCCTGCCCAAGAGCCGCCGTTTCGGCCTGCTGCGGTGGGAGACGTGTGATATATAAGATGCAAGAAAAGGAGAAAAATCATGAAAAAAACACAAAAACTGCTGGCGCTGCTGCTGGCGCTGGTCATGACCCTGAGTCTGGCCGCCTGCGGTCAGCAGGGGAACACGCAGACGGAGGACGACAGCACCGATGCCCAGACCCGCGTATTCACCGATTCCGTGGGCCGCGAGGTGACGCTGCCTGCCCAGATCGACAAGGTGGCCGTGTCCGGCCCGCTGGCCCAGATCGTGCTGTTCGCCCTGTGCCCTGACAAGCTGGTGGGCGTGGCCAATGCATGGGACGAGAGCGCCCAGCAGTTTCTGGAGGAGAAGTACTACGCCCTGCCCCTGCTGGGTCAGCTCTATGGCGGCAAGGGTGAGCTGAATCTGGAGACGCTGCTGGGAAGCGGCGCACAGGTGGTCATCGATGTGGGCGAGGCCAAGGGCAGCATTGTGGAGGATCTGGATGCCCTGCAGGAGCAGACCGGCATTCCCTTCGTCCACATTGGCGCCAAGCTGTCCGCCATGGATGAGACCTATACCCTGCTGGGTGAGCTGCTGGGCATGCAAGAGGAGGGCAAAACGCTGGCCGACTACTGCCGCAGCGTCTATGACAGGGTCGATAGCCTTGCCGCTTCCGTGGAAAAGGCCAATATCCTCTACATCACCGGCGAGGCGGGGCTGAACGTCATCGCCTGCGGCTCCTATCACGCCGAGGCCATCGACCTGCTGGCAAACAATCTGGCCGTGGTGGACGAGCCCAGCAGCAAGGGCACCGGCAACGAGGTGGATATGGAGCAGATCCTCAACTGGAACCCGGACGTGATCCTGTTTGCCCCCGGCAGTATCTATGCCACTGTGGGCAGCGACGAGAACTGGGCCGATGTGACCGCCATCAAGAACGGCGCGTATTACGAAGTGCCCATGGGCCCCTATAACTGGATGGGCTTTCCCCCCAGCGTCCAGCGGCTGCTGGGTATGCTGTGGATGGCCAAGGTGCTCTATCCCGAGGCGGCTGACTACGACATGTATGCCGAAACCGCCAACTACTTCCAGCTGTTCTACCACTGCCAGCTGACCCAGGCACAGTATGACGCGCTGGTGGCCAATTCCCTGCCTGCGGCAAAGACCGACGCCGCCGCGTGAGCGCGGTAAGCACCGGACTTTATACGATCTATCTCCCGAAAGGAGCAACACCCATGAACGGGATTTTCACAACACTTCTCTATGAAATGGAAAAGCGGCATGATACCGTGCTGTGTACCATTATTGCCGACAACGGCTCTACGCCTCGCGGCCGCGGCGCTCAGATGCTGGTGGGCGAAAAGGGCCTGCTGTGCGGCACCATCGGCGGCGGCGCGGTAGAGGGCGGAGCCATCCGTCTGGGACAGACACTGCTTCAGGAGCGCCGCAGCACCATCCATGAATACCGCCTGCGCCATAACGACGCTGAGGATATCGGTATGGTGTGCGGCGGGGATGTGACGGTGCATCTGCAATTTATCCCCGCCGACGATCCGGCGTGGCGGGCGCTGGCAGGCGATGTGCTGCACCGGATCGCCCTGCGGCAGCCGGGCTGGCTGGCGCTGGCACTGGACGGCGGCGCACCGGCGCTGCTGTCCGCCGCCGACACCGACGATGCCCACATCGCCCTGCCCCTGCCCATCGGGGAGAGGGCCATCATCTTCGGCGCGGGCCATTGCTCGCTGGCCCTGTGCCCGCTGCTGACCACCGTGGGCTTTCGCGTCACGGTGGTGGACGAGCGGCCGGAGCTGGTGACAAAGGAGCGCTTCCCCTCCGCCGACGCGGTGGTGTGCTGCGACCTTGACCGCCTCGCTGATGCGCTGTCCATCGGCGGCGAGGACTATGTGGTGGTGATGACCAACGGCCATAGCCACGACTTTTCCGTGCAGCAGCAGGTGCTGCGGGGACAGTACGCCTATATCGGCGTCATCGGCTCCCGCGCCAAAACCGCCAGCGTCAACGCCCGCCTCCGTGAGGCCGGCATCAGCGAGGCGGCCATCGCCGCAGTCCATACCCCCATCGGCACCGCCATCAAGGCGGTGACGCCGGAGGAGATTGCCGTGTCCATTGCCGGCGAGATGATCTGCGTGCGGGCCACCCGGCGGGAGGCTGCCGGTGTGAAGCTGCGCGGCTGCCCCATGCACTGATATGAAGCGGCACCTGTTTCTGACCGGCCCCAAGGGTGTGGGAAAATCCACCCTGATCCGCCGCCTGTTGGCGGAGGAAACAGGGCGGATCGGCGGTTTTTTTACAGTGAAGCACGAGGGCGGCGTATATCTGCTGTCTGCCGCCGCCGGGGAAGTGCCCTGCGGGGAAAACCTGCTGTTTCGCTGCGGCTGCGGCGGAGAACCGGAACGCTTCAACGCGCTGGGCTGCGCCGCGCTGGCGGATACCGCCGGATGCGCCCTGCTGGTGATGGACGAGCTTGGCCCCCACGAGGCGGCTGCCCTCCGCTTTCAGGCAGCGGTGCTGCGTGCGTTGGATGGGCCGATCCCCATCATCGGCGTTTTGCAGCAGGCGGACAGCCGGTTTCTGCGTCAGATCGCCGCTCACCGGCAGGTGACGGTGCTGACGGTATCGGTGGAAAACCGGGAGGCGCTGCCGGAAGCCCTTCACCGCTGGCGGGATGGATAGACGAAAGGCATGAGACACGGCACCGTGTCTCATGCCTTATTGCTGCATCTGAAATCAGATAAACAGCTTGATATCCTTCATGCTGCGCAGCTGCGTATAGACGTCCTCCAGCAGCAGCTGGGCGGCATGGCTCAGCTCCTCGCCCCGGCGGGTGACAAGATAGGAGACCCGCTCCGGCGGCGGATCGGTCAGGCGGCAGATTCTGGCCCGTCCGCTGCTTTGCAGCGCCCGGGCCGCCATGGCGGGCACCACGGCCCACATAACATCCCACCCCAGAAAGGAATCCACCACCTGTAGGGAATCAGCGTACAGCAGCGGCTTTACCGCCAGACCGAACCAGTGGTCGCGCCAGTCCTGGGTTGCCTTGCGCCAGGAAACCACGATCTCGTTCTCCGGGTCCAGCTCCTGCGGGGAGATCAGCTCGCCGTAGGGACTGTCAGGCGAGCAGACGATAAAGGACTCCTCGCTGCACAGGGGCGTGATCTCAAGCTGGGGATGGTAGAAGATGTCGCCATCCATCATGGCCATTTCCAGATCGCCCCGGGCCACGATCTGCGCCCCCTCATAGCCGTCGCCGGACAGTGTCTGCACCCATAGCGACACCGGCAGCTTGCGCTGTAAGAAATGGCGGTAGGCCACCGGCAGAATGTACTGGTTGGTGGAAAACACCGCGCCGATCCGCAGGTACTCCCGGGACACGGTCTCGGCCACGTCCCGGGTATCCTCCAGCAGCGTCTGCCAGCGGTAAGCCAGCGGCAAAAACCGCTGTCCCGCCTCCGTCAGCTCGATATGGCGGATTCCCTTGCCCCGGCGAAACAGCTGCGCCCCCACCTCATGCTCCAGCGCGTGAAGGCGGTTGGTCAGCGTGGGCTGTGTGATGAACAGCGCCTCCGCCGCCGCTGTCATGGTGCCGTACTCCAGCACGGCCCAAAAGGTTTCCATGTCGGTGTTGTTCACAGTGGGTGTCCCCCTTTCCGGTTGGGAAATATAAATTTCGTTTATATTATAGACAAATTCTTTCCGTTTTACAAGAACGAAATTGTGTGATACTGTATGCATAGAGTGAATGAGCACGTAGCCGCGTGCATGGCCGCCGGATAGGCGCTGCACCCATGAAAAACGGCGCTGCCTCCTGCCGCGGCGTGGCTGATGGTGTGCCGAAACGGCTCCACAACGTTGCAAAACAATATGGCCGCCGCCTTATTGTTGTAATATTTGCAAGCTTTTCTTTTCTTTCTTATTTTCTCTCTTTGTTCCTACAAACCCTGCACGAAAAAGACCGGGCAACAGCCCGGCCTTTTTCATTTTGAATTTTTTTGCATTTTTTGTATTTTTACGTGATACGTATGCTTATCACCAAAACGTGCCGCCGGCACGTTTTTTTCGCTTTGCTCGTGCCCTGTTGGAGCCTCGGGCCAGCATTCAACAGTAGGTGATGGAGACCCAAGGGAATTTCTCTTGGAGGTCGCTGAAGATTTCCTGCATCGGGGCGGCATATTCCCGCAGTTCTCGGGGCATGGAGGCAAACCCTTCCACAACAATGTGTCTTTGCACCGGCTGCAAGAATACGTCCGTCAGGCAATCCCACATGGCGTCCCAGTTTTCTCCATAGTAGTCCGGAAACCCAAACGTCTTGCGGATGCGCCGGTGTAATGTATCCCAGTCCTTACAGCCGTTCAGATTCAGAAAAACAGGGTCAGCTGTAATAGGTGTATATGCAGAGTGATTCATAACGAAGCTCCTTTCTGTCAAACAATCTCGACAAATGTGGCGTAATGGTCGTAAGTGGCAAAAATCGGAATCCATCCTAACTGGGCAGCTTCATCTTCGGTTATGCAGTATCCAGCAAGGCGGTTTTAAGGAAGTGTCCCAATGGCCGCCCCAAAAGGGGCCGGGCAATGGCGGACACGACGAGGGCACAGCCGAGACGCGCACAAAAAAACACCACCCTATTGGGTGGTGTTTTTGGAGCGGGCGACGAGGCTCGAACTCGCTACCTCGACCTTGGCAAGGTCGCGCTCTACCAGATGAGCTACGCCCGCAAACGCAAGATTGATTATAACCCCAAATGCGGCATTTGTCAACCCTGCATTTTCAGTATTTTCAATTTTTCATCAGAATCTCAATGATTCCCGCGGAAGTCTCATTTGGATAGAAGGACACCTGCCAAGCGGCACCGTCAACATTTTTCTCCTGCGCCACCTGCCAGACGATGTCCCGCACCTCCTGTGCCTGATCCTGATAGTACCCCAGCTGCACCACCAGCGCCGCTGCGTCCTTGTCCGCGGCGGCACTGAGCAGCGCATGAAGCGCGGAAACGCTGGTGGCATGGACGATCTCCTGCATCTGAGCCTCGGTGCAGCGGTATCCGATCGACAGGGATATCTCGCTGTAGCTGCGGTTATCCGCCGCCACCGTATAGGTGATATATTCCACGGCATAAGAGCCCATGGGGGTTTCGCGCTGCACCTCCTGACAGGCCTGCTCCAGCGCCTGCTCCGCGTCCAGCGTCTCCTTGCCGGGATACAGCCAGATCGTGCCCTCCGGGGCATGGTCGCCGATCAGCACCAGCAGGTCGTTGACCAGATCCTGATAGTTTTCGGCCCGGAGCACATCCCCCGCCTCGTTCTCATAATAGGAGGAGCTGTGGGGCTCGATGCTGCCGTAGCCCCGCTCCAGCAGCGAACAACCCGGCAGTATCAGCACCGCGGCAAGGGTCAGCGCAAGTATCCGTCGTTTCATGGCCGGTTCCTCCTTTACAAAAGCATCACAGAGCTCGCGCTGCGCACAGCGCGAAGAAATCGAAGATATCATGCCGGCTGTTACAGCAGTGTGATCTGCTTCTCGTCGCTGTCCTCGCTCTTTAAGAGCGCACCGGCAGCAGGCAGCGTGTGGGTACGGTAGCGCCCCGGGTTGGTGATGCCCGTCTCCTCTGCCGGCGCCACACGCTCCAGACGGTACTTGGGCTTGATGGTCATTACCGCCACGCCCTGGGTGGTACGGGTGGTTTTGGGCGTCAGCGAGGCGGTGTGCATCAAAAGACAGCGGGGCTCGTTGGTGTAGAGTGCCAGCTCCGTATCCTCCCGCAGCGCCATCATGGCGCACAGCGGCGCTTTGTCGCTGTACGCGCCGGTGAGACGGCGGCGGTTGGAGGTGGTGGCGTAGGCGCTCATGGGCACCTTGGCCACCTTGCCGTTTTCAAAGAAGAACAGCATAAAGCCGCTGTAGTCCCCGGCCAGAGCCAGATAGAGCACGTTCTCCCCTTCGTCCATGGCCAGCTTGGCGCCCAGATAGTCGCCCAGCACCGAGGCCTTGGTCTCGCCGAATTCGCTGGCGCGCACCTTGTAGACCTGCTGGCGGTCGGTAAAGAACAGCAGCTCGGCGGCGTTGGTGGCCTCGAAATGCTGGCTGGGGCCGTCCCCCTCCTTGTACTTCTGCTCGCCGGACATCCGCAGGGATTGGGGCGTGATCTTCTTGAAATAGCCCTCGCGGCTGAGGAACAGGTGTACAGGATAGTCGTCCACCTCCTCCGCCTCCGGCTCCTCCGGCAGCTCGTAGCTGTAGAGGATCTCCGTGCGGCGGGGCACGGCGTATTTCTTGCGCACATCGGTCAGCTCATCGATGATGATGCGGCGGATCCGCTGGGGCTTGGCCAGCGTGTCCTCCAGATCGGCGATTTCATCGGCCAGCGACTCCGTCTCCGCCACACGCTTGAGGATGTACTCCTTGTTGATGTTGCGCAGCTTGATCTCCGCCACAAACTCCGCCTGCACCTGATCGATGCCGAAGGCGATCATCAGGTTGGGGACGACCTCCGCCTCCTCATCCGTTTCACGGATGACGCGGATGGCCTTGTCAATGTCCAGCAGGATCCGCTTGAGGCCCAGCAAAAGATGGAGCTTGTCCTGCTTTTTCTTCAGGATAAAGTAGACCCGGCGCTTGACGCAGTCGGTACGCCACGCCGTCCACTCCTCCAGAATCGCGCCAACGCCCAGCACCCGGGGCTGCCCGCCAATGAGGAGGTTGAAGTTGCAGCTGAGGGTGTCCTGCAAGGGGGTCAGGCGATAGAGCTTGGCCATCAGCTTGTCGGGATCGGTGCCCCGCTTCAGGTCAATGGTCAGCTTCAGGCCGCTCAGGTCGCTCTCGTCCCGCATGTCGTTGATCTCCTTCACCTTGCCGGCCTTCACCAGCTCCGCCACCTTGTCCAGAATGGCCTCGATGGAGGTGGAATAGGGGATCTCATAGACCTCGATCAGGTTCTCCTTTTTGTCATAGCGCCAGCGTGCGCGCACCTTCACGCCGCCCCGGCCTGTGCGGTAGATATCCGCCAGCTCATTGGGCTGGCACAGCAGCTGTCCGCCGGTGGGAAAGTCGGGGGCCAGCAGCGTGGAGGCAATGTCGTGGTCGGGGTTTTTCAGATAGGCGATGGTGGTGTCGCACACCTCGCCCAGATTAAAGCCGCAGATCTGGCTGGCCATGCCCACGGCGATGCCCTGATTGGCGCTCACCAGCACGTTGGGATAGGTGGTGGGCAGCAGTGTCGGCTCCTTCATGGTGCTATCGTAGTTGTCGGCAAAATCCACGGCGTCGCAGTCCAGATCCCGGAACAGCTCGGCGCAGATGGGGGCCAGCTTTGCCTCGGTATAGCGGCTGGCGGCGTAGGCCATGTCCCGGGAGTAGACCTTGCCGAAGTTGCCCTTGCTGTCCACAAAGGGGTGCAGCAGGGACTCGTTGCCCTTGGCCAGACGCACCATGGTCTCATAGATGGCCTGATCGCCGTGGGGATTCAGGCGCATGGTCTGGCCCACGATGTTGGCGGACTTGGTGCGGCTGCCGGTGAGCAGCCCCATCTTGTACATGGTGTACAGGAGCTTCCGGTGGGCGGGCTTGAAGCCGTCGATCTCCGGGATGGCCCGGGAGACGATGACCGACATGGCATAGGGCATATAGTTTTCGTCCAGCGTGGCGGTGATCGGCTGATCCACCACCACGCCGCGCAGGCCCATCACGTTGGGATCGGCGCTGCGGTGAACGGTTTTTTCTTCTGTTTTCTTTTTTGCCATTGCGGTTCCTTCCTCAGCTCACATCGATCATGTCCATGTATTTATAGCCGTTTTCCGCGATATATTCCTTGCGGCCGGCCAGATTGTCCCCCAGCAGCAGGTCAAAGACGCGGGCGGTCTCCTCCGCCTCCTCAGGCAGCACACGGATCAGCCGCCGCGTCTCCGGGTTCATGGTGGTCAGCCACATCATCTCCGGGTCGTTCTCGCCCAGTCCCTTGGAGCGATCCACCTTGTACTTCTTGCCCTCCAGCTGGCGCACCACCTCCGCCTTCTCCTTTTCGGAGTAGGCAAACCACGTCTTTTCCTTGCAGGTGATCTCGAACAGCGGCGTCTCGGCAATGTAGACGTAGCCCTCCTTGATGAGGGTGGGGCAGAGCCGGTAGAGCATGGTGAGGATCAGGGTACGGATCTGGAAGCCGTCCACGTCGCCATCGGTGCAGATGACCACCTTGCTCCAGCGCAGGTTGTTAAGATCGAACTGGTTCAGCTCCTTCACGGCCTTGCCGCTGACCTCCACGCCGCAGCCCAGCACCTTCATCAGGTCGGTGATGACGTCGCTTTTGAAGATGCGGGGATAGTCGGCCTTCAGGCAGTTCAAAATCTTGCCCCGCACGGGCATCAGACCCTGAAACTCCGCGTCGCGGGACTGCTTGCAGGCGCCCAGAGCGGAGTCGCCCTCCACGATGTAGATCTCCCGGCGCTCCACGTCCTTGGTGCGGCAGTCCACAAACTTCTGGACGCGGTTGGCAATGTCGATCTTCTCGGTCAGCTTTTTCTTCTGGTTGATGCGGGTCTTTTCCGCCGTTTCGCGGCTGCGCTTGTTGATCAGTACCTGCGCGGCGATCTTCTCGGCGGCCTCGTGATTCTCGATGAAATAGATCTCCAGACGGCTGCGGAGGAACTCCGCCATGGCCTCTTGCACGAATTTGTTGGTGATGGCCTTCTTGGTCTGGTTCTCATAGCTGGTCTGGGTGGAGAAGTTGTTGCTGACCAGCACAAGGCAGTCCTGCACGTCGGGATAGGTGATCTTGGATTCGGATTTCAGATACTTGTTGTTCTCCCGCAGGTACTTGTCGATGGCGCCCACCAGCGCAAGGCGGGTGGCCTTTTCCGGGCTGCCGCCGTGCTCGAGAAAGCTGGAGTTATGGTAGTGCTCCACAACCGACACCCGGTTGGAAAAGCACAGCGCCACGCTGAGCTTTACCTTATACTCCGGCTTGTCCGCCCGGTCGCGGCCCCGGCGCTCCGCCTCCCAGTACACCGGCTCGGTCAGGGGATCGTCCCCCGCCAGCTCGGTGATATAGTCCTGAATACCTCGGGGGTAGAGGAACTCCTCGGTGTCGAATTTGCCGCTCTCCGTCTCGTTCAGCAGCCGGAAGGTAACGCCGGCATTTACCACCGCCTGACGCTTCATGGCATCGCGGTAGTAGTCCAGCGGCACGGCAATGTCGGTGAATACGTCCAGATCCGGCAGCCAGCGGATGCGGGTGCCGGTTTTCTTCTTATTCGCGGTCAGTTCCTTCACCTGAAGGCCGCCGATGTTCTCGCCCTTTTCAAAGTGCAGGCTGTACTCCCTGCCGCCCCGCCACACGGTCACGTCCATGTAGGCCGAGGCGTACTGGGTGGCGCAGGAGCCAAGGCCGTTGAGACCCAGCGAAAACTCGTAGTTTTCGCTGTGCTCGTTGTCGTACTTGCCGCCAGCGTACAGCTCGCAGAACACCAGCTCCCAGTTATAGCGTCCCTCCTTCTCGTTCCAGTCCACGGGGCAGCCACGGCCCATGTCCTCCACCTGCACGGACTTGTCCTGAAAGCGGGTAACGGTAATGAGACTGCCGTGGCCCTCCCGGGCCTCGTCGATGGAATTGGAGAGGATTTCAAACACAGCGTGCTCGCAGCCCTCCAGCCCGTCGGAGCCGAAAATGACGCCGGGACGTTTCCGGACGCGGTCTGCGCCCTTCAGGCTGGTGATGCTCTCGTCGCTGTATACGTTTTTCTTTGGCATATGAATAAAACCTCCAAAAGGTTGTAGCTTACAGATGGGCACAAGCCCAATATATTGTAACCCATTTTCGGCGGCGGCGCAAGGGGCTTTGGGTCGTTTCCCGCCGTCCAACAGGCGATTTTGGTGCAAAAATGTAAAGGGTATGTAAAAAATAATTTTGTGTCAACCAGCTGCAAACCCCTGTTAAAAAAGGGTTTTCCACATTTTCCACACAGTTATCCACACCCATTATGTCAACCTGTTTTAGGCAGAAATGTTGCGGATTTTCACGGCGTATCAGGTCTGCTTATCAGGAGAAATGGCGGGACTTATAGCCGGTGGGCGAAACAAAGGGTATGCATTTTCATGCATACCCTTTGTGCTGCATTGACTTAAAAGATGGTTACTCGGCCTTGGGAGCCTCGGCAGCCTCAGCGGCGGCCTTGGCGGCAGCGGCCTTCTTCTCGGCGGCAGCCTTCTGCGCAGCCTTGAACTTCTCCTTCTCCTCGGGAGTGGGGATGGGCTCGATGGCGTTGCGGGGGCAGGCCTTGGCGCACATGGTGCAGTTCTTGCACTTGGTGTAGTCGATGACGGCCACGTTATCCACCACGTGGATGGCGTCGAACTTACAGGTACGCTCGCACATACCGCAGGCGATGCAGCTGTTGGCGCAAACCTTGGTGACGGTGGGGCCCTTGTCCTTGTTGGAGCAGTTGACGAACACCTTCTGCTTGTAGGGCACCTCCACGATCAGGTGGTGGGGGCAGGCGGCGCGGCAGGCGCCGCAGTTGGTGCACTTCTCCTTGTCCACAACGGCCACGCCGTTGATGACATGGATAGCGTCGAACTTACAGGCCTCCACGCAGGAGCCGAAGCCGAAGCAGCCGTACTTGCAGGCCTTGACGTCGCCGCCGCAGACCTTGGTAGCGGCCAGGCAGTCCTTCACGCCGCGGTACTCAAAGTTCTCCTTGGCGTTGCAGCCGCCGTTGCACAGCACGTGAGCCACCATCTTGTCGCCGGAGGGAGCCTCCATGCCCATGATGGCCGCGATCTTGGCGGCGTTCTCGGGGCCGGCGGGAGCGCAGGCGGTGACGGGAGCCTTACCGGCCAGAATGGCCTCGGCGCAGCCGCCGCAGCCGGGATAGCCGCAGCCGCCGCAGTTGGCGCCGGCCAG
>CABSAW010000034.1:0-15031 GCA_902475745.1 uncultured Oscillospiraceae bacterium
CAGCCATAGAACGGGCTGTATCCCCAATCGTCGTAGGTGTAGGCGTTGCGGTATCTGTGCGCAGACAGCCTCCACCCCGGTGCCAGCAGACGATGCCGTGGGCGGGGTACGGGCATCCACGGCATCGCTCGTTCTCAGTGCAAAACACCTGCTCCGGCGGCATCGGCACAAATGCCGTGCAGGTGCGTTTATCTACGCTGCGTCTGCTTTCATGCATCATTCGTTCCTCCTTTCGGGTCACGCCCGATTATTTATCCTGAAAATGCAAAAGAGCGCCGGTTCGATGGTTTTACGAAACCAACAAACCGACGCCCTTTGTAATGCTTATTCACCATATTCACTTTTAGATGCGAACCATTCGGGGGCGAATTTCCCAAAATATGCCAAAATCCAGAAGAAACGAATGGTTCGCATCCATATAAATCTCTCCAAATAGTTGCAAAAAGCTGTGAAATATGAAATTTCACAGCTTTTCTTGGTGGACCTGAAGGGATTCGAACCCTCGACCTCTCGGATGCGAACCGAACGCTCTCCCAGCTGAGCTACAAGCCCGAATATGAAGTTGTATGGTTGCAATATGTCAGGCTTGCTCTCCCAGCTGAGCTACAAGCCCGTACTCATTTATTATACACACTTTTTCGGAAAAAGCAAGTAGAAAAATGTTAAGTATAACTTATGCTGGATATTAAAAATAAGTTCTTTACTTATGTGTGGTGGTTTGCTATAATTAGTTGCAAAACGCAATTGACGAAATAGCGAAAGGACGAGGAGCTATGAGAACTTTGGGTACTGTTGTGCGCGGCGTGCGCGCACCGATTTTCCGCCAGGGTGATGACGTTGTGGCCATTACCGTTGAAACCGTTCTGAATGCGCTGCGCAAGAACGGCATCGAGCCGCAAGATAAGGATGTGGTTGCCATTACCGAGTCTGTTGTGGCTCGCTGCCAGGGCAACTATGCCACCGTGGAGCAGATCAGTGCCGATGTACGCGCCAAGACCGGTGGGCAGACGGTGGGCGTTACGTTCCCCATCCTCAGCCGCAATCGTTTTTCTCTGCTGCTGCAAGGCATTGCCGGCGGCTGCAAAAAAGTCGTGCTGATGCTCAGCTATCCCTCTGATGAGGTGGGCAACCATCTGGTCAGTATGGATCAGCTGGACGAGGCAGGCATCGATCCTTGGCATGATGTGCTGGATCTGGAGCGTTTCCGTCAGGCTTTCGGCGCGGTGATCCATCCCTTTACCGGTGTGGACTATGTGGATTACTATAAGTCTATTATCGAGAGCGCCGGCGCCGAAGCGGAGATCGTATTTGCCAACCGTGTGCAGACCGTGCTGGACTATACCGATACCGTGATCTGCTGCGATATCCACACCCGTGCGCGCAGCAAACGCCTGCTGAAGGCTGCCGGCGCCAAGACGGTGCTGGGGCTGGACGATCTGCTGACCGAGCCTGTGGACGGCAGCGGCTACAATTCCCAGTATGGCCTGCTGGGCAGCAACAAGGCAGATGAGAAGCGTATCAAGTTGTTCCCCCGAGATGCCATGGCCGTGGCCGAGGGCATCGGCAAGGGCATGAGCGAGGCTACCGGCAAGCATATCGAGGCCATGGTGTATGGCGATGGTGCCTTCAAGGATCCTGCCGGTAAAATCTGGGAGCTGGCCGACCCGGTGGTATCCCCCGGCTATACGGCCGGACTGGTGGGTACCCCCAACGAGCTGAAGCTGAAGTATCTGGCCGACAACGATTTCGCAGGTCTGACCGGCGAGGAGCTGCAAAAAGCCGTGGCAGAGAAGATCCGCCAGAAGGATGCCAAGGCGAGTCTGGTGGGCAGCATGGTCTCTGAGGGAACGACTCCCCGCAACCTGACCGACCTGATCGGCTCGCTGTGCGACCTGACGTCCGGCAGTGGCGACAAGGGAACCCCGATCATCTACCTTCAAGGTTATTTTGACAACTACACCAACGAGTAAGCTCGCTGGTCCTTGTGGTTTATATGGTGGAAAAATACCCGCGCAAGCGGGTATTTTTCTGTCCAAGCGGCGATGGTCGGCAACACTGCGTCAAGGGCCGGAAACGCGGCAATCGCGGTGAAGGGCAACAATGACCATGTGCTGTGGAGTCGAGATGCCAAAAAGTGAACCGCAGGCAGCGCCTTACCGCTGCGGGCACCACTTTTACACAAAAAGGACAAGCTTCCGCAAAAGCTTGTCCTTTTTATATTTGGGATAAGCGGCCACGCCGATGCGGCAGTGGCGCCGTCAATAATCCACCTTCATCAGGCACAGACCCTCCGGGGGCGCGGTAGGGCCAGCCTGCCTGCGGTCGCGGCTTTCCAGAATGGCGCACATCTGCTGCGGCTCCCAGAAGCCGCGGCCCACCTCCAGCAGTGTGCCCACCAGAATGCGCACCATGTTCTGCAAAAAGCCGTTGCCGTGAAAGGTAAAGGTGATGCGCTCCTTCTGCTGCCGGATCTCGATGCTGTCCACCGTGCGCACGGTGGATTTTTTCATGCGGGGATTGCCGCAAAAGGCGGCGAAATCATGCTCACCCACCAGATAGGCGGCAGCCTGACGCATCCGCGCCACGTCGGGAACGTAGGGCAGCATGGTCACATATTTCCGGTCAAAAACAGGCTTGACCTCGCCCACAAAAACCGTGTAGCGATAGGTTTTGCCCAAAGCGTTATAGCGGGCGTGAAAGCGAGGCGCACAGGGCTTCACCTCACGCACGGCGATGGCGTCCGGCAGGTAGCGGTTGCAGTAGTCGCGGATCTCCTCCGGCGACTCCTTGACATCCAGCACCGCATTGGCCACCATGGCCCGGGCGTGTACGCCCGCGTCGGTACGGCCCGCGCCGGTGATCTCCACCGGCTTTCCGGCCAGACGGCTCAGCACCGCCTCGATCTTGCCCTGCACAGTCTCCCGATCCGGCTGGCGCTCCCAGCCGAAAAAGCGGGTACCGTCATAGGCGATGGTCAATTTATAATTCTGCATATCACTTCAGCTTCTTCACAAAACAGCGGCGGCGCTTGTGCTGCTCCAACTTAAAATCCTTCCACTGGGCCTGCACCTTCTGGTTGAGTTCCAGCATGGGGCCGCTTTCGGCCTCCTTGATGCCCATCTTATGGCAGCCCTCCATCGCATGGTAGATAATCATGGCGTTGACGCCCTTTTGCTGATAATCGGGCCGCACGGCAATCAGCAGCAGGTCGATGGTGTCATTTTTACGGAAAGCCTTCAAAATATCGATCCAGCCGGTGGGGAAATATTTGCCCCGGCTTTTTTGGAGGGCGGTGGCGATAGAGGGCGCGGCCACGCCCATGCCCACCATTTCCTCGTGCTCATCCATGATGAAAAACGCCAGATTGGGGTTGACCAGCGGCGCAAATTTGGCGCTGTAGCGCTTGATTTGCTTATCCGTCAGATCCACCGTGCCGTACAGCGGCGCGTAGCAGGTGTTGACCAGCTGGAAGAACCGGGGGATCAGGCCGATATAATCCAGCCGTGTTTTCGGCTTGAACACATGGAGATTACAGCGCTTTGCCACAAATTCCGACAGCTTGCGCCACCGCTCGATCACCTTCTCATCGGTGGGCACCTGAATCAGATTTTCCACCCAGTCCACGTCCTTCACATAGCCCAGACGGGTCATGTGGTCGATATAGTAGGGGTGGTTATAGTAGGTGAAAAAGCAGCTGCGCCGGTCAAAGCCCTCTACCAGCATACCCTCCCGGTCAAGGTCGGTAAAGCCCAGCGGGCCGTGGACCTCGTCGCAGCCTTTTTCTTTTGCCCAGCGCTCTACTGTGGCAAACAGGGCATTGGCCACCTGCTCATCGTCGATAAAATCCACCTGTGTAAAGCGCATACGGTGGGTGTGCCACTTTTCATTGGCCTTATGACTGAGAATGGCGCCGATGCGCCCGACCATTTCGCCGTTGCGCATGGCCAGCCAGCAACGGGCCTCGCAGTATTCAAAGGCAGGGTTCTTTTTGGGGTTCCAGTCGCTCATATCGTCATCAAAGGTGGCGGGAACAAACTGGGGTACATCCCGATACAGGATATTCGGATATTCCACAAACTGGCGCAGCTGCGCCCATGTAGTCACTTCAATAATGGAAACCATATGATGCTCCTCCTCGCAGACACAGCCCCAGTTTACCGCAATATCCGGCAAAAAGCAACAGAAAAAGTGTGGAAACCGGGCGGCTCATGTGGTATACTTATTATCCTGAATCAGAGAATATCTGTCGGAGGTAGTCATATGGAGCTTTTGTGGTATTGTATCCGGGAAATGGATGCCGGCGCGCTGGAGCGCGCCCTGCGCATGATGGACGGCGAGCGCCGCCGCCGGATCGCGGATCTTCCCAACGAGGATGACCGCAAGCGCAGCGCGGCAGGCGAGCTGCTGGCGCGGCAGGCGGCTGCCCGGCGGCTGGACACCGCGCCGGAGAGCGTGGCGCTGCGGTGGGATGCGAACGGAAAGCCCTATGTGGAGGGTGCGGATTTCCACATCAGCGTCAGCCACAGCGGGCCTTACGCCGTGTGCGCCGCGGGCGAAAAGCTGCTGGGCGTGGACGTGGAGGTGATTCGCGGCGCGGAGGAGAAGTTTATGCGCCGCGTTTGCTCCGACGGGGAGATGGCCTATATCCGCTACGGAGACGCAGGCTGCTTCCAGCGGTTCTGGGAGTGCTGGACGGCCAAGGAGGCCCTCTTCAAGCTGACGGGAAAGGGGCCGCTGCTGGCGCTCAGCCGCCTTGCGCTGCCTGATGGCGTTGCGCTGGAGCACATGGTATGCAACGGCTGCGCCGTTACCGCGGCCATCACACTGTAACGAGGAGGAGCGGAGAGAATGTATCGAATCGGTATCGATCTGGGCGGTACGAATATCGCCGTGGGCGTGGTGGATGACCGCCATGCCATCATCGCTGAGGCCAGCGTTCCCACCGGCGCATTCCGCCCGGCGGAGGAAATGGTGGCCGATATGTGCCGGGCTGTGGAGATGGCGCTGGAAAAGGCGGGGCTGAGCGCCGCCGACTGCGCCGGCATCGGCATCGGCTCTCCCGGCACCTGTGACAGCGCCGCCGGTACGGTGGTGCGCGCCTACAATCTGGGGTGGTTCAATGTGCCGGTGTGCCGGATGCTTCAGGCGCATTTCGGCATCCCCGTCCGCCTCAGCAACGACGCCAACTGCGCCGCGCTGGCCGAGACTGTGGCGGGCGCGGCGGTGGGCTGCCGGGATATGGTGTTGATCACGCTGGGAACCGGCGTGGGCGGCGGTATTATTATTGACGGCAAAATTTACGCCGGTATGCGCTCCATGGGCGCCGAGCTGGGCCATACCCTGCTGGTGCTGGAGGGCGAGCACTGCACCTGCGGCCGGGACGGCTGCTGGGAGGCCTATGCCTCCGCCACGGCCCTGATCCGTCAGGCCAAGCGGGCCGGAGAGCAGCATCCAGCGTCTGCTTTACACGGGCGGGAGGATCTGACGGCGCTGGATGTGTTCCGGGCCGCCGATGCCGGTGACGCGGCAGCGGCGGCGGTGATCGACCGCTGGTGCGTCTATGTGGCGGCGGGACTGACCGATCTGGTGAACAGCCTTGCCCCGGAGATGATCCTGCTGGGCGGCGGCGTCAGCCGTCAGGGCGAGCGTATCCTCGCTCCGATCCGCGCATATGTGGCGGAGCACTGCTTCGGCGGCCGGGAGGGGGCGGTGCCCGTAATCGCGGCGGCCCGCCTGGGCAACGAGGCCGGTATCATCGGCGCGGCGGCCCTGTAATCATCCTGCTGTGGCATTAAGGCTCCGCCGGATACTGTGTGGGTATCCGGCGGAGCCTTTCCCTGCCGTGCGGCGAAAATTCACAATTTTGACTTTCCTTTTTTCTGACTTTCTGATATATTAAAAAGTTGTAACGCAATTTATCCCATAGGAGGAACCCATGAAACGAACACATTTATTGCTTCTGGTGCTGCTGCTGGCAGCGGTGCTGGCGGCCTGCGGCAAAAAGAAAGAGGCGGATCTAACGGCGGCGGCGGATAACGCGCTGTCAAACACTGTGCAGCTGTCCGCTGTTGACGCGGCGTATCTGGAATACGATAACGGGCAGGTGACCTGCCGCTTCCGCAGAGATGAGGACGGCTGGAAATGGGTGGATAACGAAAGCTTCCCGCTGGACGGCGCCTATCCCGAGCAGATGCTGACAGTGCTGGACGCCATGTTCGTTTCCCTTACGCCGGAGACGGCGGAGGTAGACCCCACGCTCAGCGGTCTGGACGAGCCGGATCGCTATCTGTGCGTCACGGTGGGCGATGAGAGCACCACGCTGCGCTTTGGCAAGCAGGCGGAGGACGGACGGTGGTACATGTCGATCGACGGCGATGATGGCGTGTATCTGGCTGCCAGCGAACTGGTGGAAATGATGGATCGCGGCGTGTACGATATGGCGGTGCTGCCCGCTCTGCCGGAGCTGACGGAGGAGAACCTGACGGCCATCACCGTACAAAGTGGGGAAGGACGGTCTGTGCGTCTGGCCAAGGAAGAGGATGGCTGGGTGATGACGGCCATCACCGTAGAAAGCGGGGAGGGACAGTCTGTGCCTCCGGCCAAGAAAGAGGATGGCCGGGTGATGGGAAAGCAGCCGACGTCTGCGCAGGTGCAGGCGGTAGAGGAGGCGCTGGCCGCGTTCAGCTTTGACAGCTGCTTTGATTTCGATCCCTCTCCCGAGGCGCTTCCCCTGTGCGGACTGGATACGCCCACGGTGATTACCGTGACCTATATCAATTCCGTGGACACCGAGACCACTATGACGCTGGCGCTGGGCGCCCTGCGGGAGGACGGCGCGTACTATGCGACGTTCAACGACAGTGCTGCCGTATATCTGGTCTCGCAGAACAAGGCGGCGGCATTTCTGGCGCTGCTGTAGGGCTTGCTGTAGGGAGGACACACCATGCGCCTGTTGATTGTGGAGGATGAGAAGCGTCTGGCGGACACCCTGCGCCAGCTGCTGCACCGCCAGGGCTATACCGCCGACGTGAGCTATGACGGCATCGCCGGTCTGGACAATGGCATGAGCGGCGTCTATGACCTGATCTTGCTGGATGTGATGCTGCCGGGCATGAACGGCTTTCAGGTGGCGCAGGAGCTGCGCCGGAACGGCGTTGCCGCGCCGATCCTGATGCTGACGGCAAAAAGCGATCTGGCAGACCGCGTTCACGGGCTGGACTGCGGCGCGGACTACTATCTGACCAAGCCCTTCGAGGCGGAGGAGCTGCTGGCCTGCGTCCGCACGCTGCTGCGCCGGGCAGGAGGCCCTCTGCACGAGGGCGATACGCTGACATGGGGTGATCTTTCGCTGGAGCGGGGCACCTTTACGCTGGCGTGCGGCGCACGGAACGTGCGGCTCAGCCGCCGGGAATACGACCTGATGGAGCTTTTGATGCGTAACGGCGATCAGGTGGTCACCAAGGAACAGATGCTGGTGAAGGTATGGGGGTACGATTCGCAGGCAGAGGACAACAACGCCGAGGTATATATCTCCTTCCTGCGCCGCAAGCTGACCCATCTCCACTCCTGCGTGAAAATCAAAACCCTGCGTATGCTGGGCTACTGCCTGGCACAGGAGGCGGAAGCATGATCCGTAAGCTTCGCTGGAAAATCACCGGCGTGACGCTGCTGGTATCGGCCATGGTGCTGCTGGCGGTGTTTGCCGGGGTATATCTCTTCTCCCGGGCCAATATTGCCAAAAGCTTTGACCGCCAGCTGAGGCAGGTGGTGCAGAGCGGCGCCGCGGAATCGCAGACGCCCTGCCTTGTGGCGGAGGTGCTGCCCAGCGGCACCGTTCACGTTTCCGGCAGCACTTACTACGATCTGGAGGATGGGGACGCCCTGTCCCGGCTGGTGAACGAAGCGCTGTCCGCCCCGGGCGAGAGCGGCGTGCTGCCAAAGTACAGCATGCGCTATTACCGGCAGATCGGGCCGCTGAGCATCCGCATCGCCTTTATGGACAGCACCTTTGAGCAGGCCACGCTGCGCGCGCTGGTGCGCACCTGCGCCCTGATCGGCGGCGGCGCGCTGCTGGTGCTGCTGGGGCTGAGCTGGCTTTTGAGCGGGTTTGTCACCCGGCCGGTGGCGCGGACGTGGGAAAATCAGCGGCAATTCCTCTCGGACGCCAGCCACGAGCTGAAAACGCCGCTGACGGTGATTTTGTCCTCCGCCGATCTTTTGCAGGAGGCGGCGCTGCCGGAGCAGCGGCAGTATGTGGAAAATATCTCGGTGGAATCCCGGCGGATGAAGGCGCTGGTGGAGGATATGCTGGCGCTCTCCCGGGCGGAGAGCGGTCGGATGGCCCCCTTTGCGCCGGTGGATCTCAGCGACCTGGTTACGGATGCGGCACTGCGCTTTGAGCCGGTGGCCTTTGAGGCGGGCCATCCGCTGGAATACGATATTCAAAACGGCGCGGCGCTGTCCGGCGACCGGCAGCAGTTGGATCAGCTGCTGGAGATACTGCTGGATAACGCGGTGAAATACGCCGCCAAGGACGCACCCATTCGCCTGAGGCTCTGCCTGAACGGTAAAAATGCGGTGCTGACGGTGGAAAACCCCGGTCAGCCGATCCCTCCGGACAAGCTTCCCCATCTTTTTGAGCGGTTTTACCGGGTGGACGATGCCCGCACCGGCGCTGCCGGCTTCGGCTTGGGGCTGGCCATTGCCCGCCAGATCGTGCAGCGCCACCATGGCAGCATTGCCGCTGCCAGCGATGCGCACGCCACCTGCTTTACGGTGACATTGCCGCTGCGCCGCGGCTGAGCGCCGCTGGAAATCAATCAAATGAAAAACCGGCCCCGGACTTTTTGTCCGAGGCCGGTTTTTTGCTATTCTTTTTTCTTGGGCGCGGCGTTGGCGGCATAGACACACACGAGAATCAGCGCCACCCCCAGAAACTGCCACAGGCCAAAGGGCTCGCGCAGCAGCAGCACGCCCGCCAGCACGCTGACCACCGTGGTCACGTTGCTGAAAAGCGACGCCTCCGACACGGTCAGGAAGCCGTTGGCAAAGTTCAGCAGGAAATAGGCCAGCACAGAGGATACGATCCCCAGATAGACCACCGCCAACCAGAAGCGCCCGCTTTGCAGCGCAGGCAGGAAGGTCTCCGCCATGTGTCCGGCGCCCTGAATCAGGGAGGCCGGGATAAAGGCCACCATGCCCACCGTAAACATGACGTAGGTCACCTCGAAGGGAGTAAAGCGCTGGGCAGCCTTGTGGCTGAGGGTATAGTAGGTGGCATCGCAGGCCACCGTGATCAGCAGAAAGACAAGGCCCAGCGCGGAAACATGGGTCTCGCCGCCGGCGTAGATAAACGCCACGCCCACAATGCACAGCGCGGCGCAAATCACCTGTCGCCGCGTAACGCGCTCGTGGAGCACCAGCACATCCATCAGGATGCAGGCAATGGGCACCACGGCGATAATGGTTCCGGCCACGGCGGAGGAGGTATACAAAATGCCGTAATTCTCGCAGTAGAAATACAGCACCGGCTGTACCAGTCCCAGCAGCAGCAGCGAGCCGATGGGCTTACCCTTCAAAGAAAAGGCGAACAGCGCACGGCCCCGCACCCGGCCCACCAGCGCGTTGCAGCCAATCACCAGTGACATGGCGGCAAAGGCGGTGATAAAGCGGAAAGCCAGCAGCACGGTGGGCTTTGCCACCTCCAGCGCCAGCTTGGAAAACATAAAGCTCATGCCGAAGATCACCGCCGAGAGCAGGGCAAAGACCAGCGACAGGGTATGTTGCTTCTTTTGCATAACGATTCTTCCTTTTTCCAGTCCTACCGCTCTGAACGTGGGAGGGGGCGGCTTTGCCATCATACCACATTCCGGGCGGCGTGGCAACCGAAATTCTACCGCGCCTTGTGCCCGATGGCGCAGCAGACCAGAAATACCGCAAGATTGACCAGCACCACCGAGGCGCCCACCGGCGTGCCCAGCAGATAGGAGGCGGTCAGTCCGGCGCAGAAGGAGGCCACGCTCAGCACGGCGGCGCAGAGCACCACACCCCGGAAGCTTTTCAGCACCCGCATACCGCTCAGCGCCGGAAAGATCACCAGACTGGAGATCAGCATGGCGCCCATCATCCGCATACCCAGCACAATGGTCAGGGCGGTCAGCACGCTTAAAAGCGTGTTGTACAGGCCCACCTTCACGCCGGTGGCCCGGGAAAAGCTTTCATCAAAGGTGATGGCAAACAGCCGGTGGTAAAACAGCACGAACAGCGCCAGCACCGCCGCGCTCAGCACAACGCTCAGCACAACATCGGCGCGGTCCATTGCCAGAATGGAGCCGAACATATAGCTGTCCACATCGGTGGTCATGCCGGTGGTCAGCGAGGTGACGATGATGCCCACCGCCAGCGCCGAGGCGGAGGTGACGGCAATGGCCGCGTCGGCCCCCATACGGCTGCGCTCCGTCATGCGCAGCAGCGCCAGCGCCGCCGCGATCACCACCGGAATGGATACCGGCAGCGGCGACCAGCCGCAGGCCAGCGCCACGCTCAGCGCGCCGAAGGACACATGGCTCAGGCCGTCGCCGATCATGGAATAGCGCTTGAGCACCAGCGGGACCCCCAACAGCGCCGCGCACAGCGACACCAGGATCCCCACCACAAAAGCCCGCAGAATAAAAGGATAGGTAAACATTTCCAGCAGCAGACTCACCGTCCGTCACCTCCCAGCTTTTCCCCATAGGGCGAGGCAAGATAGGCCGACGCGGTGCCGAAGAACCAGCCGCGCCGCCCTGCGTGCAGAATATGGGTGGCATATTTCAGCACGTTTGGCAGATCGTGGGTCACCATCACGATGGCAAGGCCCTCGGTGCGGTTCAGATACGCCAGTGTGCGGTACATATCGTGGGCAGCCTCCGGGTCAAGGCCGGTTACCGGCTCATCCAGAATCAGCAGCGTGCCTGCCGCGCACAGCGCACGGGAGAGCAGCACCCGCTGCTGCTGCCCGCCGGACAGCTCCCTGTAGCAGCGGTCTTTCAGCTCCAGAACGCCCAGCTTGCCCATGTTCATCAGCGCCTTGGACTTTTCCGCGGCGGTATAGAAAAAGCGGCCCTTGCGCGCACTGAGAAAGCCGGAGAGCACCACCTCGCTGACCGTAGCGGGAAAGTCCCGCTGGGCCTGGGTCTGCTGGGGCAGGTAGCCGATGGCGCCGCCGCCCAGCGAGCGGTCGGTACGGATCTGCCCCTCCATGGGTCTGAGCAGCCCCAGAAGCGCCTTGAGCAGTGTGGATTTACCGCTGCCGTTGTCACCCACGATGCACAGATAGTCGCCGCTGTGAACCTGAAAGTTCAAATGGCTGCCGATGGCGCGGCCCTCGTAGCCCAACGTTACGTCGCGGCAGTCGATCAGCAGTTTTTTTTCGTCACTCATTGCAGTCCCTCCCGCAAAGCCTCTGCATTTTGCAGCATAAGGCTGAGATAGGTGGCGCCGCCGTCAAACTCCGCCCGGGACACCGTCTGGCAGGAGTGGAAGGTCAGCACCTTCGCGCCGGTGGTCTCGGCAATGGCCCGGGCCACCTTCTGGCTGCTCAGTTCAATGGTATATACCACAGGGATGTTCTCTGCGTTCACCTTGTCGATCAGATATTTCAGCGTGGTCAGAGACGGCTCGGTGTCGCTGGCGCAGCCGTGAAAGGCGGCGCGGTAGTCAAGGCCGTATTCCTTGCAGAAATACAGCAGGGGAAACCGGTCGCCGAACACCACCATACGGCGCTGCCCGGCGCTCACCGCCTCCCGGAAGTCGGCATCCAGCCGATCGAGCTGCGAAAGATAATCCGTCAGCCGGGTCTGATAGCCCTCCTGATGGGTGGGGTCGGCCTGACACAGGGCGTCACAGATGGCCTGACACAGCGCCTTCGCCAGCACCGGCGATGTCCACACATGCTCGTCATACTCGATGTCGTCACTATCGTGTTCATCGTTGTCATGGTCATGGTGGTCATGGTCGTCATGGCCGCCCTCCATGCCCTCGCTCCACTCCTCCGCCAGCGCCGATACCTGCGGCATCAGCGGCAGCGTGACGGAAATATTCTCGCCGGCGGCGGAAAGGATATCCTCCACCCAGCTTTCGCTCTCGCCGCCGTTATAGAGAAACACGTCTGCCCGGGACAGGGTAATCACATCCAGCGGCGTTGGCTCAAAGCTGTGGGTCTCCTTCCCGGCGGCTACCAGCAGCGACACGTCCACATCATCGCCGCCGATCTGCCGGGCAAAATCGTAATAGGGAAACACCGAGCACACCACCTGTAATTTCCCGTCCTGCACCGGCTGGCGTGATGCGCAGCCGGCAAGGGAAAGGGCCAGCATCAGCGCCAGCGCAAATGCCGCCGCCCGCCTCATTGCGCCGCCTCCCGGCTGCATGCCTCGCACAGGCCGTAAAACAGCGTGCGGCGCGGATCGATGCGAAAATGGTGCTCCTGCTCCAGATGGCGGTACAGCTCTCCCAGATGGGAGCAATCCAGATGCCGGATGGCGCCGCATTTTTCGCACTTGAGCAAAAAGCAGTTCCCGTCGTGGCGGGCGGTGCAGTACTGATAATAAGCGCCCTGATCCGTGACCACCTTGTGTACCCGGCCCTGCTGCGCCAGCCGCTCCAGCTGCCGGTACACGGTGGTCAGGCCGACGGCCTGCCCCTGGGCGTGCAGCTGCTCGGTCAGCTCCGCGGCGGTGGCACATCCCTCGGGACAGTGGGCAATACAGGCCAGCACCGCCTGCTGCTGGCGCGTCATATAGGTAACGGACATAAACCCGATCCTCCCAATTTGAAAATGAAAACCAATTTCAGATTATAGCGCTTTGCGCCGTTTTGTCAACCCTCCCTTCCATATGCGCAGCCACGGAATATGCCGCAGCACAGTATCAAGAGTAAATAATTTCTCACAAGGAAACGATACTGGCAGCATAGCGCGCGCAAAGCCAGTTAAGTATCAAGTTTCTCGGCGTCACGATGCGGCCAGAAATGAGTTTCTTTTAAAGAGAATTATGTATAATATGTGAACAAATGCAAAAACAAGGCCGCTTTTTGTGGGCAATTCCTGCAAAAAGGGCGCAAAAAAGCAGAAAAAAGCGAAAAACAAGGTGTTCACACCATGTAAAAATCATAGAAACCGGCGCTAAAATTTTATCAATATTGCTAATTGCGGTTGGAAAATGAATCCTGTATACTTTTTCCATGATCCTAAGCGGAAAAATTTCCTCTTCGGATGCATTCCGGCAGCGCGGCGGCGTTTGGGCTTCGTTTCTTGTTAATAAACGAGAGCGCGCGATTTATTTAGTAAGGAGAGAAAACAATGGAAGAAAGAAAGGGTTTTGGAACCAATTTTGGGTTCCTGATGGCATCTGTCGGATCGGCAGTGGGCCTTGGCAACATCTGGGGCTTCCCCGACAAGATGGGCGCCAACGGCGGCTTTACATTCCTGATCATCTATCTGGTACTGGCTGTTCTGTGCGGCTTCATCGTTATGGTGGGTGAGTTGGCGCTGGGCCGCAAGACCGGTCAGGGCGTGGTGACGGCGTATAAGGTTCTGAGCAAAAGGTTCCGCTGGGTCGGCTGGCTGGGAATTTTGTCTCCGTTCTTTATCCTGTTCTTCTACTGTGCGCTGGGCGGCTACTGCCTGAAGTACACAGTGCTCAACGTGGGCAATCTGTTCAACGCCAGCTTCGGCTCCAACGGTCTTTCCGGCAGCGAGGTGTTTGATGCCTTTATGGCGAACCCCACCGAGGCTGTGATTTACGGTCTGATCTTCGTGGCGCTGACCATGATTATCGTCATGGGCGGTATCGGCGGCGGCATTGAAAAGGTCTGCTCTGTGGGTATGCCCTGCCTGTTTGTGGCGCTGCTGATCTGCATCATCCGTGCCTGCACGCTGGAGAACGCTGTGGACGGTCTGAAGTACATGTTCGTTCCCGGCTGGGCGCTGGCCAACGGCGTCATTGACAAAGCACCCAATTTCTTCGAAGTTCTTTCCGCAGCCGGCGGCCAGATGTTCTTCTCCCTGTCGCTGGGCATGGGCATCATGATCACCTACGGCTCCTATCTGGATAAGAAGGAAAATCTGGAGAAGAACGCGATCCTCATCATTGTGATGGATACGCTGGTGGCGCTGATGGCCGGCCTGTGCGTGATCCCCGGCCGCTTCGCGCTGGATCCCACCGGTAGGCTGGGCGGCCCCAGCCTGCTGTTCGTGACTATGCAGAACGTGTTCCACAACATGGGCGTTGTGGGCCCCATCTTCGGCATTCTGTTCTATCTTTTGGTGGTGTTTGCCGCGATTTCCTCCTCCATCTCGCTGCTGGAGGCCGTGGTGGCCCACTTTGTGGATAAGGCCCGCGAGTCCGGCAAGGGCGACAAGCGTAAGAAGTATACCCTGATCGCTGCCGTGGCTGTGGGCGTGGGCTGCGTCCTGATCTGCGCCGACTCGCTGGGCGGCGCCAGCTTCACACCATGGAAGCTGCTGGGACTGGAGACCTACTCTGGATGGAACGACTGCTGGCTGGACTTCTTCGACATGCTCTCTGAGGGACTTATGATGCCGCTGAGCGCACTGATGATGTCGCTGATGATCGGCTGGGAGCTGGGGCCGGAGGTGGTCAAGAACGAGTGCGAAGCAACGCCGAAGCATACGATGACCTCCTACGGCTTCTTCAAGATCTGCATCCGCTTCATCACCCCGCTGTGCATGCTGCTGGTGCTCTACGGACAGGTTTCCACCTTCTTCGGCCTATAAGATGCCGCGGTTTTTAGGCACATGCGGTAAAATGACAAAAAAATAGGCAGCTTTTCGCCCGGTGATCAAATTTTGACCACCGGGCGTTTTTTGTCCATTGCAGAAAAAGCACCGCAGAGGTATGCTTTGCCCATCAAAGGAAACCATAGAGACAAGCGTGCCGCGCAGGCGGCACGGATGCGTAAAAGCTTACAGGAGGTTATCATATGTATTATTCCAGCGGAAACTACGAAGCGTTTGCCCGTCCCAAGAAGC
>CABSAW010000035.1:0-14856 GCA_902475745.1 uncultured Oscillospiraceae bacterium
ATGGCAGTCTAATTCCGGAATTAAAAATATGCAAAAGCAAAGGCGGAACGCTTTGGCGTGCCCCCTTTGCTTTTAGGGAGAGAATCTAAAAGAAAAGAATGAAGCGTTATGCAATATTGTGGCTGGGGGAGAGATGCATCGGATGGTTGATGCCCTCCTCGCGGGAACGCTCCATCAGGCTGGCCTTGGCTGTGCTCCAGGTAAACACAGCGCCAAAAATGAGGGGCAGATAGCAGCCTGCTTCGCGGATCGGGGCATCGACGGCGGTCATTAAGAAGGCGGTTGCCACGACCATAATGAGAGAGACGATGGAAATAAAGACGTAAGTTCCGATATTTTTCATGACTTGCTCCTCCTATAATTTATTATTCAGGGCTTTCCCTGTATCTTTATCTGCATAGTAGTTCAATTAACGAGAATAGTAAAGCTATAGAACATGATAATATATATTAGTTATGCTAACAGTGGCTATATAGATAGACAGCAAAAGTCAGGGGCAAGGAACATGAAATCCTTACCCCTGACGCTTTATCGACTTTTCAAATGTACATTGTAATCAGCAAAAATCCGCTGCATCATTCAGCAGGTATTACCAGCTTACTGGTGCGTTCCTCAATGGGAACATAATGATCCTTGATGGTCACTGCGCGGTAAGCAGGCCGGATAATGCGGTTGCAGGTGATAACCTCCTCCAGCCGGTTCGCACACCAGCCTGCAATGCGGGCTGAGGCAAACAGCGGGGTAAAGACATCCGCAGGAATCCCCAGCATGGTGTAGACCAGACCGGAGTACAGATCCACATTGGCACAAATGGGGGTATCGCTGTTTCGTCTGGCCTGCACCAGCGGAATTCCCAGCTCCTCCACCTTCTGCAGCAAGGTGAAATCATCGGCATACCCCTTGATCTCCGCCATATGCCGGGCATATTTCTTCAGCAGCACGGCGCGGGGATCGGAAATGGTGTATACCGCGTGTCCCAGACCGTAAATCTTGCCGGAGCGGTCACCGGCTTCTCCGTCCAGCAGCTTGTTCAAGTAGTCGGTGATAGAGCCGTCGTCATTGGGATCCACATTCTCCTTGATATAGCGGAACATTTCCATTACCTTTGCGTTGGCGCCGCCGTGCAGCGGACCCTTCAGGGAGCCGACAGCCCCTGCGATTGCGCTGTATGTATCGGTGCCGCTGGAGGAAATAGCGCGGCAGACGAACGTCGAGTTATTGCCGCCGCCGTGTTCGGCGTGAACCATCAGCATCATATCCAGCAGATGGGCTTCCTCCTCGGTATACTGCGTGTCAGGCCGGATCATCCGCAGGAAGTTTTCTGCGGTGGACAGATTGTCCTCCGGGAAATGGATATGCAGCGAGCCGCCCTGGAAGTAATGGCGCTTGACCGCATATGCGTTGGCCACGATAGAGGGGAAGCAGCCCACCAGCTTAATGGATTGCAGCAGGATGTTTTCCACCGATGTATCGTCCGGTCTTTCATCGTTGGAATACAGCGCCAGTACGCTTCTTGCCAGCTTGTTCATAATGTCCCGGCTGGGATGGCGCATGATCATGTCCTCGGTAAAGCCGTCGGGCAGCTTCCTCGCCCGCTTCATAATCTCATTGAAGTGGCTCAGCTCTTTTTTTGAGGGCAGGTAACCGAGCAGCAGCAGATAGGCGACCTCTTCAAAGCCGAAGGTGCCTGCTTTGCGGTGTGCCTCCACGATCTCGTTAAGCTCAATGCCGCGGTAATACAGCTGGCCGGGAATGGGAACACGCTGGCCATCCTGAATATAATAGCCCTGCACGCTGCCAACCTTGGATACGCCTGCCAGTACACCGGTGCCGTCGCTGTTGCGCAGTCCTTTTTTTACGTCACCGCAGTAATATTCATCGCCGATCAGATACTCCTTTCGGATCAACTGTCCCAGCGCGCCTGCAAATCTTTCCAGTGTATGATTGCTCATGGTACGGTCTCCTTTCCTCAGATACCCCGGCGTTATACCGCGGCTCAATTTTAAAATCTGTATCCATTATAGCGTGCCCGCCTTTGCTTTGCAAGCATAAATTTTGAAATATTCATTTTTCGAGTAAAAACAGGCAATAGCTTCCAAACTCGACATGCAATTTGAATAATTACAACTTAAAACTTGCAAGAAAAAGTGTAAGAAAAAGGACAGCGGATTTTTTGTCCGCTGTCCTTTTTGCACGCGCCCTTACGCGCCGCCGGTGATGTCCGTGCGCCCGGAAGAGGCGGGGTCGAGATTGTATTCGCCGGGGTTGTTGAGATTTTCGTAATACACATGGCTCAAAAGGCCGTGGAGGTCATAGGAGAGCTTCGTCCGCGGCTCCAGCGGTACATTGTCCTCCCCGGCGGGGTCGTACATGATTTCGGAGAGCATGTCTTGCAGATCCTTGCGTTTCTCAATATCCGCCAAGGTCAGCGATCCGCCCTTCTCGATGGTGCACCGGAGGTTTTCATCCACCAAAATCTCCGTGTCCGGCTGCATGTACCAAGGCGCATAGCCGTGGGAGATCCACTCCTCATAGTAGTCCGCGGAGAAAACCGCGGAGAAGTCGCTATCCGCTCCCACACCCTCTCCTGCGGGAAGGGAAGGCTCCTTCTCAACAGGGTCGGTCAGGAAGCACACCGCCGCCACGATGCATGCCGCCACGGCGACGATGACCAGCCAAAAGGCAGGTTTTTTATAGTTCAGCACATGTTTCACTCTTTCTTTCACGCTCACCTCACCGAAGGACAGCGGGCAGACGCTCACAAATCTTTTCTTGACAGCGCAGGACAAAAGCGCCTGCGAGTACGCGCCGCGCCCTTGCGCATCCATGCCGCGCACCACCGCCTCGTCGCAGGCACCCTCGATGTCGCGGCAAAAGAGCGCATACCCCAACCACAGCAGCGGGTTGAACCAGTGCAGCGCCAGCAGCAGGAAACCCAGCGGCTTCCACACATGGTCGAGCCGCCGGAGGTGCATCCGCTCATGGGCGAGCACGCAGCTTTTCGTTTCCTCCTCCATGCCGGAGGGCAGGTAGATGCGTGGGCGCAGCACGCCCAGAATGAAGGGATCTTGGATATCGTCGCACAGCCGAACGCCGCCGTCCACTTCCACCGAGGCGCGCACTTCCTTTCGCAGAAGGCAGTAGCTCACCACGGCAAAGCCCACCATGACCGCCGCACCGAGCAGCCACAGGGTGAAAATCGGCGGCAGATAGTGGGTATCGTGGACGAGCGCCGCGCCGCCCGCCGCAGGCGACGGGATCACCATGTCCACCATGGGCTTAACCCCTGCGCCGATGAAGCGAAAGGTCTGCGCACCGCCCGTGCGCTGTCCCAAGAACCGAAAGGCGGACAGCGGGCTTTCAATGTGCAGCGGCAGCGCCGAGCGCACCGCTGCCACGCCCCACAGCGCGCAGAAATACTTTCTCGGTGTGCGCCGCAGCAAAAGCCGCAGCACCACCACCGCCGCCACGATGATGCCCGCCGCCAGACTGCGGTTGAGTAGCCACGCGAAGAAGTCATAGGCCCCCAGCGCCTCAAATCGGTCATAGATCCCCTGCACCGTTCATCCCTCCTCCCGGCATTCGTCGATCATGCGACGAATTTCCTCTGCCTCCGCCGCGGAGAGCTTTTTGCCGGCGGTAAAGGCGGCGATGAAGGCGGGCAGCGAACCGTCAAAGGTCTCCGCCACGAATTTTTCGCTTTTCCGTGCATTGAAATCCTCCCGTGAGATCACCGCCGTCACCACGCCGCCGTCGTTGCGGAAAAGCCCCTTTTCGCAGAGTTTTCGCAGCACGGTGTAGGTGGTGGGCTTCTTCCAGCCGAAAGCCGCCTCGCCCAACTTCACCAGCTCGCCCGAGGAAACGGGCGCGTGTTCCCAGATGAGGTCGGCAAACATGGCCTGCACCTCGCCCAGTTCGATATCCATAGGTCGTCCTCCTTTGTGGTTTATTCCGGATAAACTACACATTGAGTTTATCGCGGATAAACCAATTTGTCAAGCAGAAATTTACCAGCATCTCTGAAAATCGGCGTCACGCTTCCTGTGCCCATAAAGACCGCTCCAATGCCGTCTCCATATGCAAAAGCGCATGGCCGCGGCTTCGCCGCGGTCATGCGCAGTAACCCGGAACGGGTCTTTCAATCAGCTCGATTTACTTTTTCAGCCGCTTGTCGCTGCGGCGGCCCAGCCATGTGCCCAGGCTCTGGAACAGCTGCACCAGCAGAATCAGCAGCACCACCGCCACCAGCATCACCAGATACTTATACCGGTAGTAGCCGTAGTCGATGGCGATCTTGCCCAGACCGCCGCCGCCGATAATGCCGCTCATAGCGGAGTACCCCAAAATAGTGGTCAGCGCGATGGTCACATTCTGAATGAGGGACGGTACGCTCTCCGGGATCATCACCTTGCAGATGATCTGCATGGGCGTGGCGCCCATGCTCTGGGCGGCCTCGATGATGTTGCCGTCCACCTCCCGAAGGCTGCTCTCCACCAGACGCGCCACAAAGGGAAACGCCGCCGCCACCAGCGGAACGATGGTGGCGGTGGTGCCAACGGCGGTGCCGATGAGCAGGCGGGACAGGGGGAATACCATGATCATCAGAATCAGGAAGGGAATGGAGCGCAGCAGGTTGATGATCACATTCAGCGCCTGCATCACCCAGCGGGGAAGGGGCAGCACGCCGCCCTTTTCTCCTGCCACCAGCAGCACGCCCAGGGGCAGGCCGATCACCAGCGACAGCGCCGTGCTCAGCGCGGTGACATAAAACGTCTCCCACACGGCGAAGGGCAGCGTGGGCAGCGCGTTCATCAGATCCTGTACCGACTGGGGGCTGAAAAGGTTACTGTACATGGCTCTCCACCTCCTCTACCTGAACGTTGGCCACATTGTTGATAAAGCGGATTGCCCGCTCGTACTGACTGCTGGGGATGCCCAGCATCATGCTGCCGTATACGGTTTCAGACAGCTTCTGGGTGCTGGCGGAGATGACGTTGCAAAGGATGCCCTCCTCCGAAGCCAGCCGCGCAATCATCGGCAAACTGGTGGTCTTGCTGTCCTTGAACACCAGCCGCACCAGCTTTTCCTCGGCCGGGTCATATACCTGCGCATCCGCGCCGCCGGGGAATACCAGCCGCCGTCCGGCGGCGGACTTGGGCGCGGCGAATACAGTGCCCACCATGCCGGACTCGGCCACAACGCCGCCGTCCAGAATGGCCACATGGCTGCAAATCTCCTTCACCACGCTCATCTGGTGGGTGATGACCACCACGGTGATGCCCAGCTTCTTGTTGATATCCCGGATCAGCTCCAGAATTTGCCGGGTGGTGTTGGGGTCCAGCGCGCTGGTGGCCTCGTCGCACAGCAGCACCTTGGGATGGGTGGCCAGTGCGCGGGCGATGGCGACACGCTGCTGCTGGCCGCCGGACAGCTGGGCCGGGTAGGAATCCGCCTTGTCGGGCAGTCCCACCAGCTCCAGCAGCTCACGGGCGCGCTGCTCCGCCTCGGCCTTCTTCACGCCTGCCAGCTCCATGGGAAAGCAGACATTCCGCAGGCAGGTGCGCTGCATCAGCAGGTTGAACCGCTGGAAGATCATGGTGATCTCCCGCCGCGCCGCCCGCAGCTGGGCGGGGGTCATGGTGTCCAGCCGCTGGCCGTTGACGATGATCTCACCGCTGGTAGGCTTCTCCAGCAGGTTGATGCACCGCACCAGCGTGCTTTTTCCGGCGCCGGACATACCGATGATGCCGTAAATGTCGCCGTCTTCGATGGTGAGGGAGACGTCCTTGAGAGCGTCTACCCCGCCGGCTGTGCCGGAATCAAATGTTTTGCTGACGTGCTTCAGTTCGATCATGGACGTCTCCCTCCTTTCTCACTTACTTGGTGGTCAGCGCGTCCAGCGTGGTCTGCTTGCCGCCGTACAGGCCCATGGGCTCCACGTGGATAGCGGCGATGGAGGCGATGTGGGTGCCGTTCTGGGCGTTGAAGTCCTCCAGATAGGGCAGGTGCTGGAAGTAGTTGGCGTCCACGGTGCCGTCGTCCACCACGGTGTTGGGCACAACGTAGTCATTGTAGACCTGAATGTCCAGGGTGATGTCCTTGGCAGCCAGGATCTCCTTGGCGACCTCCAGGATCTCGGCGTGGGGCGTGGGGGAGGCGGCGATGGTGATGGTCTGACCCTTCAGAGCCTCGTAGTCCACGGAGGCGTCATAGCCGTCGGTGGGGTTCTCCACCACGGAGACCACGGAGCCGGCGTACTTCTCGGCGATGAAGTCCGCCACCTGCTTGCTCTCCAGCGCGGCCTTCAGTGCCACCACCTGTGCGGACTCGTTGCCCTCCTTCACCGCCAGAATGTTGGCGTAGGCGGAGGCGCTGCCCTCGATGAGCAGGGAGTCGTTCACGGGATTCAGTCCGGCGTTGATGGCGTAGTTGCTGTTGATCACAGCGTAGTCCAGATCAGGCAGCATATTGGGCAGCTGGGCGGCCTCCGCCTCCACGATCTCCACGTTGTAGGGATTGTCCACGATGTCGTTCTTGGTGGCGGTGATGCCGGCGCCGTCGGCCAGCTTGATGATGCCGTTTTCCTGCAACAGCAGCAGGGCGCGTGCCTCGTTGGTGGTGTCGTTGGGTACGCCGATCTTGACAGTGGCCTTGGTGTTGCCGCCGTTGCCGGCGTTGTTGTCCTTGCCGCCGCAGGCCGTCAAACCCAGCGTCAGAATCAGTGCCAGTGCCAGCGCAGCCAGCTTTACGAAATAGGTGTGCTTTTTCATAGTGATGTCTCCTTTTTATCAAATAGACGGAAGCTGTATCAACTTCCATGGTGGGATAGCGTACAGTGCGGCGCGCTTACCGGCGGCGCCGGTGGCCTGATCGTGATGCTTTGTGTCCGGCGGACACATTCGTTTGGACATCCGTGTCACTTGGGATCCACTCCTTTCAGCGAAACAAAAAAACAGCGGCAGGCCAATCAGACCTTCCGCTGTTCTAGACTGTGCGATGCTCTGCTATCAGCAGAACCTTGTACTGTCCGGGAAAATCAGTTGACCATTTTGAGCGCAACGAAACATGTACATGCGGCACATGCACATCTCCATGGACATCATCATCACGCTCAGCTTCTTCATCACTGATTTTCTCCTTTCCTCAAGTTTCGAGGACATTCGCTTTTGTTGGTGGCATGTTAACCCTTTCACCACCGTTTGTCAACCCCTTTTTGTACATTCTGTCCATTTGCTGCAAAAGAGAAACCGTCATGGCTGCCATTTTCGTACAGTTTCGCCATGGCGGCCATGGCAGCAGGACTTCCATTTATTGCCTGTTATCATCTGGTGTAATTCCACCCAAAAGGGGAGAAAATAACTTGTCGGCACGCTGCGTCCGTTCCGTGCCTGTGCCGGAGGGCACCCTTAGTTCTTCCGCAAAAACCTTCTTAAAAACAAAACTGCCATTATGGCACAGATGCACTCCGAGATCACCGGTGCAAACCAGATGGTGCTGCCGCCCACGGTGACGGCCAGCGCCACCAGCGCCGTGGCCTGAAACAGAAGGCCCCGTCCCACAGAGATGGAGATCGCGGATCTGGGCTGCTCCACCGCCGTCAGGAAGCCGCCCATAAGCACGTTGCTGCCCAGCAGGATATAGCATAAGCCATACCGGCGCAGTGCGTCTGCTGCGCTGCCCAGAAGCTCCGGCTTTTCCGCGCCGAGGAAGATCCCGGCGATCTGGGGCGCGAACACCATCACACCGGCAAAGATCACCGCCGTCATGATGCCCACCGCCGTAAAGCCGTAGCGCAGCAGCTTGCGATAGCCCGCCGCGTCCTCCTTGCCGTAGTGGTAGCTGACCAGCGGCTGGCTGCCCTGCGAGATACCCAGCATGGTGTTGATGATCAGGGTGTTCACATAGGCGATAATGGTGTAGCACACCAGACCGTCGTCGCCCAGACACTTGAGGATCACCCGGTTAAAGAGGAAGATCATCACGCCGTTGCACAGCTCCGTCACGCCGTCGGCCACGCCAATGGGCAGCAGCCGCTTGTAGATGTGCCAATCCATCTTGAACTTCACAAAGTGGAAGGTGTTGTGCCCCCGCAGGAAGTGGCGCAGATAGATAATGCACGTCAGCAGCTGGGAAAGTCCGGTGGCGAACGCAGCGCCCCAAACACCCCAGTCCAGCACGAAGATGGCCACATAGTCCAGTACGCAGTTGGTCAGGCATCCGGTGATCACCGTCAGAATCGCCAGCCGGGGATAGCCGTCCGTCTTGATCAGCACCTCCATATTATAGGAGATGATGAAGCACAGCGCGAAGGGAGCCAGACCCCTGAGATAGTCGATGGTATACTGATAGGTCACGCCCTTGGCGCCCAGCAGCACGGCAAACGGCTCAAGGAAAACGAATACCAGAGCGGTGACGGCCAGGCCGATGCCCATCAGCAGTACCGTATTCTGGGAAAACAGGCGATTGGCTTTTTCCACCTGCTCCTGTCCCAGATAGATGGCGATGATGGTGCTGGTACCCACGGCAAAGATAACGCCGATGGAGAACAGCACGTTGGTGAACGGCACCGCCAGATTCACCGCTGCCATGGCGTATTCGCCTACGCCCTTGGCCACCATCAGCCCATCTACAATGGAGTAGAGGCTGAACACCATCAGCGACGCGACTGTTGCGGCTACGAAATGTAAGAACTGCGATAAAAGACTTCGCTCATTGAGCATTTTGGATGAAATTCCTTTCTTTCAAAAATTTTTTATACAAAATATGTATAATATTTCCAGTTTACCAGAGAAAGAGAACCCTGTCAATTCGTTCTTCGTTAAGACCTGTTAAGAATTGACCGCGCATCCTGAAGGGAAATGTATGTTCAAAAAATAACAAAGCTTGTCAAACCATAAGCTGCCGTGTATACTGGTAGTAGAATCGATACTTGTGATACTTGTATCGATACTTGTGTTATTATGGGAGAGTTTAGGCATGGGAATTGCGGATTTCATTTCGCTGTTGGGCGGCATCGCACTATTTTTATACGGTATGTCCGTCATGGGCGACAACCTGAAAAAGGTTGCCGGCAGCAAGCTGGAGCTGGTGCTCTATAAACTGTCGGGCACGCCGCTGAAGGGTGTGCTGCTGGGCACTGGCGTGACCGCTGTGATTCAGTCGTCCTCCGCCACCTCTGTGATGGTGGTGGGTTTTGTCAACTCCGGCATGATGAAGGTGCGTCAGGCCATCGGCGTGATCATGGGCGCCATTCTCGGCACCAGTGTCACCGGCTGGATTTTGTGTCTCAACAGTCTTTCCGGCGGCCGCGGCTGGGTGGACCTGCTGTCCACCGCCACACTGACGGGGCTGGTCGCCGTGGCGGGCATTCTGCTGCGTATGATCAGGCGCCGCCCCTCCAGCAAGCATGTGGGCAATATCCTGCTGGGCTTTGCGGTGCTGATGTACGGCATGACCGCCATGTCCTCCGCCGTTTCCCCCCTGCGTGAAAGTCAGGCGTTTATTGATATCCTTACCAAGTTTTCCAATCCGCTGCTGGGCATTCTGGTGGGATTGCTGTTTACCAGCGTTCTGCAAAGCGCCAGCGCCGCCGTGGGTATCCTGCAAGTGCTGGCCGGCACCGGCGCCATCACCTTTCAGATAGCCCTGCCCATCATCATGGGCATTGCCATCGGCGCGGCCGTGCCGGTGCTGCTCTCGGCGCTGGGCGCCAATATCAGCGGCCGGCGCACCGCCTTTGTCTATCTGCTCATCGATGTGCTGGGCGCGGCGATCTGGGCGGTGCTGTTTTACGGGGTCAACGCGATCGTGCACTTCACCTTTATGGATACCATCATGACCACGGTTACCGTGGCGCTGATGAATACCCTGTTCCGCTTTGCCACCGTGCTGGTGCTGATGCCTGCCATACCGCTGCTGGAAAAGCTGGTGGCGTGGCTGGTGCCGGACAGCAGCGGCAGCCAGCTTTTGGAGCAGCACGATATGGATCTGCTGGAAGAGCGCTTTCTCCAGCACCCGGCGCTGGCCATTGAGCAAAGCCGCCTTGTCACCGCCTCCATGGCGGAAAAGGCGCGGGACAATCTGCTGCGCGCCATGCACCTGCGCCTTGAGTACAGCGAACGGGGCTATGATAAGGTCGATGAGGCCGAGCAGCTTGTTGACCGTTATGAGGACAAGCTGGGTACCTATCTCATGAAGCTGACGGCCCGCTCCCTTACCCCGGATCAAACGGAGGAGGTGGCCAAGTACCTCCATACCATTTCCGACTTCGAGCGTATTTCCGACCATGCCTGCAACATTGCGGATGTCTGTCAGGAGATCGATGAAAAGCGGGTCGATTTTTCTCCCAGTGCCCGCCACGAGCTTGAGGTGCTGGAGAGCGCCGTTACCGAGATCATCAGCACCGCCATCGACGCCTTTGTAGAGGGCAATCTTCAGCTGGCGGCCCGCGTAGAGCCGCTGGAGGAGATCATTGACGGGCTGTGCGATGAGGTGAAGTCCCACCATGTAGAGCGCCTTCAGCAGGGACTGTGTACCCTGAATCAGGGCTTTGTGTTCAACGATCTGCTGACCAATTACGAACGTGTGGCCGACCACTGCTCCAACATAGCCGTTGCCATCATCGAGGTGGAGAGCGACAACTTTGATACCCATGAGTATCTCAACAGTGTCAAAGCCATGAAGGATGCCTCGTTCGAGCGGTATTACGATGAATACCAGAAGAAATATTCTGTCTGACCGTGTGAAAAAACCTGTATGCAATAAGGAGATGAGCTGATGCGCGCTTATGTTATGGACGCTTTTTCCAAAACCCTTTTTGGCGGTAATCAGGCCGGCGTTGTTCTGCCGGACCGGGCGCTGGAGGACGGACTCATGCAGCAGATCGCGGCTGAGTTCAAGCATTCCGAAACGGCCTTTGCCGTTGTGAACAGCGATGGAACGGTGACGCTGCGGTACTTTACCCCCGCCGGAGAGGTGGATCTGTGCGGCCACGCCACGGTGGCGTCCTTTGCCCTGCTGCGGCAGGAGGGACTGATCGGAGAGGGAAGTCACATCGCCCACACAAAGGCGGCCGACCTGAATATCGAGGTTTCCGGCGGTGCAGTGTGGATGGATATGGCCCCACCGCAGCTTCTCCGTAAGCTGACGGAGGAGGAATGGCCTGCGCTTTACGCCGCCTACGGCCTGACGGCGGATGACCGCCCGGAGGGACTGGAGCCGTGGATCGTTTCCACCGGCCTTGCCGATATCATGATGCCCGTCCGGGACCATGATACCCTGATGCGGGCGGTGCAGAATGAGGCGGTGGTCACGGAGCTGTCCCGCCGCTATGACGTTACCGGCGTTCACATGTTCTGCCCCGGCGGAGACGCCTGCACCGCGTATTGCAGCAACTATGCCCCGCTGTACGACATTCCGGAGGAGTGCGCCACCGGCACCAGCAACGGTGCCCTGACCTATTACCTGTACCGCCACGGCATGGTGCACCCGGCGGAGGAGAACACCTTCCTGCAAGGCGAGCATATGCGCCGTCCCTCCCAGATCCGCAGCCGCCTCTATCATGAAAACGGTGTGGTCACCGTCCGCATCGGCGGCACGGCCGTCATGAGCATGTCCTGCGACATCAAGATATGAAAAAAACTCCGCCCGCGGGCGGAGTTTTTGCTTATTTCTTATTCCTTGTCCGCGAAGATCACACCCACGGTGATAAGCACAGCGCCGATTATGCTCATCACGGAGATAGGCTCATCCAGCAGCAGCCACCCCACGAACACCGTTACAAAGGGGGAGGCGTAGAGGTAGTTGTTGGTGACCACCACGCCCAGCGATTTGAAGGCGATGTTCCAGATGGCAAAGCACACCGCGTTGCCCATCACGCCCAGAAACAGCCAGCTGATCAGCACCTTCGGCTCGGTAAACAGCGGCGTCAGAACGGGCATACCATCGGCGAGCAGCATGATCGGCACCGATGTAAGAAAGGCCCACAGGAACACTCTGCGCGTTACGATAAAGTTATCGTATTGTTCCGTATACTTCTTAATAAGGATCGAGTACACCGCCCACATCAGCGCCGCGGCCAGAGCCAGCATATCGCCCACCGGGCTGAGGTGGAACGCAATCTGCCCGTTGAGCACCACCAGTACCACACCGGCAATGGCGATCAGCGCACCGACGTACACAAACTTGCCCAGCCGCTCGTTTTTCCGGCTGAACAGCTGCGCCAGCAGCACCGTCAGAATGGGGCTCATAGCGATCAGAATGCTGACATTGGCGGCATAGGTGTGGTCCAGCGCCGAATTCTGAAAATAGAAGTAGAAGCTTCCGCCGGAGATGCCAATGAGAATGAACATCAGCTCATCCTTCCACGGCAGCTTCAGCGTTTTGGGCCGCAGGATCCACAGCGTAACATAGGCCAGCGCCATTCGCAGCGGAATGATCTGGATCGGCGTAAAGTAAACCAGCAGATTTTTTGTCAGCACGAAGCAGCTGCCCCAGACCAGAATGGTGATGATGGCAAAGATATGCCCCAGCAGCTTGGATTTTTCCATAGGCGGGAACCCCCTGTCGTATTTTTTCGCAATATATCCATTATAGGGGATGACGCGCGTAAAATCCATAGGAAAGTCGAAATTTTTACAAATTTTCCTGTCGAAAAGAAGGTTGCCCTTTACCCATAAACGTGCTATCATGGTCTTTAGAACCATCGCTTGACAAGGACAGACGCCCTTGTCAAGCGATGGTACCATTACCGAAACAGGAGGACAGGGAAATGCATCATGCAACACTGGTGATCATGGCGGCCGGAATGGGCTCGCGCTACGGCGGCGACAAGCAGGTGGACGGTGTAGGGCCTCACGGTGAGATCCTGATGAACTACGGCGTTTATGACGCGGCGCGCGCCGGCTTCGATAAGGTGGTGTTTGTCATCAAGCCGGAGATCCGCCAGCTGATGGAGCGTCTGGCCGGTGATGCACTGGAAACGCTGCGCACGCCGGACGGGCGCAAGGTGACCTTCTGCTATGCCGAGCAGACCTTTGCCTCCGTGCCGGACTTTTATCATATTCCCGAGGGGCGTACCAAGCCTTTTGGCACGGCCCATGCGGTGCTGTGTACCCGCGAATTTGTCCACGAGCCGTTCTGCGTCATCAATGCTGACGACTATTACGGTGTGGACGCTTACCGCACCATGTACGAGGCGCTTCAGACGCTGCCGGAGCGCGGCCGCGCCGTCATGGTGGGCTATCTCCTGAAGAACACCGTCAGCAAATACGGCACGGTGACCCGCGGCGTGTGCCGCACGGCGGACGATAAGCTGACCGCCATTCAAGAAACCATGAAGATCCAGCAGTTCCCGGACGGCAGCATTGCTGACATGGCCGACGGTGTCCGCCGCGAGCTGGATGGCGACAGTGTGGTGTCCATGAACTTCTGGGGCTTTTCTCCCACCATCTATGAGGATATGGAGCGCTACTTCCATGATTTCCTCCGCCATGTGGGCGATGATGTCAAGGCCGAGTGCCTGCTGCCCGCCATGGTGGGCCAGCTGATGGATAAGGGCGAGCTGACGGTGTCCGTGCTCCACTCTGCCGACCAGTGGTTTGGCATGACCTATCACGAGGATCGTCCCCGCGTGGCCGCCGCGCTGCAAAAGCTCCACGACGCGGGCGTGTATCCCGATAAGCTGGCGTAAGCCGTCCTTCTGCCAACAAAGCCGCGGAGCGTATGCTCCGCGGCTTTGCCTGCGATACCCGATGCTTTATCCGCCTTTACCGGCAGTTGTTGCTGTCCTTGGCGTTCTTGTTGTTCTTGGTGTTTGTATTCTGGGTATTTTGCGTGTTCTGGGTATTCTGGGTGTTGGTGGTATCCTTGGTGTTCTTGTAATTCTTGTTGTCCATACAGTTGCACCTCCTTTATTCGTGCAAGCCTATCATTTCCCGCAAAAGCATCCTTTATACATGAAAAAAATGAAAATATTCCACAAAAATAGGTTGACAAAGCAGCAGGGAACAGGTATAATACCTTTGCAAAACAAAGAAGGTCGGTGCATCCGCCTCACCTCCCGCCCTTGGCAAAGAGGTCAACAGCGATTCAAAAGCCTGTAAAAGCGGCTTTTTGTTGTTGCGCGGATGCATATGTTGCATTCGCGTTTTATTTTTGATTGGAGGTGCTTGTAGTATTAGCAAGGTAGTGCATCAACTGAACGAGGATATCAACGATCGCGAGATTCGGCTCATCGGCGAGAACGGCGAGCAGATGGGAATCGTGTCGTCTGACGAGGCGCTGCATATCGCGGAAGAGCGCGGCCTTGATCTGGTCAAGATCTCCCCGCAGGCCGTTCCGCCCGTATGCAAACTCATGAACTACGGCAAGTATCGTTTTGAGCAGGGCAAACGCGAAAAAGAGGCTCGTAAAAACCAGCATGTGGTGGAGATCAAGGAAATCCGCATGTCTCCCGGTATTGACGTGGGCGATTTCAACACCAAGCTGAAAAATGCGCAGAAGTTCCTCACCGACGGTAACCGTGTCAAGGTATCCGTTCGTTTCCGCGGCCGCGAGATGGCCCATACGGAGATCGGCCGCGAGCTGCTGACCAAGTTTGCCGAGCAGTGCGCCGAGGTGGCTTCCATGGAGAAATCCGCCAAGATGGAAGGCCGTAATATGTCCATTTTCTTGGCTCCTAAGGCCGGTAAATAATTTTGTATTCTTTTTGCAATCGCGCAATATAGGAAGGAGAAACAACTATGCCTAAACTGAAGACCCACAGCGGCGCAAAGAAGCGCTTCAATCTGACGAAATCCGGTAAGGTCAAGAGAGCTCATGCGTTCAAGAGCCACATCCTGACCAAGAAGGACACCA
>CABSAW010000036.1:0-14853 GCA_902475745.1 uncultured Oscillospiraceae bacterium
CGCTGGCGCTTGTCCCCGGCGAGGACAGCTTCTCCGTGCTGCCGCCGAAGCTGACCACGCTGAAGCTGTATATGCCCCTGACCGCTGACCTCTTTGCGCCGAACGAATACGGCGATATGGATGAATACAGTGAGCTGCTGGAGGGTCACGAACTACGGGGCTATCAGGATCAGATCACGGCGGCACTGGTCAAAAATCGGATGCCGGAGGAAACGGAACGCGGCCTCATGCACTGGTACGATGTGGCCGACAGCATCGACAGAAAGGTACATTCCGCCGTATTCACCGTGGAAAGCCGGGATCGGCAGCTCTGGGGTGTGGCGGAGTGCCGCGTTGCCGGAGGACTGAGCACAGCAGAGATGGACACCCTGAAAGATTTTATCACCGGGCAGGCGTCGGACGGCTGGGGCGAGAGCTTTGAGCAGCAGGAGATCCGCGTGGATGGTGGAAGCGAGTTATATATCCACTTCTGGAACTCGGATCAGTGGAGCATTCAGACGGAGCAAGAGCTGTTTGCTCCCAAGCTGGCGGAAGGTCTGCCGGAGCTGTGCTTCTCTATCCTGGCATCTACCGGCGCACTCATCTGCATCAAGCGCGGTGAGAGCGGCTATTATCCCAGTGACTGGTCTACAGATGATCCCGCGCAGAACCGGGAACTGGCCGATTACAACAATGAGCGCCTCGGCGTGACGCAGGCGCAGCGGCTTGCCATGGAATGCGGCAGCATACACGGCTGGAATGTTCCTGGCGCAAACCCTGCCAGCTATGAGCAGGACGCTCCGCAGATGGGAGGGATGACCCTTGGATAAGAATATCTTCGGCGTGTATTTGGCAAAAGAGGGCGTCCCTGATAACGAAGCGCACGCAAAGCTCGACCTGCCCGCTTCCCCGTGGGCGCTGTGGGACGCAATGGACAAGGTGCGCTTGCAGGACGGCGAAACGTTATATCTGGAAATCGACAAGTATTACAGGTTCGATGCACTTGCGCCTCATCTGGTCAATATGGATATCGTCCTCAACGAGTTAAACGACCTCGCCGGACAGTTGGCAAGGTTGGATACGACACAGGGCATCGCCTATCGGGGGCTGCTGGAGATGGCAGTGCAGGAAAAGGTACAGTCCAACGGCGGTATCATCACTATGCAGGAGCTGCGGGATCTGGCGGTCAGCGCCGGTGCGGATTGCTGCCATGTAGTGGATACCGCGGACGATGCACAGCTTGGACGCTTTTACGCGGAAAACGACTTTGTGCCGGAGCTGGAGGGCATATCGGATGCGGTATTTGACATGCTGGACTTCGCCAAAATCGGCAAGGCGCTCCGCACCGGCGAGGGCGGCGTTTATGTGGGCGGGTGCTATGTGGTGCGGGACGGCGGTCTGCTGACAGCGCCGCCTTGCCCCAGAGAGCTGCCGGAAAAGCCGGGATACCTCTTCCGGCTGACCCTCGGCCTGCACCCGGATTACGGGGATGACCGCACGGTAACGCTGAACCTCCCCGCCTCAGAGAAAGAGTTAGAGGAAGCGCAGGGGCGGCTGGGCACGCTGCAATGGGAAAATACTGCCGTGCTCGACTACGATGGCATCATCCCCAATGCGGCAACGTTTGCTGATCTGCCCACAGAAATGGAAGCCTTCAATGAGTTTGCCAAAGCGGTGAAGAATATCCCTGCCCGACAGGTACAGCTCCCAAAACTGAAAGCACTGCTGGAGCAGTTTGAGGTACAGGACATCGGAACGGCTATCCTTCTGGCGGAGCGCATGGACGAATACATCCTTACGCCGGAGATCAGCTCACCGCAAGAGACAGCCGTAGACCAGCTGCGCTTTCTGCTGGACGATGCCGCGGCAGAGCAGTTGATTCCCCATGTAAATCTCTTCGCCTACGGAAACGAGGTGATCCGGCATGACAACGCCGCGCTGACACCCTACGGCCTGCTGCATCGCGCAGATCATCAGCCGATGCTGTCTCCATCGCAGGAAAAACAGATGGATATGGGAGGTCCGGCATGAGCGGCAACGTCAGTGCCAGAGGGCCTCCCTATTTTGTTTCCACCGTTTCGCGTCTTTCCGTTGACTTGCGGGCAGTTGTGTGATAGTTGTTTGTGCTACCAAAACACAAAGGAGGATGGCACAGATGAAAAAGATCACAGTATTACTAATGAGTATCCTGCTGCTCCTGTCTGCCTGCGGGCAGGCACCGATTGTAGCAGAAACCGAGACAATCCCGCAAGTGACGCAGGAACAAAAGGAAGCGCCGATGATTCCGGCAAAGGCGGAGGCAGTGGACGAAAGCACAGAAGCCGGGGACAATGCGAACGCGGCAAAGCCTGCCGAGCAAATGGATGCGCCAAAGGGTGCGGATAAGGCAGTCGAAAAGCAGCCTGCATCCGCCGAAGCGGTGCGGCCTGCTGTGTCTGAAGCGCCAGCGGCATCCAAGTCAGAGGCCAAATCAGACCCTGCACCTACACCTACATCGGCGCCTAAACCCGAACCCGCTCCAACACCTGCACCTACGCCCGAGCCTGACCCTGCGCCGACTGCGGCCAGCGGGAACATCTACTCCGTGGCGGAGGCGGTGCGGGCGGGCAACGAGTATGCGCGGGCGCAATACGGCGTGACCATCGATACCAGCATGACCGCGGCCAACTCCAGCTTCTTCCCCGGCACGGCGGACAGCGTGGCATGGCTGGCGGAGAACGGCGGGCAGGCGGCACTGACCGCCGCCGTAAAGGGCAACGTGGACGCCACCTTCGCCTGCCTCGCCGCCATGGACGGCGCGGAAACGGTCAGCGCGTATGCGCGGTTCAACTGCACCGCCCGCTATGATGCGACATCGGACGAGTACATCGTGGTGGTGCTGTACGGATAAACCAACTGAATACCCGACCAGAAGACCGACAGCGTGAGCTGCCGGTCTTTTGCGTTGGGAGAAAGGACGAGCATGAAGAAAACAATTCCTAAGCTGTTGACGCTGGTATGCCTTTTAGTAGCAATCATGGGTCTGTCCATCGTGACCGCCCACGCAGCCACGGTCACAGGCACGATCAGCGGCGGTAACGAGTACCGTTACCATGAGGACAAAACGCCCGTGCCGCAATGGGGTGCATTTACCAGCACGAAGCTGAAATATTTCACGCGGGACGATACCGGCGCAACAGTGCCCGCCTATTGCATGGAGCCGGCTGTGCGTTCGCCCCAGGGCGACGCCGAATACTCCTCCGTCAGCTGGAGCGGGCTGAGCTGGAACCAGCGGTACGCCGTGACGCTGGCCATGGCCTACGGCTATGGCGGCAACTACGGCTTCGATATGCACCCGGACTGTGCGCAGCTTGCGACGCAGGCCATCATCTGGGAGTTCGTCTGCGGCTACCGCGGCACGACGTACCCCTACACGCTGTATGACACCACCTGCAAGGAGCTGTTTCACTATGCCGGCGACGATGTGGCGGTGGCGTATGACATCATCATCGACCGCATCATGCAGCACGGCACGATCCCCAGCTTTGCGGTGCGGTATCGCAATCAGCTTTCGGACAGCAATGCTATCCAACTGACGTGGGACGGCAGCCAGTACACCGGGACGGCCACCGACACCAACGGCGTGCTGTCGCAGTATCGTTTTCGCGCCAACATCAGCGGTGTGACCATCAGCCAGCGGCGCAACGTGCTGACGGTCACGGCCACCAAGGAGGCCGGAGCGCAGCTGAACGGCTGCGTCAGCAGCGATTACGGCTACTCGCTGGACGTGGAGGGCACGGAGTCCGTGTTGCTGGAGCCCAGCAACGGCAGCAATTATCAGGCCTGCGCCGCGCTGACCACCCTGCCCGACCCCGTGTGGGCGTATGTGCATTTTAAGGTCAACATCGTGGAGGAGAAGGGTTCTCTCACCATCAACAAAGTGGACGCCGATACTGGTGCAGCACTTTCAGGCGTCACCTACCGGCTGTTTGACGCCAGCGGCAATAAAGTGGCCGACGTGACCACCGGCGCGGACGGCAGGGCGGTATTCAGCGACCTGCCGCTGGGCAGCTATTCCTATCAGGAGATCAGCGCGCCGGAGGGCTATGTGGTGGACAGCACCAGATACACGGACACCATCTCCACATCGGCGCTGCACATCACCGAGCAGCGTACCAACGCACTGGCCAAGGGCAGCATCGAGATCCTGAAGGTAGACGCCGAAACCAGACAGCCGCTGGCCGGTGTGGTGTACCGGCTCTTCGACGCCAACGGCAGCAAGATCGCGGATGGCACCACCGACGGCAACGGCAAGGTGACCTTCTTCGACCTGAAGCCCGGAAAGTACGCTTATCAGGAGATCAGCACCGTAAGCGGCTATCTGCTGGACAACACCAAGTACGAATTCAGCCTGACCAGCGAAAATCTCCATGTAAAGGTCACTCGTGAGAACACGCCTACCAAGGGCAGTCTGACCATCCGCAAGATCGACGCCACAGGCGGGCCGCTTGCCGGGGCGGAGTTGTTGCTGGAGATGTCCACAGACGGTCAAAGCTGGGCAGAAATCGGCAAGTCCACCACTGACAGCACCGGCGCAGCCAAGTGGGACAATCTCAAGCTTGGGGCGAAGTACCGCGTCACCGAGGTCAAAGCACCCGCAGGCTATACCCTGCTGCCCGAACCGGTATCGGTGGATGCACTGACGGCGGACGCGCCGGACATTACCGTGACCCTCTGCAACAATGCGGACTTTGTGCTGCCGTTTACGGGCGGTCGTGGCTTCGCTGCACCCATCCTGTTTGCGGCACTCATGCTGGGCATGGGTGTTTATTTTTGCAAAAAATCTGAATTCAAGAAGGAGAACAACTGAACATGAAAAAGATCCATCGCGTAGTGGCGCTGCTGCTGTCGGCGCTTATGGTCATCGGCCTGATGGCCACGGCGTTCGCCGCAACAGATTCTGCGCCGACCATCGACCCCGGCAAGAAAGCGTCCCTGAACATCTATAAGTACGACATCACCATGGCCAGCAAGGACGGCGCGTGGGACGCGGAATCCTATGTCAGCACCGGCCTGCATGACGATGCCGTTATCGACAAGCTGGCAAAATACGCCGTGCAGGGCGTGGAGTTTACCTACCTCCGCGTGGCCGACATCGCCATGAATAATGAGGTGGTGGACGGCCAGCGTCAGGTAGGCGTGCTGTACGGCTTTGACGGCGCGGACGCCGTGCTGTCCGCCATCGGCGTGACCGCCGCAGATGCCCACAAGAGCGAAAACGGCAAAAACTACTACACTTCCGATCTGCTGAACAACAAGCTGTCCGCTGCCCTGTCCGCCAATGCCACCACCGTGAAAAATGCGCTGGAAACGGATGTGAAGAGCGGCGTGGCTATGACGGAAACCGGTGCAGATGGTCACACCTCCGCGGAAAATCTTGAGCAGGGCCTGTATCTGGTGGTGGAGACCCGCGTTCCCGAGAATGTCACCAGCACCTGCAATCCCTTCTTCGTGTCTCTGCCCATGACCACCATTGACGGCGCGGCGTGGAATTACGATGTGACCGTTTACCCCAAGAATCAGACCGGCAATCCTGACCTCGAAAAGACCGTCCGTGAGAGTAAAAACTCCACCGGCAAGAACACCGGCAGCCTGACCGACATCAAGGACGGCTACGGGCATACTGCTACCGCATCCGTGGGCGACACGGTGGATTATCAGATCATTAGCACCCTGCCCACGATTACCTCCAAGGCTTCTTCTCTGAGCGAGTACACCTATGTTGACACGCTGAGCAAGGGCATCCGCTACAACAAGAACGATGTGGTCATCGAGTTCTTTAAGGACGCTGGCTGCACCGACAAAATCACTACCTGGGGCGAGGATTCCGGCAAGTTCACCGTGGCCTATGATGATGCACAGAACATTATGACCATCCGGATGACTGAGGCTGGTCTGGCGGAGATCAACGAGGCGGCCACCGTGTATACCGACAGCGTCAAGCGCGGTTATTCCGACTGCACCATGCGTATCACCTACGCTGCCACCCTGACCGCCGATGCCAAGATGGGAGATACCGACAACCCCAATGAGGTCGTGCTGACGTGGCGCAGAACGAATAACACCTACTTTGACACGCTGGAGGACTGCTGCCATGCCTACACCTACGGCGTGGATGTACTGAAGCAGTTTTCGGATGGCAAGGGCAGCGCACAGAATGTAAAGTTCCTGCTGCACAACGATACCGACGATTGTTACATCATTGCCGACCTGAAGGATGGCGTGTACTACGCCAAGGGCTTTGCCGCCAAGAAAGCGGACGCCACCACCTTCGTCCCCAACGTGCAGGGTCATGTGGTGGTGAAGGGGCTGGAGGATGACACTTACTCCCTGACTGAGACTGCCACCGACAAGGGCTACATTCTCCTCAAGGAAGCGGTCAAGATCGTCATCACCACTAAGGAAAACGGCGCTTGCGAGCAGTGCGGCGCCAAGCTGCTGACCGCCTCCGCCACCGTCAACGGCAAGGATGCCACCATGACGGATGGCAACGCCATCGTGCCGCTGACTGTGGTCAACAATCCCGGTTTCGACCTGCCCAAGACCGGCGGCTATGGTACGTGGATGTTCACTATTGGCGGAGTGGCTCTGCTGGGCGCGGCGGCGTTTATCGTGATCCGCAGCCGTAAGCACAAGAACGAGCAGTGAAGCGCTGGCTACTGGCGGCGGCTTGCGGCGTTGCGGCGTTGGGGCTGATGCTTTACCCGCTGGTGGGAGAACTCTTGAATGAGAAATACCACTCGGACATTGAGACCGCCTACACCGCCGCCATTGAGGACAGCAACGATGACGAATTAGAACAGCAGCGGCAGGCGGCGCGGCAGTACAACGCCATGCTGTCCGGCGCGGCCATCACAGAGGGAGGGGCTTCGGCCCCTCCCTTGCCGTATGCCCAGCAGCTCACGGTGGGCGGTGTCATGGCCTATGTGGACATCCCCAAAATCAACGTATATCTGCCCGTGCAGCACGGCACGGACGCGGACACGCTGGAAAAGTCAGTTGGCCATGTGGTCGGCACATCTCTGCCGGTAGGCGGCAGCAGCACCCACGCGGTGCTGTCGGCACATAGCGGCATGGCGAGCTCCAGACTGTTTTCGGACATCGAGCAGCTTGCAGTGGGCGATATGTTCTATATCCATGTGCTGGGCGAGGTGCTGGCATATCAGGTGGACAATATCGCTACTGTACTGCCAACGGACACATCATTGTTGCAAATCGAGGACGGCAAAGATTTGGTGACGCTGGTGACGTGTACACCTTTCGGCGTCAACACCCACCGCTTACTGGTGCGGGGCCATCGGGTGCCTTATGTGCTGGAGCAGGAAGCGCCTGCCGCCGCAGAAAAACCTGTGGCATCCTCCTGGACGCAGCATTACCTTACAGGTCTTGGCATCGGCCTTGGCGTGGTGGCCGCAGTCGGCGGCGGATACTTTTTAGTGAGGAGGCATCGCCATGCGTAAGACCGCCCTTGTGTTGGCGGCGCTGCTGGCTGTGGCAGGCATCTGCGTCATACTGTGGCCGGTGTTCACGGGACAAAGGCTGCAAGCCGACACAGATGCAGCGGTGCAGGAGTTCTTGGTTGAGCGTAATGAGCCGGAGCAGCAGTGCCCTGAACTGCGGGCAGAGCTACAAGCCTACAATCAGCGTATCTACACTGAAAAGCAATCCGGCTTTGTTGACCTCAAAGCTTGCGAGGAACCCGCCGTCGATCTGACCGCCTACGGCATCGAGGACGAGATCATCGGCGTGCTGGAGATCCCAGCCATGGAGCTGACTATGCCGGTTTATTTGGGCGCGTCCGATGACCACCTTGCCGCAGGCGCGGCGGTGTTAGGCAATACCTCCGCGCCCATCGGCGGCGACAACACCAACTGCGTTATCGCCGGCCACCGTGGTTGGAAAGGCGCGGTCTACTTCCGGCATATCGACCGCCTGCAGGTGGGCGATACCGTGCAGCTCACCAACCTGTGGGAAACGCTGACCTACACCGTAACGGACATTCAGGTCATCCAGCCCCACGAGGCGGAGAAGATCAAGATCCAGCCAAACCGCGACCTGCTGACCCTGCTGACCTGCCACCCCTATGCTTCGGGTGGGCGACAGCGGTATGTGGTGGTGTGTGAAAGACTACAAGATTAAGGAGAAAAACACTATGAAAAAAGCGATTTGCATTATCGCGGCAGTAATTGCCGCCGCTGTATTTTTTGCGGCAAGGCGTACCCGACCTTGCGGCCGCAGAGAGTGCCGCCGCTGACAGACAAACAACGATAACAAAGGGACCGCTTACCGAAAAGGGACAGCGATCCCTCTTTTTGCGCCCTTTTCGGTGAGCGGCCGCCGGAAAGGAGCATGACAGTGACAAACGAAACCATCGCCAGATATCTGGAGAACGGATATAAGGGGCGAAAAAACGCCGTTAGCAGCCGGGAGCTGGAACGGACGCTGGCCATCAGCGGCAACGAGCTGCGGAAGCGGGTAAATCGCCTGCGCCGGGATACCGTTCCCATCGCGGCAGACCAGCGGGGCTACTATTACGCGGAGACCGCCGCCGAAGTCTATGACACCATCCGCACCTTGGAGAAGATGCGCAAGGGACTGGACGCCGCCATCAGCGGCTTGGAGCGTGCGCTGGAGAAATTCGGGGAATGAAGGAGCGCACGAAAAAGCTCATCCCATGGGTGGGCGGCAAGGCGCAGCTCATGTGGGCCATTCAGATGCTGCTGCCCACCCGCTATCAAACGCTGGTGGATGTGTTCGGCGGCAGCGGCATCATCACGCTAAACACCGCCGTGCCGAAGGGCTGCCTGCAGACCTACAACGACCTGAACCACGACCTGTATAACCTGTTTTTCTGCGTGAAGTACCGCCCGCTGGAGCTGGTGCGGGAATTGGAATTTCTCCCCGTCAATGCCCATGATGAGTTTGATGTGCTGCTGCGGTTCCTCCAGGGTGAGGACTTCACCGCGGAGTATATGCAGAAGCAGCTGGAGCTGGCGGAGGTCATGCTCCCGGCATTGCAGGCGGCGGAGGTCAAGGGGCTGCTGCTGAAGCGCGCGGCGCTGGGAGATGTGCGCCGCGCGGCGGCGTTCTATAAATTGCAGCGTTACAGTTATAACGGCAGCGGCGGCAGCTATGGCACGGCATCCTGCGACATCCGGCGCTTTTTCCACGAGATCTGGGAGTGTTCCCGCCGATTGAAGGATGTGGCGCTGGAAAACCGTGATTTTGAGAGCATCATCGCCGCCCGCAACGATCCCCAGACTGTGATCTACTGCGACCCGCCCTACTATGAGGCGGAGTGCTACACGGTGGAGTTTCCCCGCAGTGACCACCAGCGGCTCCATGACGCGCTGGCGGCGCATAAGGGATTCGCCATGGTGTCCTATAACAACTGCGCATATATCCGCGAGCTGTACGATGACTTCTTTATCTACGAGGTGGAGCGCCCCAACAGCCAGTCCAAGAAGAAAAACGATATCTACGCGGAATACATCATGACCAACTACGATCCCCGGATCTTCGCGCCGCAGATGACGCTCTTTGACGATTATGACAGCAACGGAAAAGCCTGCCGGTTGGTGCATATCCCCCACCGGCCTTTACATGAAATAGGAGGACAATGAACATGAAAAACGAAATGACACTGGATCAGCGCGGGCTGACCATCCCCGCGGAAGAACTGGCAGAGCACGGCTTGGACGGCGCAGACCTGTCCGCGCAGATGACGCGAAGCCTGATCCTGCTGATGCCCCAGAAGATGACGGCGGAGCAGATGGTGGACGCGCTGGCGGGACTGTGCGAAGCGGCTTCACAGCTTGTGGAGGTGCTGACGGCTGTGTGCCATGCGCCGTGCATCGCGGAATGCGACATGGATGACGAGGATTTTGACTTGGACGCGGTGCCGGACGATGTGCTGATCCTGCTGCTGAACTGCGGCTGCTGTCCGGCACAGCTGGCGCACCATCTGGCGGAGGGAGATGTGATCTATGCCGTTGAATGAGGGGATGTATCCCTACACGGCCAAGGAAGCGCGAGAACGGGGCGAGCTGGAGCTGTGGCGCGCCAACTTCCGCGCCAACTGCGCCTGCGCCGGGGCCATAGAGCTGGCGATTCGACGGGATTTTGATGGGATGCACCTGAAGGACGGCTGCGCCAAAAGCGTTATCGACCAATACGGCTACAAACGGGTGGGCTTCGTGCTGGCCAATACCCTGCAGGAGCATGCCTATGACGGGCGGTATCACGAGGTCAACAAGCAGTGGAGCCGGAGGATACTCATCCCCTCCGACGGCGGACACCGCCTGACCTTCGTGGTGAACAGCCATCCCGCCGTGCTGGACGGCTTTGTCAGCGACTATCGTGGAGAGCTGGCGCGGCTGCACCTGTTTGGTGCGGAGCATTGCCTGCCAGATACCGGAGAGCAGGACTTCACCGGCAAGGTGCTGGTGCTGTCACCGGACACACTGCGGGAGGACTGCTGGCAGCCGGAGAACCAGCTCTGGCTGGCCCATAGCGGCTTTGGCTGTCTGCCCCACGCCCGTGGGAGGTCTGTACTCTGCACCTGTCTCGTGGATGGCGAAACGACCCGCTGGAATCGCAGTGAGTTCGTAGGTGTTATCCGGGACGAGTGCATTCCGGATTGGGCGGCAGAGAAGCTGGCGCAGCTGCGGCAGGAGCAGACGGAGATGACACAGGAAATGACGATGTGAAGGAGGAATGACGATGAAAACGGTAAAACGCGCCGCAGTGCTGCTGGGTGTAACAGCGCTGCTGTGCTGGCTGTTCTCCGTGGCGGCCTATGCCACCGGCACCGGCGATGTGGCCAGCGCGGTGGAGGGTACATGGCAGACGGCATCCGGGCAGATCAAGACGGTGGTGAACAACGTGGTATTCCCTGCCATCGACCTGATCCTGGCGGTGTTTTTCTTTGTGAAGGTGGGTACAAGCTATTTTGACTATCGGAAAACAGGACAGTTTGAATGGACGGCTCCCGCCATCCTGTTCGCCTGTCTGGTATTCACCCTCACCGCGCCGCTGTATGTGTGGGACATTGTAGGGGTGTGAGGTGATAACCTTCTACGAACAGGAGCTTCGGAAAATCGTTGGGAGCTGCTCTCCCGAAGCCACCTATGTGGACAGAGCCTGCTATGTGCGTCTGGGTGAGATGAACCGGGCAAAGATCCAATTCGTCACAGGCATGATCGGCAGTCAGTACAATGCCCTGCAGATCACGATCCTCAACCGCAGCGAGGGACAGGTGGACACCCTGCGCCTTCGCTTCTCAGACCTGCTGGGGCTGAAGATGACCGCCAATCACAACTTTCGAAACGGCGTGGAGCCGCACATCTGGGATGACTCCGGGAAAGTAGACTGGTATGTGTATCATCGTACCCGGCAGGACTATGAGGTGCTGTCCACTGCGGTGTCTGACTATCTGGAGGTGTTTCAGGATATGGACCAGTCTGCCGACCAAGCGTGGGAACAGACGATGTGAAAAAGAAAGCGTGATACCCCAAGTTTAGCAGTCCTTCTTGACGTGCAGGAATAATTCGTTTATAATAAAGGCATAATTAAGCAATGAGAGGAGCTGAGTAAAATGATGATTCGTTCGGCAACTTCCCTGCGCAACGGGTATGACGAAATGGTTCGGCTGGCGAAGGAAAAACAGGAGCCTATCTATTTGACACGGAACGGCGACGGCGAGATGGTTTTTGTCCCGATGGATCTCTGGGAGAAGCGGGAGAAAGAGCTTGACCTTCTGTATATGCTGCTGCAGCGGGAACAATCCCGATTGGCGGGAGCAAAAACCTCCTCTATGGACGATATGGAGCGCCTGACGCAGGAGGTCTTGGATGCGGATTGAATGGCTGTATGAAGCGAAACTGGAATACAGGGATTTGCTGCTGTATCATAAAAACACAGTCGGTACGCAATCTGCGGAAAAATTTGCCAAAATGATATTGTCTTCGGTAAGGAAGCTGGAAACCTTTCCCCAGTTAGGCGTTTTAAAAGAGACCCAACTGCTGGGACGGTATGGCTTTCGGGCATTATTCATTGGGAAGTATGTCTGTATCTACCGCATTGTGGAGGAATCTGTATTGATTTACCATATTGCCGATGCCAGAACCAACTATATGTACCATATTTTCGGCATCAAGGGAGAACATAACAATTAAATATCCACTGGAAAGCACTCTGCTGCGGCAGGGTGCTTTTTTAGTTGCGGGAGGTGAAGTAAAATATTTATCTGGGATTTTGTAGCCGAAACGGTTCTGGGCCAGATCGTGGACTGGTTCTACGGTCAGATCGTGGGCTTTCTCGGCAACTTTTTCGCGGAGATGGGCAGCATGGGCGCAGAGCTTTTTGACATGAGCTGGGTGCAGAGCGTGGTGCTGTTCTTCTCCTATTTGGGCTGGGCGCTGTACGCCATAGGGCTGGTGGTGTCCTGCTTCGAGACCGGCGTGGAATACTCCGCAGGACGGGGCAATGTAAAAGAGACGGCTTTGAACGCCATGAAAGGCTTTCTGGCCGTCTCCCTTTTTACCCAGGTGCCGGTGAAGCTGTACGCGCTGGCGGTGTCGCTGCAGGCGGATCTGACCGCAGGCATCACCGGCTATGGCGCACGCAGCATAGGAGATGTGGCAAAGGAAGCACTGGTAGACTTTGACGCCGTGGAGAGCCTGACGGCAGGCGCGTCTATCGCACTGCGGGGCTTCGGGCCGGTGACCAGCGGACTGATGGTTATCTTCTGCCTTGCACTTATGGCCTACGCGGTCATCAAGGTGTTCTTCGCTAATCTCAAGCGCGGCGGCATCCTGCTCATCCAAATCGCCGTGGGGAGCCTGTATATGTTCAGCGTACCGCGAGGCTATGGGGACGGCTTCATCCAGTGGTGCAAGCAGGTCATCGGCCTATGCCTGACGGCATTTTTGCAGGCGACCATCCTTGTGGCAGGGTTGATGGTATTCAAGGATCATGCCCTGCTGGGGCTTGGCTTGATGCTCTCGGCCGGAGAGATCCCCCGTATCGCAGGGGCATTTGGCTTGGACACCACCACAAAAGCCAACATCATGTCTGCCGTGTATACCGCCCAAAGTGCGGTGAATATGACCCGTACGGTGGTGGCGGCGGTAAAATGAATAGTGAGTGTGTGCTGACGATGGGGAGCCTATTTGATGGCATCGGCGGTTTTCCTTTGGCTGCCATCCGCAGCGGCATTACGCCGGTGTGGGCATCGGAGATCGAAGCCTTCCCTATCGAGGTCACAAAGCTGCGATTTCCCTACATGATCCATGTGGGCGACATTACGAAACTGAACGGCGCGGAACTGCCGCCTGTGGATATCATCTGCGGCGGCAGTCCGTGCCAGGACCTGTCCGTGGCCGGAGCGAGAGCCGGATTAGCCGGCGCACGCTCCGGCCTTTTTATGGAGCAGGTCAGGCTGGTAAAGGAGATGAGATATGCAGACCAATTACGAGGCAGAGCAGATATCCATGTACGACCTCGATACTTATTGTGGGAGAACGTCCCCGGAGCCTTTTCCAGCGGAACGCCCAAGGGCGAAGATTTCCGGATCGTCCTCGAAGAAATTGTCCGAGTTAAGTGCGATTCCGTTCATGTCCCTGGACCTTACCCATGGTCATGGCAATCTGCTGGGCGAATCCTATTGGGAGATGATTTCTCCTTGGCGTGGCGGTGCCTCGACGCTCAATACTGGGGTGTCGCCCAGCGACGCAAAAGGATCTTCCTTGTCGCAGATTTTGCAGGCAGATCCGCCGATCAAATACTATTTGTCCCCGAAAGCCTGCATGGGCATCCTGCGCCGAGCATCTGAACGCGGCAAGGAATTGCCGAAAAAGCTGGCGCGTGCACTGAAGATACAGGCAGGACTTATGCGGCCGGATGGTCAGCCTACTGGGTTGGATGCTTATCACATCAACCAGCGGGACGAGGGCATTGATCTGCACGGCGTGTCCGGCGCGCTGATGGCAACCACCAATATGCAAATGCAAACTTTTGTGACGCAGCCGGATGAAGGAGAAATTACAGCTTTTGCCGCCAATCAGCGGGATGAGGTGCGGGATCTGCACAACGTTGCAGCTGCGCTGCAGGCCAGTCCCGGCATGAAGCAGCAGACTTTTGTAGCCGCTGGCTTTTCTGCCGGTGCCGGAGCGTCTGCCGGAAGCATCGGCTACGGCGAGGAGTTGGCTCCTACGCTGAAAGGCTCGGCAAGTGGGAACTGTATGCCGTCTGTCCTGTGTCTCAACGATCAGGGCGGAAATGTCATGGAATGCTCGGAGAATGTGTCCGGTACGCTGCGGGCGCAGGAGCATGGACATCAGCCGCTTGTATATGAAAATCACGGCATCGACAGCCGCTACACCGGCCCGCACAAGGTAGCGCCCACGATGTCAGCCCGTTACGGCACAGGCGGAAACAATGTGCCGCTGGTGGAGCAGGAGCCTGATACTATTTGCATCGCCGGGAATACCGTGGATCGCCAGCCGCAGAACGGCGGCAACGGCCTCGGCTGTCAGGAAGAGCTTGCCTATACGCTGACTGCTATGGATCGCCACGCGGTCTATGCCCGTCAGCGGGTGGATGAATTCAAGGACTGCGAGGTGGTCAGCACCCAGAGCGCCCGACAGCATAAGGATGCCACCGACCTCGTCTGCCAGCAGGCAGAAGCCTGCGCCTATCTCATCCGCCGCCTGACTCCGTTGGAGTGCGAACGGTTACAGGGCTTTCCGGACGGCTGGACGGATATCCCCGGCGCGTCTGACAGCGCCCGCTATAAGGCGCTGGGCAACAGCGTTTATTGGGACAAAGCCATTA
>CABSAW010000037.1:0-14846 GCA_902475745.1 uncultured Oscillospiraceae bacterium
TGGCGATGCTGGTTGCGGCAACCGTGCTGTCCCGCCGCTTTGTCAAACCGATCAATGAGAGTCTTGCGGCGGTCAGGGGCGGTACAACGGAGGTGGTGGCATCCGGTATTCCGGAAATTGACGAGCTGCTGACCATGATCCGGGAGCGGCCGGTGGGTGCGCTGCCGCCCGATGTGGAGGCGCGGCTGTGCGGCTTCGCGGAGCGAGCGAATACGCTGACCGGCACGGAACGCACCATCCTGCAATACTATATGGACGGTTATACCGTCAAGGATATTCCCGAGCTGGCACGCATCAGCGCCAGCACGGTAAAGACCCATAACCGCAATCTGTACCGGAAGCTGGGCGTGGATTCGTTCGATGAACTGAAGGTATATATTGAGCTGTTTGCCAGCTGCGGCCGCAGCGGTGAGCTGCTGAACAGATAATGAAGATGATGAACAGAGTGCACAAACCGATGCGATTCGGATTGTGCACTCTGTCTACGCCTAAGGGTGATTTTGGCGGATACAGGCAAAATTCACCCTTAGGGTAATAGACATTTTAAGTAAAAATTGCTAAAAAGTATATATACCTGTATATATACTTCGGACATAAGAACGGCAGAAAAGAAACGGCGATGTAGGCAAGGAGGGAACCGGAATGCGCCGCATCATTAAAGCGTCCATGGAGGACATATCTTCTATGGAGAGGTTTCAGTTTTCATTGCGCTGCGCGGTATGCGGCTCCCTCTGGGAGAGCCAGCCGGTGCGCTTTTCCAAGGCGGGTTTGCAGCCGGAGAGCGAAGGTAAGCGCGTGATTTTCCAGGCACTGTACCAGCGTGAACGGGAGGACGCATTCGAGCGGGCCGCAACGGAGGCAATGGAGTATTTCAGCCTGTGCCCGATCTGCAAACGGCTGGTTTGTGACCGCTGCTTTTTGCTGGGCGAGGATATCGACCTGTGCATGGATTGCGCCGCGTTTTTGCAGGAGAGAGGCGAGCCGGTGGCGGATCTGCCTGCGAAGAACGCCTGAGACGGATCGTCGGGAGGGACGCATATGAGAAACCGCTTTTGGATAGGAGGTGTACTGCTGGTCATGATGCTTTTTGGGATACTGGGCTGCGGCAAGAAACGTGATCCGATGATCAATGGCGGTATGGTGGACGGCCCCGGCATGATGTATACGCCGGAGGATCAGAGCCCCTTTGCGGGGACGTGGCAGAGCCGGGATGGCAGCATCGTCATGGAGGTGGAGAGCAGCGACCCGTTTGAGAGCTCCCACATACAGGTGCTTGTGGACGGCGAGCCAGATTTTCAGGCCGATATGTGGGTGTACAAGACCGGGACGGTAAAGCTGACGCAGGAGCAGAAGGGGATCCTCATGACAGGGACCTTCGAAGGTCTGACGTTCAGCCATGCGGAAAACGCCTTCCGCATCCGGTACAGCGACGGCAGCGGCCATAGATGGCTGACGAGGGAGGGCGCCGCGTGCGGCGAGAAGGACGTGACCTACTCCAACGAGCCGAAGACGCCGCCGCCCGCAGCATGGAGTTGTCCCGCCTGCCGGACAGAAAACGAGGGCAATTTCTGCACCAACTGCGGCGCAGAAAAGCCGCTGCTGTGCAGCCGCTGCGGCTGGCAGCCGACAAATGAGAAGATTCCCGTTTACTGCCCTGAATGCGGCAGCCATCTCAAGTGAGACGTGCCGATATGCGAGAAAACACCCATGAAAAACGATCAGGAATGATGCTTGGAGGGTGATGCCTATGAAATGGCGGCTTTGGATAGGAGGTTGCTGGTCATGACGCCTTTTGCCTGTGCGACACCGATGGAACGGTTTATATGCTGGCAAGGCCCGGTGTGGAGCCGCCGGATCACCCGCTCTTTCAGGCGTTAAAGGGTATATATGAGGGAGGTTCTCAGGATATCGCCAAGCGGCGGTGCTCTTCCTGCGGAGAAGAGGGAGCCTTCTGCACAGAATGCGGCAACCGTCTCATATGATGAGATGTGCCAATATAAAGGAAAAGCAGAATAATCAAAACAGAGAAAGTTGAAAATCAGGAGGGAACATGATGAAACAAACAAAGAAGCTTGCGGCGGTACTTCTGGCGCTGGTGATGGTGCTGAGCCTGACGGCCTGCGGAAAGGGAAAGCCCGGCGGCACCAAGACCAATCCTGTTGTGGGTAAGTACATGGGCGAGGCAGTTTTGTCTTTCGATGAGTGGATACCCATGGACGATGTTTACGATCTGGGTGACAACTACATTGAGCTGAAAGAGGACGGTACGGGCTGCTTTATGCTGGACGGCGACCCGACGACCATCGCGTGGAAGCTGGATAAGGACGGCGCCCTGACGCTGGACAGAGACGGATCGATCTGCAACTGCACGCTGAAGGACGGCCTGATCACGGTGAATGACTACTTCGGCTTTGACCTGCAATTGACCTTCCGGAAGGCCGGCGGCAGCACCGGCGGGAACACCGGCGCAGATGAAATGTCTTTGGATGACTTCGCCGCGGTGTACGGCGGCGACTGGCACGGCATGGCGGGTCTCACCGATGCCACCGGCGACCTTGAGGCGCTGAACGACACCGCCCACGAGATCCTGGCGCGGCTGGTGTTCGACGGGAACGGCGGCTGCGAGGTGTGGCTTGCCATGTATCTGGAGGGCGAGAACGACTTCAACTTTGCGGATACCTATGCGCGTGTGGTACCGGATGACGATACCGGTCTGGAGCTGCGCGGTATGTTCATGGGCGGCGAGATGCAGGACGGCATCCTGTCTGTGGACGAGACCAGCGCGCTGTATGTGAGCTGCGAGGTGGACTCCGATCTGGTGGACGGCTCCATCAGTCTGCTGGCCAACCTGCGGCATCTGGACGACGAGAACTGGACGGACGACGATTTTATCCCCATGCCGGAGAGTGCGGTGGAGTATTATCGCGGCAAGACCTTTATGGAGATCGCCAATACCTTTGAGATCGACACCAGCCTGATCCCCGATGACGGCAGCGGCGGAAGCGTTATCACCCCCGTGGGCGGCGGCGACAACGGCGGCCTGCCGGAGAACTATCCCTACGAGCGCACCACCACCAACGGACTGGGTGAGTACGGCAAGTCCAATCCAGATGCCACCGGTCTGGCGGATCTGCCCACCATGCAGAAGGTACGGCAGGAGCTGTGGGATATGGGCTCCTCCAAGTCCTCGAATTTGACCTATGACGACATCAAGGCCATGCTGGGCGGCGAGGACGGCATCCCCCATACCGGCATGGATGAGAAGAGCTGGAACAGTGAAAAGCACGCCTACGGCTGGTTCAACGGCGAGGGTGACTACTATGTGCTGTACTTCGTGGTGCGTGACGGCGACGAGTACTACACGGCCGCCACCTTCTCCAGCAGCGTGAGAGGCGACAGCTGACGAACGGTACGGAAATCAGAGAAAGGAAGGCAGAGATATGCAAATAACGTTGAACGCACTGCCCGCTTCGCTGGCAGAATTTCGGAACCTGTCCCTGAAAACCCCGGATGAGGTGGTGGCGGGCTTCCTGTGTGCATTGAACCTATATGTAAAAAATCCCAACGAGGGTGTGGAGGCCATGAACCTCCTGCGCGGCCCCCGGCCCATGACCCCCTATGACAGCCAGTTCCTGCGGGATCGTCTGCGGGGCAAGGAGTACCTGCCGCTGGCATACTTTGCCGGCGCCACGCCCCAGAACAGCTACGTTCCCGTGCAGCCCTATGTGGTGGATGTACTGCCCGACCCCCGTCCGCAGGACATTGAACCGGGCTATCTGCGGCTGTTCATCGCCACACCCGGCGCGGATTCGCCCCGGCCCATCAAGCTGCGGCAGAAGCCCTCCACCGGCGAGTGGTTCCTGTGGGAGTATTCCAGTCCTCTCAGCGGCATCCGCATCCCGGCCGCCCAGGATCCCTGGGCTTGAGCCGTGAAGCGGCGATGGATCGCGCTGGCGCTGCTTCTGGCGCTGGCGGTGGGCCTGACGGCCTGTCAGGTGGAGTTTGTCCCCACTGGGTCGCAAGGTGGCAGCGGCGGCAACATTACCACAGGCACGCCGCCATCTGGCGGCGGCACAGAGCCCGGCGCTCCCGATGATACGGCAGATCCGGTGGACGGAGTTGATCCGGTGGGGAATGTGGAGCCCGATGACGACGATGATTACTGGGGCGACATAGGCTCCGGCAGCTTCTCCTACTCCCATCCCGATACTGTTTACGAGGGCAATCGGCAGTATCTGGAGGGGACATGGGTCGGAACTTCGGTCGAGACGGCGGACGGGAGGATACCGCTGGAGACGGCGGGCGAGGCCTTGACGCTGACATTCATGAGCGCCGATGGCGTGACCGACTTTATGGGCGAGGGTGTATGGAGCATGGGATGCGAGTACGACGCCACCTACTCCAACGGCGAACGTGAAACGTTGAACAAGCTGTATGTGAAGTTCCTCGGCGGCCCCATGTACCACGACTGCGGCAATCAGGACTGGTTCGCAGCGCTGGGCGGCGGCCCGAAGGGTGTTGAGTTCAACGTGACCGTGATCGACAACAACTATCTGGAGCTGCGCCGCTTCGGAAAGGGCCCGCATCAGATGTGGATCGTCTACTGCGAGCGGTCGGACGGCCTGTGGTGGAACGGCCAGTGGTTGAACAAGAATTAACAAATCATTCATAGATAGAAATTATTACAAAGAAAAGGAGATTACATAACTATGGGACTGATTAAAGCAGCATTGGGCAGCGTTGGCGGCGTGATGGCCGACCAGTGGAAGGAATACTTTTATTGCGAGGCACTGCCTGAGAACGTGATGGCTGTTAAGGGCCAGAAGCGTACCTCCGGCCGCAGCAGCAACACCAAGGGCAGCGACAACATCATTTCCAACGGCTCCGTCATCGCCGTGGCCGACGGCCAGTGCATGATGATCGTGGATCAGGGCCGCATCGTGGAGCTGTGCGCCGTGCCCGGCGAATACACCTACGACATGTCCAGCGAGCCCTCCCTGTTCACCGGTGAGTTTTCGGAAAGCGTTCGGGCTGTCATCAGCAGCATGACCACCCGCTTTACCTTCGGCGGCGAGGCGCCCAAGGATCAGCGTGTCTACTTCTTCAACACCAAGGAGCTGATCGGCAACAAGTACGGCACTGCCAATCCCGTGCCCTTCCGCGTGGTGGATCAGCGAGCCGGTATCGACATTGATGTGGGCATCCGCTGCTTCGGCGAGTACAGCTATCACATCTGCAACCCCGCCCTGTTCTACACCAACGTGTGCGGCAACGTGGCGGAGGCATATACCCGCGACAAGCTGGACAGCCAGCTGAAAACCGAACTGCTGACGGCCTTGCAGCCCGCCTTTGCCAAGATTGGCGAGGATGGCATCCGCTACTCCCAGCTGCCCGGCCATACCATGGAGCTGGCCGACGCCCTGAACGAAGTCCTCAGCAAGAAGTGGCGCGACCTGCGGGGTATCGAGATCGTTTCCTTCGGCGTGTCCAGCGTGACGGCGGACGAGGAAGACGAGAAGATGCTCAAGGAGCTGCAGCGGAACGCGGCCTTCATGGATCCCACCCGCGCCGCCGCCCATCTGGTGGGCAGCCAGGGCGACGCCATGAAGATGGCGGCCTCCAACACGGCTACCGGCCCCGCCATGGCCTTTATGGGCATGGGAATGGCCGGTCAGGCCGGCGGCATGAACGCCCAGAACCTGTTCGCCATGGGTCAGCAGCAGGCCGCCCAGCAGCCTGTACAGCAGGCCGCTCCCGCCGGCTGGACCTGCTCGTGCGGCCACGGCGGCAACACCGGCAAGTTCTGCGCCGAGTGCGGCCAGCCCAAGCCCGCCCCCGCCGGTGAGTGGAAGTGCGCCTGCGGCGCGGTGAACACCGGTAAGTTCTGCGCCGAGTGCGGCCAGCCCAAGCCTGCCAGCGACGAGTGGACCTGCTCGTGCGGCACGGTGAATAAGGGCAAGTTCTGCGCCAACTGCGGCACGCCCCGCCCCTGACCGGGATGAAGTGGAAGCTTCTCTGGATATTCCTGATCGGTGCGGTAGTAGGTATTGCGATGTCGGGGCTTTATAAACACTTTGTGACGGATCGGATCATGGACGGTGACGGCATGGTGAACGAGTTTGCCAGCGCCTTTCGGGACGGCGACACGCTGAAGAGCATACGCTGGTCGCAGAGCGCCCCAATTTACGACAACGGCTTCCGCTTTGATCTGGAGGAGACGGACGGCGCGTATACCATCTCCGGCTGGTGCATCGACACCGAGGGCGACCGCGGACGGGTGGAGCGGACAGACGCTCCCCTGACGGCGGAGCAGTGGGCAGAGATAGAGCTGTGCCTGCGGGAGAACTGGCACCAGCCGCCCCAGCTTCTGCCGGACGATCTGATCGTCCTTGACGGGACGGAAAGCTCTCTCCTCATCACCAGTCAACGAGAGGGCGAGACCCTCGTGGCGGAATACAACGGCGAGCACGAGTCCGCCCTGCGGCAGCTTCTGCGGGAGCTTCTCTTGGGCACCTCCGAGGAGTACGCTCCCGCGGAGGATATGGAGTAAAGGAAAACAGGATCGACCACACCTGTGGAACGTGAAAGGAGAATGTCATGTACGATTATTACGATTATTACAGCTATAGCCAGCCCCCTGCCTATAACCCGCTGCCCACCATTATCTCTCTCGTACTGTGCGTGTTTGTTCTGGTGTGCATGTGGATCGTTTTCCGGAAGGCCGGTAAGCCCGGCTGGGCCGCCATTGTCCCCTTCTACAACCTGTATGTGATGTATGATATTACGTGGGGCAGCGGTATGCGTTTCCTGCTGCTGCTGATTCCCATCTACAATATCATTCTGGGTATCCAGACGCAGATTCGGCTGGCCAAGGCGTTCGGCAAGAGCGGAGGCTTCGCGGCGGGACTGATTTTCCTGCCCTACATCTTCATCCCCCTGCTGGCCTTCGGCAAAGCAACGTATCAGGGCGTCCCTGTCAAGGCGGCTCCTTATCAGAACAATCCCTACCAGAACAACCCCTATCAGAATAATCCTTATCAGCAGGGCGGCTATCCCCAGCAGCCCCGCCAGCCCTATCAGAATCCTTATTCCCAGCAGCCGCAGCAGCCCCAGTACAACGCACCTCAGCAGGGCTATCAGCAGCCGCAGCAGCCCCAGTATAATGCTGCACCCCAGCAGGGTTATCAGCAGCCCCAGCAGCCCCAGTATGCCGCTGCCCCACAGCAGCCGCAGTATGCTGCGCCGCAGCAGCCCCAGCAGCCTCAGCAGACGGCTCCCCAGCAGCCTCAGCAGCCTGCGCCTCAGCAGATGGCTCCCCAGCAGCCGGAGGCAGAGGCATGTGCTGCCACTTTCTGCCCCAGCTGCGGAGCGAAGAGCAACGGTGAGAAATTCTGCCAGAACTGCGGCGCACCTCTGCGCTGATTCCTACTGCCATAGCTGGACGGAATAACAGATGACGATGTAAAGAAAGGAAATCTATCATGAAAAAATCGATTGCGTTTGTATTGGCCGGGCTGATGATGCTGTCTCTCGCTGCTTGCGGCGGCGGTGGCGGTGGCGGCGGCAAAGGCGGTGCGCTTCCCGGCGTTGACATGAAATCTGCCGAGGTGCAGGCTGTGAGCGCTGACAGAGCAACGCTGGAGGTACTGAACGAGACCTTTTTCACCTATCTGGGCGGCCTGAACTACTTCACTGAAGGTGATGCGCAGTCGAAGCTGACCTATGCGGATCTGAAGGAACATATCGGCGTGGATTGCTCCGACTATCGGTATGAAGAGGAGTACCAGCGCGGTGTATACACCTGGTACGCCCAAGAGGATGACGCGTGCGCACTGGCCCTTTTCTTCGGCGACAACGGCAAGCTGATCGCTGCCGGCGCGTACAACCTCAGCCTTTGATTGACCCTGACTAACCGTATAAATATCTGAACGCCATTTTCCACGGGAGCGGCCCAAAGCCGCTCCCGCAGCGGAAAGGAGAGAACAATGGCATCCCAAATTACCAACTATAAATGCCCGGCATGTACCGGCCCGCTCCATTTTGTGGGCGCCTCCGGTATGCTGGAATGTGACTACTGCGGCGCGAAATATGATGTGGCGCAGATTGAGGCCATGAACGCAGAGAAGGAGGCCGCCGCTGTGGCTGCCACCGAAAAAGCGGAGGAAAAGGCGGAGGCCAACCGCCAGAAAATAGCGGAGATGGAGGCACAGGGCTGGGATACCTCCGGCCTGAGCAGCGACTGGGGCGCGGAGGCAGACGGCATGAAGGCCTATTCCTGCCCCAGCTGCGGCGCGGAGCTGATCTGCGATGCGTCTACCGCCGCTACCTCCTGCCCCTACTGCGGCAATCCCACCGTGGTGCCGGGCCAGTTCAGCGGCGCGCTGAAGCCGGACTATGTGATCCCCTTCAAGCTCAGCAAGGAGGACGCGGTAGCGGCTTTGAAGAACCATTATAAGGGCAAGCCCCTTCTGCCCAAGGCCTTTACCAACGGCAACCACATCGAGGAGATCAAGGGCGTGTACGTCCCCTTCTGGATGTTTGACGGACAGGCAGAGGGCAGCGTGGACTATGAAGGTCTGATCATCCACGTCTATGAGAGCGGCGACTACGAGGTTACCGAGACAGAGCATTATGACGTGCGCCGCGGCGGCTCCATCGCCTTTGAGAAGGTGCCGGTGGACGCATCCAGCAAGATGCCTGACGACCACATGGACTCCATCGAGCCTTACAATTATAAGGATCTGCGCGCCTTTTCCACGGCGTATCTGCCGGGCTTCCTGGCGGATAAGTACGATGTGACGGTGGAGCAGAGCCGCGAGCGGGCGGATGGACGCTGTGCCGCGTCGCTGGAAGGCGCGCTGCACCGCACCACCACGCAGTACAGCTCCTGTATCCCCAAGGGTCGGAATATCAATCTGCGGCGCGGCAAGGTGCATTACGCGCTGCTGCCTGTCTGGATGCTGCACACCAAGTGGAACGGCAAGGACTTCCTCTTTGCCATGAATGGACAGACCGGCAAGCTGGTGGGCGACCTGCCTACGGACATGGGCAAGTTCTGGGCCATCTTCGCCGCCATTGCCGCACCGGTGACGGCTATCGCGGCGACGATACTGATGTTGATGTAAGGAGGGCGGCTGAGATGAAAAAAAGAATTCTGACATGTCTGCTGGCCCTGCTGGCGGTATTGACGATGACGGTTCCCGCATGGGCGGAGCAGACCGAGGATGATCTCTTTATTTATGACACGGTGGGCTTGCTGGACGAGGACGAGTGGCTGGAGCTGGAGATGATGGCCGACGAGATCTCCTGGCGGTATAACTGCGGCGTGTACATCGTCACCGTGGACGACTACGAGGACTACAACAGCGATATCCATTATGCGGCGGTGGCCATCTATGACGGCAACGACTTTGGTATCGGCGAAAACCGTGAGGGCATCATGCTGATGCTGAGCATGTACGACCGTGACTACGATCTGTTCGTCCGTGACGGAGGCACCGCCCAGTACGCGGTGAACAAATATGGACGCCATCAGATGACGGAGGTCTTTCTGGACAACTTCGCCGACAATGATTGGAAGGGCGGCTTTGAGGACTATCTGTCCGCCTGCGGCGAATATCTGGACCGTGCCGAGCAGGGACACCCTGTCCGCAAGCCGCTGATGAAGGTGCTGCCTATAGCGTTGGGTATCGGCGTGGTGTTGGCGATGGCAGTGTGCCTGTTCCTGAAGAGCAAAATGAAGACCGTCCGTCAGGGCGCGGAGGCGGATGCCTATGTGACTGCCGAGGGCCTGAACCTGACGGAGCGGTATGACCGCTATACCCACACCACGGAGACCCGCCGAAAGATCTCTAAGGACAGCGACAGCGGCAGCAGCGATCACTCCGGCGGCGGTGGCTCCAGCACAAGCGGAAAGTTCTGACCGACGAGAGGAGGAAGATATGAAAAAGCACCGCATTCTCTGTCTGATGCTGGCTCTGGCGATGCTGGTATCGCTGACAGCCTGCCAGATCGAGATTCCCGGCGTTGGAACCGTGAATATCAAGGACGGCAATTTACCTAATATCGGCGGCAATGCGGGCGGCAATCACGGCGGCGATGATGTGGACGGCGTCAACATCGAGGGGGACTACGATGACTCCATCGACCTGCTGCGCAAGGAGATGAACGGGCCGTCCTATATGGTGGCGGCGGCCTTCATCGGCAGCTCGGCGGGCGGCCCCGATGATCTGGAGCTTCCCCTGTCGGAATGGATCCTTGCGGAGGCTCCCGACCTGTGCGCCAAGTATACGTTCATTCGCCAGATCCCCCGTGAGCGGGTGGTGGGCAATGGCGGCAGCCTGTTCTGCGTGGTGCCCCGTGATCCCAACGCTACCCTCGCGGTGAACCGCATCCGGTGGAATCCTCAAAACGAGGACTATGACAACCTTGAGGTGCTCTATCGCAGCGAGAGCGGCGAGCCCATCCTGCTGTATGCCTGCGCTGACATGGGAGAGAGTCCCTACCCCGACACGGAGGTTATCGTGACCGACAGCAAGGGCAAGACCATGACGTGGTACCCCATCTACGGCTTGACCATTCTGCCCTACGACTTTGAAAACGACGCGCCGATGGGCTACGACTTCACCGACTACAGCGGCGAATTCGAAGGCGGCGATGTGGACGGCGACGTGCGGTGGACGGCTCCCACGATGGATCAGCTGACCGAGTACACCTGGACGTGGCAGGGCGATTATGAGAATAAGCCCGCCATGGCCACCATGAACCTGACCAAGGGAAGCAGCACCAATAACATCACCTTCAAGTGGTGGTATCTCGAGGATCAGGGCAATGAGCAGGAGATCTATGAGGGCAGCTGGAAGCTGACGGACGGCGGGCGACTGATGGATCTGACCATGACCCGCACCGGCGGACAGCAATATAAAAAGGGCGAGAGCGCCAGATCATCCATCGGCGTATTCATGCTGCAGGTGCCTGAACTCTTTGATATTGTCCCGGTGCTGAATGTTGCGGGCGGAGAGGACGCCGGATGGCTGCCCATTCAGCAGATTCCCAACGAGCTGCTTATGTTTAACCCTGCTCAGGGGTAAAGAGCGATAAAACGCGGGAAGGAGGCAACGCCATGCATTCGTATTGGAAGAAAACGGCCGCGATGATTGTGATCGTGCTGCTGGCTTTCACGATGACGCTGCCGCTGACGGCTTGTCAGATCGAAATCCCCGGCATCGGAACCGTGAACATCAAGGACGGCAATTTGCCAAACAACGGAGGCAATACGGACGGCGATCTTGACGGCAACGATGTGGACGGCGTCAACACGGAGGGTGACTATGACGATTCCCTCGACCTGCTGCGCAGGGAGATGGACGCACCGTACTACCTGTTTGCGGCGGCGTACATCGGCAGCGCGGCAGGCGGCCCGGACGATTTTGAGCTTCCCATGCGGGATTGGGTGAATGAGACGGCGCCGGAGCTGTGCAGCCGGTTTACATTCATCCGGAATATCCCACGGGAGAGGGTGGTGGGCAGCGGCGGCGAGCTGTACTGTGTGGCGCCCCGCGATCCCAACGCCTCTCTCGTGGTGAACCGCATTCGCTGGAATGCGAAAACAGATCATTATGAGATCGTAGAGGAACTCTACAGCAGCCAGAACGGCGAGCCGATCCTGCTGTTTGCCTGCGCCGAAATGCAGTATAGAGCCTATCCCGACACAGAAGTGGTTGTGACGGACAGCACCGGCAGGGATATCGCATGGTATCCCATTTACGGTGCGATGGCGCTGCCCTACGACTTCTATAACGACGTGCCGCAGGGCTACGACTTTACCGTTTACTCGCAAGAGTGGGGCGGTGATAGCGGCGACGTGCGGTGGACCGGCGCCAAGGGAGAGCAGCTGACCGAGCATATCTGGACGTGGGAGGGCGAATATGAAAAGCAGGCCGCTATGGCCACCATGGCCCTGACCCGGGGCAATAGCGCGGAGCAGGGACGGATCACCTTCACGTGGTGGTATAGCAAGGACAACGGCGATCCGCAGGAGGTTTATGAAGGCGACTGGCTGCTGACAGACGGCGGGAAATTTCTGGGCTTGACCATGACCCGCACCGGCGGCCGACAGTATAAAAAGGGCGAGGCATCCACCTCGGTGGAGGGCGCGTTCCGTATTCAGGTGCCCGAGGCTTTCGATGTTGCCCCGAGGCTGAATATTTTCGAGGGCGCCGGCGGTGAGCGGCTGCCCATTCAACAGATACCCAAGCAAAAGCTTATATTTTACCCCGCTCAGGGGTAAATAGTGATGAAATGCGGGGAGGAGGCAATGCCATGCACAAATACTGGAAAAGACCGGCCACACTGATTGTAATCGTGCTGCTGGCTGTTATGATAACGCTGTCGCTGACAGGGTGTCAGGTGGAGATACCCGGCGTGGGAACCATCAACATCAGTGATGGAACGACCACCGGCGGAACAGGCGGCAGCACAGGCGGCGGCACGAACGGCGGCGATGTAGGCGGCGAGCCGGGGGCCTACGACGATTCTCTGGATCTTCTGCGGCAGGAACTGGAAGAGCGTCACCAGAACGAGCGCTTCGCGGTGGCCTATATCGGTGATATCGACGGCAGCCTGCGTGATCTGGCGGTTCCGCTGCGGGATTGGATGAATGATAAGGCGCCGATGCTGTGCGCCCAGTATCCGTTCATCCGGAATATCCCGCAGGAGCGGGTGGTGGGCGACAGCGGAAGCCTGTTCTGCGTGGTGCCCCGTGACCCCGACGCCACCGTGGTGGTGAACCGCATCCAGTGGAGCGAGGCGAAGGGCGACTACGAGGTCATGAAGGAGCTTTACCGCAGCCAGAGCGGCCAGCCGATCCTGCTGTTTGTCTCCTACGATCTGGAGAAGACTCCCTTTGAAACCACGGAGCTGCGTTTGACAGACCGCTATGGCGATACCCTGAGCTGGCTTCCCACTGCCGGATCGTTGTCGCTGCCCTACGACTTTGAGAACGATAGGAACCTGGCCATGGATTTCACCTTTTACTCGCAGGAGGGGAACGATAGAGACGACGGCAGCGACTTTGGCTGGACCTGTCCCGACAGCTCCCAGCTGACGCAGAGACTGTGGGTGTGGCGGGGAGATGCAGATAAGCCCGCGATTGCCACCTTGGAATTGCACGCCAACAGCAGTCAGGAGGACTATTGGGGCTATGGCACCTTTATCTGGTGGTATGAGAGTGACTATACGACACCGGAAGAGGTCTATGAGGGCGACTGGTCGCTGAGCGCTAACGGGGAATACTCCGGCGTGCTGACACTGGATATGACCCGCACCGACGGCAAGAGACACAAGCCCGGCGAGACGGATCGGCTTATCCATGACAGCTTTATTGTTCAGGTGCCCATGCTCTTTGAGGACTACACCTGTCTGGCCGTTGACAAGGGTACGCACGGCTCCTATCTGCCCGTTCAGATGGAGCCGGAAACGGTGCTTTACTTCTATCCCCAGTGGACGGAGTAAGCGTGTGTGAACACGGGAAGGAGACGATGCCATGCGTAATAATGGAAAAAACCTGACCAGACTGCTTGTGGCGGCGCTGCTGGCCTTGGATATGGCGCTGCCGCTGACAGGGTGTCAGGTGGAGATACCCGGCGTGGGAACCATCAACATCAGTGACGGAACGACCACCGGCGGAACAGGCGGCACGAACGGCGGCGATATAGGCGGCGAGCCGGGAGCCTACGACGATTCTCTGGATCTGCTGCGGCAGCTGCTGGACGAGCGTCAGCAGGACGAGCGCCTTGCGGTGGCCTACATCGGCGATATCGACGGCAAGCTGAGTGATCTGGCGGTTCCTCTGCGGGACTGGATCAACGATACGGCGCCGGGGCTGTGCGCCCAGTATACATTTATTCGGGATATCCCGCAGGAGCGGGTGGTGGACAACAGCGGAAGCCTGTTCTGCGTGGTGCCCCATGACCCCAACGCCACCGTGGCGGTGAACCGCGTCCGGTGGAACGAGGCGAAGGGCGGCTACGAGACCCTTGAGGTGCTCTACCGCAGCGAGAGCGGCGAGCCGATCCTGCTGTTTGTCTCCAACGATCTGGGGTCTGTCCCCACCGATACCACGGAGCTGCTCTTGACCGACAGCCATTCCGATACCCTGAGCTGGTATCCCATTCCCGGAATCGTGGCGCTGCCCTACGACTATGAGAACGACCGGAAGCTGGCCTACGACTTCACCTTTTACTCGCAGGAGGGGAACGACGGCTTCGGCAGCGACATCGGCTGGACGTGCCCCAGCGGCTCCCAGCTGACGCAGGAGGTATGGGCGTGGGATGGCCATACGGATAAGCCCGCTCTGGCCACTCTGGAGCTGCACGCCAACAGCAGTCAGGAGGACGATTGGGGCACGGCCACCTTTACATGGTGGTACGAAAGCGACTTCGTCACACCGGAGGAGGTCTATACAGGCGACTGGGGACTGACCGGCAACGGGGAATACTCCGGTGTGATCATGCTGGATCTGACCCGCACCGGCGGCAAGAGATACAAGCCCGGCGAGACGGAACGGATCATCCACGATAGCTTCATCGTGCAGGTTCCCATGGCCTTTGAGGACTACACCTATCTGTCCATCGACAAGGGGCAGCACGGCTCCTATCTGCCCATTCAGATGGAGCCGGACACGGTACTTTATTTCTATCCCCAGTGGGAGTGATGCGCGTGTGTGAGCACGGGAAGGAGACAACGCCATGCGTAAATGCTGGAAAGGGCTGGCGGTGATCCTTGGGATCGCGCTGGTGGCCTTGGCTTTGTTCACTTGGCGCTGTGCGCGCCGGAAAAATAACGAC
>CABSAW010000038.1:0-14329 GCA_902475745.1 uncultured Oscillospiraceae bacterium
AAAGGAAATTCTCAATAAAGGGGAAATAAGAGTTTTCATTCGTTTCCCATCCTTCCGAGGATTGCCGTAAGGCTTCGTAATAATAAGCCTTATAGTTGTTGATCTGCTCCTCAAAGGACACATATTTTCCTGCATCAAAGCCGTTTTTGTATAGAAGCAGCAGTGAGAGCAGGCGAGACATTCTGCCGTTGCCGTCCCGGAACGGATGGATGCAGAGAAAGTCCAAAATGACACAGGGAATTAAAAGAAGCTGATTGATATTCGCATCGCTTCGGGCATCCAGATAGGCAAGTTCCAACTGTTCCATTGCTTTCGGCGTTTCGCTTGCAGGCGTAGGGCGGAAACGGACACGGCGGTTTCCGTCAGCATCAATCTCCAAAATCACATTATCATCCGTCTTGTACTGCCCGCCGTACTCATAGCCCGCAAAACTCATCATCATTTCGTGTAGCCGCAGAATGTCGCTCTGCCGAAAGTCGATGTGTTCATAGCCTAAGTGGATCTCGCTCAGCGCATCTCTGTACCCGGCTATCTCCGCCTCGTTGTGGTTCAGCGGGGCGCTGTTCTGATTGACAATGGCAGCGATACGCTCGTCGCTGGTCACAATGCCTTCGATGGCGTTAGAGCTTTTGATAGACTGCACCTTTGCGACAGCTTCCAGCTCCGTGAAGATCTGTGTGTATTCTTCCTTGCGCACGCCTGCCATCGTTTTGAGTGCCACAATATTGGAAGTGAGGTTCACAAGGTTTGCCGGCAGCAAGCCGTTATTCAAAAAGGAGTAATCGAATCTTCTCATACAGCACCAGCCTTTCTGCACATAATTATAGCATATTATGTGCAGAAAAACAAGCTGCTATCCCAATTATCTGCATATACTTCTTCGAGATATATGCAGATAGAGCATCCAAATAGGCAGTAATATGAGAAAACAGCACGGGGTTTCCTTGCCGTCTGCGTCAGATCACCTTGACTTATTTGAAGTAGGCCGCGGCATTGGTAATTCAAGGCAACAAAGACATCTTCGACCATGTAAGTGCAATATTCAGCAAGGGGGCGTCGCCATACCCAATTTTTAGTATACCTCATCCGCCCTCATCTTTCAACCACCTTCCCCGCGCACACCCCCTCAATTTTGACCTCTCCCGTGCCTGAACTACCCCTCAAACTCCCCATTTACAGGTCAAAATTTTGCCTGATGCGCATCACCTACGAACCCGCAACCCCTTACGCCGCAACGGCTTCAAGTCATTGCCGATAGGGACTCCCTGGACTGGAAGGATTACGACGCGGACACTATCTATCAGCGGGTCACCTCTAAGATACGGCCCGGAAGCATCGTGCTGTTCCACAACGCCGCACTGCACACGCCGGAGGCCCTGCCCGCCATCCTAACCTGTCTCATCAACGATGGCTATACCATCGTCCCTATCTCTCAGCTCATCCTCCCCCTTCCCTACACCATCGACCACACGGGGCGGCAGTTTGCGGCGGAAGCTCCGGCCGAAAAAACGTCTTAAAATGTTGAAATTCCAATGTTTTTCTCGAATTCCGTGTTATGCTGATAATAGTTCTTATACTACACTAAGAACTATGCAGGTTCCTATGATAAGGTAGTCCGCTGCAATCAAAACCTCGCCAGTGGCGAGGTTTTTTGACAAGTTGAAAAGTCGCTCAAGGCAATGCCTTGAGCGACTTTTCCGATAGTCTATTATACCATACCCAGCATTAGCGGGAAACAGCAGCTTCATGAGGCTTATATACCCGCCGCTCCAGCGCAAAAATCCTGTCGCTGAATTCACCCACAGACAAGCCCTCCAGCGTCTCGCGGTAAATCTCCATGCGGCTGTCGATACTGTCCATCTGGGAGAGAAGCTCCGCTTCGGCAAAGAGAGGACGCACAGCGGCGCCGAACTCCGGTTCGCCGTGGTGGGAAAGAATCATGTGCTGCAGCAGGGTGGATTTCTCTTCGGAAATCCCCAGCTCCCCTGCCGTATCGGCCACCTCCTGCGCACCCATCACCAGATGACCCAGCAGCTGTCCTTTTACGGAATAGCCGGTCACAAGGCCCAGCTCGGAGAACACAAACTCTTTCGCCTTGGCAAAGTCGTGCAGCAGCGTTCCAGCCAGCAGCAGATCCCGGTCAATGACCGCACGATATTGCTCTGCCAGAAAGTCCGCCATGGTCAGCATATCCACAGTATGCATCAAAAGGCCGTGGAGAAAACCGTGGTGAACGCTTTTGGCAGCGGGGATCTGCTGAAAATCCGTCAGGTGCCGCCGCAGCATGGCGCGGCAAACCGCCTTGTAGTCTGCGTCCTCCATACTGTCCACAATGGCGTTGACCCGTTCCAGATAACGGTCTGCATCAACAGGCGCCACCGGCACCAGCGTGCTCAGATCCACCCGGTCGTCCTCTGTGCGCAGCCGGATACGGTCAATGACGATCTGCGGTGTGCCCCGGTATTCCGACACGGTTCCCCGCAGCTTGATCACCTTTCCCTCGTCCGCCACACCGACAGGCCCGGTATAGTCCCACACCTTGGCATCGATCACGCCGGAGACGTCCGACAGCGATGCGCTCAGAAAAGGCTTTCCTGCCGCCGTTGTCTTGGGAAAGGCGCCTCTCAGGATATAGAAGCCCTCTACCTCGTCGCCGCTGCGCATGTCAGCGATCCGTTTACTATACTCCATATTTTCATCCTTTCCGCAGCGATTCCTCTGCACCGCCAGATGCCCGGCACACACCGGGACTGCCGCCGGGTTATGGTTACTTTGCCTGCTTCATGCTGAGGCTGATACGTTTTTTCTTCTCATCCACATCCAGCACCACTACCTTTACCACATCTCCCACCGATACCGCCTCAGAGGGATGGCGGATAAATTTGTTGGACACCTGCGAGATGTGTACCAGCCCGTCCTGATGAACGCCGATGTCCACAAATACGCCGAAGTCGATAACGTTGCGGACGGTACCGGTCAGCTCCATGCCGGGCTTCAGGTCCTTCATCTCCAGCACATCGGTGCGGAGGATCGGCTTGGGCAGCTCGTCGCGGACATCACGTCCCGGCTTGAGCAGCTCTGACACGATATCCCGCAGGGTGGGTACGCCCACGCCCATAGCGGCCGCCGCCTTTTCCTCGCCGTAGTCCTTCACGCGCTGACACAGGTCAGAAATCTGGCCGCTGCACACATCCTCCATGGTGTGACCCGTCAGCCCCAAAAGCGCCTTGGCGGCATCATAGCTCTCCGGGTGGACGGCGGTATTGTCCAGCACACTGCGGCTCTCCGGCACCCGCAGGAAGCCGGCGCACTGCTGGAAGGCCTTGGGCCCCAGCTTGGGCACCTTCTTGATCTGAGCACGAGAGGTAAACGGGCCGTTCTCCTCCCGGTAGCTTACCACGTTTTTCGCCGTGGTGGCATTCAGCCCCGCTACCCGCTGCAAAAGAGAAGGCGAGGCCGTGTTGATATCCACGCCCACGGCGTTGACGCAGTCCTCTACCACGCCGCCCAGCGCCTCGTCCAGCTGCTTTTGGGGCATGTCGTGCTGATACTGCCCCACGCCGATGGCTTTGGGATCGATCTTCACCAGCTCCGCCAGCGGGTCCTGCAAGCGCCGGGCGATGGACACGGCGCTGCGCAGGTTCACATCGTACTGGGGAAACTCCTCCGCAGCCAGCTTGCTGGCCGAGTACACAGACGCGCCTGCCTCAGAGACGATCATATAGCTGACGCAAGCGCCCTTCTCGTTCACCTGCCGGATCAGCTCCACCGCCATCTGCTCCGTTTCACGGCTGGCGGTGCCGTTGCCGATGGCAATATGTGCCACGCCGTGCTTGACGATAAGCTTGGAAAGGGTGGCGATGGCCTCTTTCTTCTGCCGCTCGCCATAGGTGGGATAGACCACGGCGGTATCCAGTACCTTGCCGGTAGCGTCCACCACCGCCACCTTGCAGCCCATGCGGTAGCCGGGGTCAAGGCCCATGGTGACCTTGCCCTTTACCGGCGGCTGCATCAAAAGGGGCTTCAGATTCAGGGCAAACTGACCGATGGCGCCCTCATTGGCCTGCTCGGTCAGCGCGGAGCGAACTTCCCGCTCCAAAGAGGGATAGATGAGCCGGTCATAGGCGTCCTCACAGGCAGCCTTGACAAATTCCATGGCCGCCGATCCGGGCTTGACCACCGCTCGGCGCATCATGGGAAGGGCCGCGTCACGATCCAGCAGCACCGTGACGGAGAGATACCCCTCCTTCTCTCCCCGGTTTACGGCCAATATCTGATGGCCGGCCAGCTTAGGCAGCGGCTGGTCAAAATCATAGTACAGCCGATAGACGCTGTCCTCCTCCCCGGTCGCCAGGCTCCGCAGATGCCCCTGCCGCATCAGCAGACCCCGGAGCGCCTTGCGGATCTCCGCATCGTCGGAGAGCATCTCGGCAATGATATCGTTGGCCCCCTGCAAGGCGTCGGCCACGGTCTCCACGCCCTTTTCCGGGTCGATGTATTCCCCGGCGGCCTTCTCAGGCGCAGGGCAATCCCGCTCCTGCGCCAGCAGCAGCTCTGCCAGCGGCGCAAGCCCCTTCTCCCGGGCCACGGTAGCGCGGGTACGGCGCTTTTGCTTATAGGGCCGATAAAGATCCTCCACCTCCGCCAGCGTGGCGGCGCTGTCGATGGCGGCGGCCAGTGCTTCGGTAAGCTTTCCCTGCTCATCAATGGCTTTTTTCACCGTCTCGCGGCGCTCAGCCAAATTGCGGAGATAGCCCAGCCGTTCTTCCAGCGTCCGCAGGGCGGTATCGTCCATGGCGCCGTGCAGCTCCTTGCGATAGCGGGCAATAAAGGGAATGGTATTCCCCTCATCCAGCAGACGCACCACATTTTCCACATGCTGCGGATTTTTATCAAGCTCTTGGGCAAGGGTCTGAATAATATCCATACTAAAATACGTTCCTTTCCTCTTCGATAGCCAGGGCTTCCGGGCCTGTCCCCATCAGAACAGATCCAGCATATTGTCCAGATAGATCTCCTCCCGCACCCGCAGCTGATACGCGGGCTTTGTCATATAATGAAGGAGGAATTCCAGAATCAGGGCGCTGCCAAGGCCGCGGCCCTCGATCTTAAACTGAGAAAACCCCATTGGCAAATAGATATTCTGTATATCGTCCACACCGATAAAGCCGGGGTTGGCCATCGCCTTGGAAAACCGGTATCCGCCGGCAGCCCCCGGCGCGGTGCAGCGGTGCTCCGCGCCGCTCTCCCCCAGATTTCTCCGGCTGACCGCCTCATAGCACGCCCTCCGCTGGCGGCAAGTGAAGGCGCAGCACTCGTTGCAGAGAAACTCCACCTTATCTTTCTGCCGTTGGGGCAGCGCACCGAGCCGGTCAAAGGCCTTATTCAGCCGGAAATCCGGCACAACAAAGCGGAACTCCTCCCGCGCCAGCTCTTGCGCAAACGCCTGAAACTCCGTCAGGACCTTGGTGGTGGAGGAGACAAAGTACAGCCCCGGATATCTCCGCTTCAGATACGCCAGCAGCAGCTCCGAGTGGACGATAACCCCGTTTTCCGCGCCGCCCGCCGTCTCGAACAGGCGGCACAGGGCATTGCAGGCAGGGTCGGAAAGATGGTCGCTGCGCAGCAGTGAATTGCTGAACGTCAGCCGGGCCGAGATCCCGTATGCGCCGGTCAAAGCCAGCACCTCGCGGGGATCGTGCTCCCCCGCGCCGACGCGCCCGCCGCCCCACAGACAGTCTGACGGCGCACCGTAAATTGAGCCGATCGCGCACCAGTCGTAGAAGTATTCACGGTGGCTGTAAAACAGCGGCAGAAACACACGGTAAAGCTCGTAAAATTCAAAAAGCCCCGGCAGATGGTAGTACGCGGTGGGCTGATTCATATCCTTCATCACCAAAGCAGCTCCTTTTTCCAACCCAGTATAGCACTCTGCCCGGCGGCAGCGCAAGTAAAAATAATCCGCCGGGCGCGCCGCAAAAAACCGCACCCGGCCGCAAGGGGGCTGCGGCCGGGCGCGGTTTGAGGGGGGAAGACCCTCATATGGAAAAGATTGGTACAGTTGGTGGAACTGTGCTACTAGCATAGCATGAATTTCCGCATCTGTAAAACGCATCTTTGCTCTTGATTTCATGAACACCTGTAATGTATAATGAGGGCAGAGAGGTGTTACCATGAGTATTTCCAAATATCAGGTGTTTTTAAAGGTGGTCTCCTGCGGGACCTTCACCAAGGCGGCGGAGGCGCTGAGCTTTACCCAATCCGGCATCAGCCACGCTATTACGTCGCTGGAGACCGAGCTGGGCATCACCCTGCTCAGCCGCAACCGCGGCGGCGTGGTGCTGACGGCGGACGGCCGGGCGGTGCTGCCCAAGATCGAAAAGCTGTGCAGCGCCCACCACGCCCTGATGCAGACGGTGGAGGGCCTGAAGGACATGGACAGCGGCCTTGTGAAGATCGCCACCTTTTCCAGCGTGTCGGCCCAGTGGCTGCCCCGGATCTTAAAGAGCTTCGGCCAGCTCTATCCCAACATCGAGTTTGAGGTGGTCACCGGCGACTTCTATGACCAGATCGAGGGCTGGATCGCCACCGGCGCGGTGGACTGCGGCTTTCTGCGTCTGCCATCGGTGAAGCGCTTGCAAACCTATCAGCTGCACCGGGACGCATTGCAGGTCATTCTCCCCTGCGACCACCCATGCGCCGGCGGCGATGTGTTCCCCCGCGAGCTGCTGGCCTCGGAGCCGTTCATCCAGCTGGAGGAGGGCGACGACTATGAGATCATGGCGGCCTTTGACGAGATGGGCATCCGCCCCCACGTGAAGTACATCGCCCGGGAGGACAGAACCATCCTCGCCATGGTGTCCGAGGGGCTGGGCATCAGCCTGCTGCCGGAGCTGATGGTGCGCCACAGCCCCTATCCCATCGCCGCCTGCCGCCCGCCCATGACCTTTCACCGCACCATCGGCATCGGCGTAAAGGACAAGAAGGCCCTCTCCAACTCCACCCGGCTGTTCGTGGACTATGTGCGGACATGGGTGGCGGAGTACGGCGAGCTGTGACCCGCCCTTTTTGATAAGCCCCTTCATAAGCCAAAAGCGGCTCCGCCACCATGGCGGAGCCGCTTTACTTCACTCCCCTGTCAGATATCGCCGCCGGAAGATCAGCCGGAACACCGTGGACGTCAGCAAAATGCCCACCGCCAGCGAACCGGCAACCCCAGCCGTTTCCAGACCCTTGCGCAGCGCCTCCATCAGGTCGCCCTCCAGCCCCAGACACATGGTATAATACACACCGGCCCCCGGCAGCAGCGGCACCACCGCGATCACCAGATAGGGCGTGACCGGGCATTTCCGCAGCCGCGCCATGCTCTCGGCGCAGACGGCGGCAAAAATGGCGGCAAACATGTTGGCGCTGTACACGCCCAGTCCCAGCGCCACGCACAGCAGGTACACCATCCATGTGGCCGCGCCGTCCGCCACGCACAGCACGCAGCCCCGGCCGTGGACATTGAACAGGATCGCAAAGCCCCAGCAGCCCGCGAACACCGCCGCCGCCTGCACCCACGCGGGCCAGCTCACCGTCTCTGCGGCCGTCTGGCCATAGACCGCCGCCGTCAGATGCCACGCCGCCGCCGTGCCCAGCGCAATGGCCAGCGCCGAGAGAAACACCTGCACGATCCGCACGATCCCCGAATTGGTATCGCCATAGATGATATCCCGCATGGAGTTGGTGATCAGCAGCCCCGGCACAAGGATCATCAACGCGCCGATGTTGGCGGCGTTGGGGTTATCCAGCCACCCCAGCCCCGCCGCCAGATAGGCCGGCAGCGCCATGAGGAACGCGGCGATAATGGTGCTGAAAAAGGGGTTGACCTCCCGCCGGGAGGTAAACCGGTTCACAAATCCGATCACCAGCCCCATCATCCCCGCCCACAGGGCGTCCCGCAGCGTGCCGCCGAACACGATGCAAAAGCCCAGTCCGGCCAGCAGGTTTCCCAGATAGAACACCGCCGTGTGATAGGTGCGGCACCGCCGCGCCGCCTCCTTCATCCACTGCCGCGCCGTTTCCGGTGCAGGGCGCTCCGTGCAGATGCGGCGGCTCAGCGCGTTCAGCTGCTCCACCTTCTCCAAATCGTTTCCGTGATATCCGATGCGCTTCATCACCATCAGCGGCTTGCCGTTGGCCGCCTCGATGCTGACCGACACGCAGTTGGGAATGGCAAAGGTCTCGCAGGCAACGCCATAGGCCTTCAGGATGCGGCGCATGGTGTCCTCCACCCGGAAGGTCTCCGCGCCGGCCATCGCCAGCTGATACCCCATATCGGCAGCCAGATGGGTCAGCAGATAATAATCCATAGTCCGTTCCCCCGTTCTGATAGACTGCGGTATAGCTCTTCGCGGCAAACAGTATAGGCGGCTGCCGGGAAAAAGTCAACCGTCCGCCCCCCATTTTTTCCCCTCAGGCCGTGCTTCTGCCCGCCGCCGTGCCCAAATTATCGTCAGTCTATCCACCTGTCTTGTTAAGTTCTTGTTCAGTTTATCGAAATTTGACAAATTTCCCGCTTTGTTGTTGGCTTTTATAAACGAGTGTGCTATAATCACACCATGGCTTATATGCCATGATTGCGGCGGGGTCGGCGGGCCCGGCCGCATCACTCCAGTGCAGGATTTTTGATAAAGGCTGCACAAAAAAACAGAGGAGGAAAAGAACATGAAGAAACGCTTTGTTGCCACGCTTCTTGCTCTGTGCATGCTGCTGTCCATCGTGCCCACCAGTGCGTTTGCCGCGCAGCTGGACAATGGTGCCGCGCAGCCGAAGCAGGAAGTGCAGGCAAACGACCTGACGGACAGCGCCAAGTCGGATGACACGCAGGGCGCGCCGGATGCCCAAAAGCCTGACGGCGCGGCGCCTGTGACCGACGGGCAGGATGGCGCACCCGGCACGCCGGACACACACACACACACACACACCGATGCTGATGGCGTGACCAATGTGACCGGCGGCGCAAAGGACACGCCGGACACAACCGACAAGCCCGACGCTGACACCGTGCCCGACGGGAACGGCGGCGCGGACAAGACGGACAAGCCCGATGCGGACAAGCAGGACAATCCCGGCGACGGCGCGGACAAAAAGGATCAAGACAAAGATGATCAAACGAACGTCAACGCCGTGCAGGAGGCTCCCCAGCAGGTGGACACCCGCGCCACCGCGTACTCCCCCCAGAAAGTGTATGTCTATACAAAGGTCACAGGAGCCACCGAGGAGCAGCTTAAAGACCTACATTTGAATGGTGATGGTTGGTATACCATTGGTAGAATCGAACTGAATGTGCCATCCCCTTCCAGTTCGTGGCAGTGGGTGAAAACAGACTATTCGAACCCCAACTATATCGGAAAGTCTGGCGCAAGCTCAGATGAAATTAAAAATGCTTTGGAAAGCATCGACCGCTACAAGTATAACCGCTCCATTGACGTCACTAAGATTACATGGAAGCAGTTAGCAATTTCCAACGGTGCTTCCAGTTATACGGACGAAGCGCCTAGCGGGAAGTATTGCTGGCATCTGGACGGTGAGATTGCATTTGCGGACCTTGGACGCATCGAATTTCAGTATTTGTTGGAGGGAACCAATACTACTGTAGCTCCGTCCAAGACCGAGCCCGCTACACCCGGCACCCATAACTTTACTAAAGACGATGCCGAGGCTGTCGAGGGTTATACGTGCACTCGCGTTAGCCCTGAAACCGTTCAGGTAAAAATTGGCGAGAAAGCTGTTGTCATATTCTACTATACCCCCGACACGTACACCTATACGGTCAAGTATGTGGAGAAGGGCAACCCCACCAACGTACTACACCAATACTCTGACAAGCTCGACTACTCTGATCATCTCGATGTAACTCCCCCCGTGCAGTATGATGGTTATAGGATTGATGGCAAAACGACGGATAGGATAACCCGCACTAATCCTAACATCACCTTCGAATACGTCAAGGACAATTCCCAGACGCAGCCCACCAAGTACACCGTCAAGTACACCATCGAGGACGAGCCGCAGGATAAGGATACGATTGTTGTCGATGGTAAGGCGTGGATTAATGACAACCCTGCCATGATTGCCATTGCCGCAGGCGGCATCCCCACTCCCGCTGACAAGTACAAAGGCTACAAACTGGATCCCAAGAACCCCGAGTATCCCTCTGTCGGTACCGAGGTCAAAAGCGGCACGGTCTACACCGTCAACTACGTCAAGGACGAGACTGTGAAGCAGGACACCAGCTACACCGTCAAGTACACCATCGAGGACGAGCCGCAGGATAAGGATACGATTGTTGTCGATGGTAAGGCGTGGATTAATGACAACCCTGCCATGATTGCCATTGCCGCAGGCGGCATCCCCACTCCCGCTGACAAGTACAAAGGCTACAAACTGGATCCCAAGAACCCCGAGTATCCCTCTGTCGGTACCGAGGTCAAAAGCGGCACGGTCTACACCGTCAACTACGTCAAGGACAATGACCAGACGCAGGACACTAAGTACGCCGTCAAGTACACCATCGAGGGAACGCTGCAGGATACGGTTGTTGTCGATGGTAAGGCGTGGGTTAATGACGATCCCGCTAAGATCGCAATTAAGGCTGTAATCGCTCCCGCTGACAAGTACGAAGGCTACAAGCTGGATACCAACAACCCCGAGTATCCCGCTGTCGGTTCTGAGGTCAATACCGGCTCCGTGTTCACCGTCAACTACACCGCTCGCACCGACCTGACTTACACCGTCAAGTATCTGGAGAAGGGTACCGGTAAGGAGCTGGCCACGGAGAAGGTTGTGGAAAACCAGACCTTCGACACCAAGGTTACCGTGAAGGCCGAAGCCATCAACGGTTACACGGCGGATGCAGAAACCAAGGATGTTAAAATCACCACCGGCGAGAATGTCATCACCTTCTACTACACCAAGCGCGCCGACCTCTCCTACACCGTCAAGTATCTGGAGAAGGATACCAACAAGAAGCTGCACGATCCCAAGATTGTTGACAAGCAGACCTTCGGCGCCAAGGTCACCGAGAAGGCCATCGACATCGTCGGCTACAACAAGGTCGAGCCCTCTAAGCAGGAGTTCACCATCAATGCCGACAAGAACGAGATTACCTTCTACTACACCATCCGCACCGACCTCAAGTACACCGTCAACTATCTGGAGAACGGTACCGGCAAGCCGGTGGCCCCGGCCAAGGTTGTGGAAAATCAGACCTTCGGCACCGAAGTCGCCGAGGCAGCCATCTCCGTCAAGGGTTATCGGCGTCTCATTCCTGTCTATGAAACGATGACCATCGGCGTTGGCGAGAATGTCATTAACTTCTACTATTATAAGCCCAATGGCCCCGCCACCCCCGATCAGCCCGGCGGCGGCGATAAGCTGAACACCGGCGTACTGAAGAGCGCCCAGACCGGTGACACCATCAACCTGTCCCTGTGGTTCGCCCTGCTGTTCGTCAGCGGCGGCGTGCTGATGGGAACTACGGTGATTGGCAGAAAGAGAAAGCACACTCGCTAACTGCAACCCGTACCCCGGTACGAATTCCCAAGTAACACAAAAAGCGCCGTAGTACTACGGCGCTTTTTGTTGTCCGGGAATGGCTTTGGCAGCAAAAAAGGCTCCCGCTGGGAGACGCAGCGTTTTCTTCCGCTGCTTCCCCCGGAGGGAGCCTTTATCTACGTCTTATTCCGTTTGCGGCGGCAGCCGGTTTTCCCGCAGCGTATACACATCCGTGCGGCGCGCCGACAGCACCGGCAGCTGCCGCCGTATATCCGCCACACGCTCCATATCCAGTGTCACCACGGCGGTCTCTTCCCCCGCGCCGCACTGGTGCACCACCGTGCCCCACGGATCGCACACGATGGAGTGGCCCCATGCCACGTAGCCCGCGTGTACATCACGCGCCGTTGCGGTGCCCACCATGTAGCACTGCTGATCCACCGCCCGGCAGCGGAACAGCAGTTCCCAATGCGCCGGACCGGTATGCATATTGAAGGCCGCCGGCACGAAAATTACCTGCGCGCCGGCCAGCGCCATCAGCTGCGACAGTTCTGCAAACCGCAGATCGAAGCACACGCAGACGCCCATTATCCCCCACGGCGTGGGGAAGGTGGTCACCCGGTCGCCGGCCGCCAGCGTTTCCGACTCCATAAACCGCGTCCCGCCACGGATATCGATATCGAAAAGGTGTACTTTGCGGTGCTTGGCCACGCACCGCCCCTCTGGGTCGAACACATAGCAGGTGTTGTATACGCGGCCCTCTGCCAATTCCGGCACAGTGCCGCCCACCAGCCAGATATGCCGCGCCGCCGCCAGCGCACTGAGCGCCTGCCATGCCGCGCCGCCCTCCGCCTCGCCATATTGGCGGAAGCAGGCATTGTCGTAGGGGCAGCAGAACATCTCCGGCAGCACTGCCATGTCCACATCACCCGCCTCATGCACCAAGCGGCATGCGCGGCGGATATTCTCCTCCCGGTCTTTCGTTACGGTCATCTGAATTTGTGCAATCTTCAGCTTCATGATTAAAACTCCCGCAGCACCAGATCGGTGCGTCCCTGATCCAATATCACCACCCGGGCCACTCGCCCGGTATACTCCTGCCGCACCATATCCCGCAGCGCTGTTCCGCCCTGATAGCCGTGGATGATCCGCAGCCGGTAGGTGCCGCTCCGCGCCCGCCGCAGCGCCGCGTCAATGGTCAGGCGCGCCTGATACACATTCTTCCCGTGCAGGTCAATTTCCACGATCCCATCTGTCATACTACCGCCCCCTTTTCCTTCTATTGTAACGAAGAACCCTGTACTTTTCAACCGCTTTATGGTAGACTTTAGTGGCAAAGCGAGGTGTTCCCAAATATGAAAATACTGGTTCTGTCCGACTCCCACGGGGCTGTGGATAACATGATCCGCTGTGTAGAGCTGACCCAGCCCCGCCAGATCCTCCATCTGGGTGACTGCGTGCGGGATACGCAGGCGCTGTGCCGCCGCTTTCCGCAGCTGCCGCTGGAAACCGTTCCCGGCAATTGCGACTGGGGTAATCTCAGCGAGGCGGAGCGCCTTCTGGAGCTTGAAGGTGTCCGTATTCTGATGATGCACGGCCATACCCGCAATGTCAAGGCCTCTGTGCTATCCGCGCAGTATACCGCCCGCGAGTGGGGCGCTGACGTGCTGCTCTTCGGCCATACACACCGCCCCATGGTGGACTACGACGGCACGCTCTACACCATGAATCCCGGCTCTATCGGTGATTCGCTGCATCCCACCTATGGCATTCTCACCATTGAAAACGGCAAGGCGGATTGCGCCACCTTTTTGTTGTAAGTTTTAGGAGGTCATATGATTTATCTCGGCTGTCATCTTTCACCCTCTGCCGGACTGCTGGCCATGGGTGAAACCGCCCTGTCTCTGGGCGCCGACACGATGCAATTCTTTACACGCAATCCTCGCGGCAGCAGGGCCAAGCCCATTGACCCGGCCGACGCTGAAGCGCTGATGAAACTATGCCGTGAGCGCCGCTTCGGCCCGCTGGTCGCCCATGCGCCCTACACGCTCAACCCATGCTCCAAGGATGAGCGCACGCGAGAATTTGCCCATATGACGCTGGAGGACGACCTGCGGCGCATGGAATATCTCCCCGGCAACCTCTATAATTTTCATCCCGGCAGCCACACCGGACTGGGGACTGAGAACGGCATTTCCTTGATTGCCGATGCGCTCAACGCCATTCTGACCCCGGAAATCCACACAACCGTGCTGCTGGAAACCATGTCAGGAAAAGGCACCGAAATCGGCGGACGGTTTGAGGAGCTGCGGGAAATAATCGACCGGGTAGACCTGAATGACAAGCTGGGCATATGTCTGGATACCTGCCATGTCTCTGACGCCGGATATGACATCCGCGCTGATCTGGATGCCGTTCTGACAGAGTTCGACCGCGTCATCGGCCTTACCCGTTTAAAGGCGCTGCATATCAACGACAGTCTCAACCCCTGCGGTGCGCGGAAGGATCGACACGCCCGCATCGGCGAGGGGACATTGGGGATAGATACCTTTCGCCGCATCGTGAATCACCCCGCTCTACAGGGGCTGCCCATGGTGCTGGAAACCCCCAATGAGCTGCCCGGCTACGCAAAAGAAATCGCAATTATGCGGGAAATGCTTTCCGAATGATCGTTTAATTATTTGTTTTTCCCGATATCCAGCAAGTAATTTTCTGCAATTCACCGCTGTTCTTCAAGATTCTTGTATATTTCCGCAAGCTTTTGCATTTTGCTGGGCAACAACTGCTT